>CAYWZF010000043.1:0-14125 GCA_964461555.1 uncultured Robiginitalea sp. | reverse complement strand
GCTATATTTGCCCTAACAAACCCCGCTATGCTGCTCAAGAACCCCCAAATGCTCTGGGCCCTGCTGGTCCTGGCCATTCCGCTGCTGATCCACCTGCTGCGTTTGCGCCGGTTTCGAAAGACGCCCTTCACCAATGTCAGGATCTTGCAGCAGCTGGTGGTCGAATCGAACCGCAGCAGCCAACTGAAGAAATGGCTGCTCCTTCTGGCCCGGCTGGGCCTGTTGGCGGCCCTGGTGCTCGCCTTTGCCCAGCCCTATTCTGCCCGGAAAGACGCCGGGAAACCCCGAAGCATTGCAATCTATTTCGACAACTCCTTCAGCATGCAGGCCCCCGAGGGTGGCACGACCCTATTGCAGGGGGCCATTCAGACCCTGCTGCAGCAATTGCCCCCCGATTTCAGGTGTGCGCTGCTGACCAATGGCGACCAATATCCTGAGCGGCCCCTCTCCGAATGGCAGGAAACCCTGCTGGGCATGCCTTTCACCCATCTGAAGGCCGACGCCCCCTCCCTCCTGCTGCGGGCCGGGGCCCTTCTGCCGGCAAACCCCGCGACAATCCGGGAAATCTGGCTGATCTCCGATTTCCAGGACTTTGATTTCAGCCAGGTCGACACCACCGGGTTGCCTGAAATCCACGCCTTGCCACTCAGGCCACAGCAGCGTGCCAATATGTCGCTCGATACCGCCTTTATCAACAGCAGCAACCCGGAAATTCTGGAACTGCAGGTGGGAATCAGCCTTGACGACACGACCCGGATCAAACCGCTATCCCTTTTTAACCGGGATACCCTGATTGCCAAAAGCGCCCCGGAACTCACAGGGGCCCGGCGGGGGGAGGCCATTTTCAGCCTCCCGGCCGGGGAGGCCATCGACGGGGCCATCCGCATCCTCGACGAAGGGCTGGGGTACGACAACAACCTCTATTTCAGCCTGACCACCCCTCCCAAAATCAGGGTATACAGCCTGGGGCCCGGCCCGACCGACTACCTGGGGCGCATCTACACCCCCGACGAGTTTGATTTCCAGAGCAGTGGGTTGCGCGAACTAGATTTTGCCCTTCTTGAGGCCCAGCACCTGCTGATCCTGAACGAACTGCCCGAGATCCCGGAATCGCTGGGCCGGTCTGTGCAGGATTTCCTGAAAACGGGGGGCACCCTCCTGGTGATCCCCGCTGCAGACGCCCGGGCCGATACGTACAACCGCTGGCTGCTCGATCGCGCCGGCCTTCCACTGGGCGCCACCGTGGCCCAGCCTGCCCGCATTACCGGGGTCTCCTTTGGCCACCCCCTGTTCCGGGATGTCTTTGAAGGAAAGGTGACCAATTTCGAATACCCCTCGGCCAATAGCCATTTTACCCTTGGGGCCGGTGTCTCGGCCCCGCTTTCGTTCCAGAACGGCGACCCTTTCCTGGCAGTCAGCGACAAAACCTACCTGTTCACGGCGGCCCTGAACCCGAACCACAGCAACTTCAGGCAGTCTCCCCTGATCGTGCCTACCCTCTATGCCCTGGCGCGCCAGAGCCTTCCTTTCCCTGAACTGTACTACACTATAGGGGCCCCTGCCGCGCTTGACCTGGAAATCCCCCTGGCCGGGGAGCAGGTTTTCGGGCTGCACAGCCCGGATTATGACTTTATCCCCTATCAGCAGGGGTTCGCGCGCAAAACCCGCATGGAATTCGGCCCCGAGCCTGAGCGGGATGGCAACTACGCCATTATGCAGGCAGAGCGCAGGGTCGGGATGGTCAGTTTTAACTTCCCCCGCACCGAAGGCTCGCCTGTATACCCCGATGCCGATTTCCCGCAATGGGTCACCCGGCACAGCAACCTGGAATCGCTGATCGAATCCTATCAAAATGAAACGGAGATTCGCTCGCTTTGGAAATGGTTTGTTATTTTAGCACTGCTGTTTGCGGCGGCAGAATTGATCCTTCAAAAAACCATGCGATGACCCTATTACTCAAAGCAGCCACCATCATCGATGCGAGCCAGCCCAAACTCCACGGCAAATCGCGGGATATCCTGATCGAAAACGGCCTGATCAGCCAGATCGCCCCCCGCATCGACCCCCCCAAAGGCTGCCGTACCCTTGCCCTTGAAAACCTCCACGTTTCAGCCGGCTGGTTCGATACAAGCGTGAGTTTTGGGGAGCCGGGTCACGAAGAGCGGGAAACGATTGCCGTAGGCTTGCAAGTGGCCGCTGCCAGTGGCTTTGCGGGCATCGTCCTCAACACCGGAACACGACCGGTGCCAGACACCAGCGGCGATGTCGTCTTCCTGAAAGAAAGTTCGCGCCAGGCCGTAACAGAGCTGTACCCGATGGGCACCCTGAGCCTGGGGGCCAAGGGGGAAGACCTGGCTGAGCTCTACGATATGCACGGAGCCGGAGCCGTGGGCTTCAGCGATTATAAACACCCGGTCGAGAACCCGAACCTGCTGAAACTGGCCCTGCTGTACGTGCAGCATTTCAACGGGCTGGTGCAGTCCTTTCCGCTGGACACGCAATTGGGGGCCAAAGGACAGATCCACGAGGGGGAAACCGCGGTACGCCTGGGCCTGAGGGGCATCCCCTCCCTGGCCGAAGAAGTCCGCATTGCGCGCGACCTGGCCCTGCTCGAGTACACGGGGGGGAAGCTCCACATTCCGATGGTCTCCACACAGCGGTCTGCAGCCCTGATAGCGGAGGCCAAAAAACGCGGCCTGGACGTAACCTGCAGCGTAGCCATCCATAACCTGTTTTTTACGGAACGCGAACTGGAGTCATTCGACAGCGTTTTCAAGGTGCTCCCGCCCCTGCGTTCGGAAAAGGATTGCAAAGCCCTCAGGAAGGCCCTCAGGGAAAAGGTCATCGATTTTGTGAGCTCTGACCACAGCCCCATGGACATTGAGGAAAAGCGGCAGGAATTCGACCGGGCGGCTTTCGGCTCCCTGGGCCTCGAATCGGCCTTCGGGGTGCTCAACAAACTCTTCGGCACCGAAGCCAGCGTGGAGATGCTCACCCGCGGACGCGAGCGCTTTGGCCTGCCCGCCGTAAAGTTGCAGGAAGGGGAACGGGCCGTGCTGAGCCTCTTCAACCCGGCCCTGGAGCACACGCCTGAGGAGAAGGACCTGCTTTCGACCTCCAAGAACTCCATGTATCTGGGAAAAACCCTGCTGGGCAAGGCCTATGGCGTGGT
This sequence comes from uncultured Robiginitalea sp., assembly GCA_964461555.1. Lineage (GTDB taxonomy): Bacteria > Bacteroidota > Bacteroidia > Flavobacteriales > Flavobacteriaceae > Robiginitalea. The sequence continues at coordinate 10,953 of CAYWZF010000043.1, read as the reverse complement.
GGTGGGCACCAAAACAAACCTTTAGATGCAAGTCAGCTCCGAAGCCAGAACCATTGCCGTGGTGTCCTACCTGACCCTGGTGGGGGCCCTGATCGCCATCACCATGAACGCCGAGCCCAAACACGCTTTTGGCCGGTTCCACTGCCGGCAGGCCTTTGGCCTGCATATCAGCTTTCTGGGCTTTTCCCTGTTTCTGAGTACCTGGTTCAACTTCTACGCCTGGGCAGGCCTGTATCTGTGCTATTTCATTCTCTGGATCTACGGCTTTATCGCAGCCCTGCAAAGCCAGGCGCGCCTGATACCGCTGGTGGGACACTATTTTCAGAAATGGTTCACCTTTATACGTTGAAATGCGCCCTGAAGACCTGTCTTTGCACCATTTGATTCGCCCGGACTCGGGAAAGTTCAACCCGGCCCCTGTGCTGATTATGCTGCACGGATATGGCAGCGATGAGGAAGACCTTTTTTCGTTCACCCCGGAGTTGCCCGAAGATTTGTTCGTCATTTCAGTGCGGGCCCCGCACCGCCTGCAGCCTTTCGGATACGCCTGGTATTCCATCAACTTCAACGCCGAACGGGGTAAATGGAGCGACCTGGAACAGGCCGTGGCCTCACGCGATGCCATTGCCCGGTTCGTGGAAGAGGCCCTGGATGCCTACCACCTCGACAGGGATCGGGTGAACCTGTTGGGATTCAGCCAGGGGGCCATTTTGGGATACGCCCTGACCCTTTCGTTTCCGAAACGCTTTCGCACCCTGGTCGCCCTGAGCGGGTATATTGACCCGGGCATGTTGCACCCGGGGTACCGCACCGCCGATCACAGCCAGCTGCAGGTCTATGCCTCCCATGGGCAGGTCGATATGGTGATCCCGCCCGAATGGGCCCAGCAGTCATCAAATTTCCTGACTGAAATGGGAATCGGCCATGTTTACGAGGAGTACCCGGTGGGGCACGGGGTGAGCGGCGAAAATTTCATTTCCTTCCGCCGCTGGCTGAGTGGCAGGTATTAGTTGCTGCGGGTATACAGCAAGTGGTCGAGCAGCGTAAAATCGACGCCCAGGTCGTCTTTGAGCTGGTATTCCAGCAGCAATTCTCCCCAGTACTTCCCGTCTGAGAAATCGGCAAGGATCCATTGGTGGTTGAGCACCTTGATCTTGTTGATCTTGAAATCGTTTTCCATCCCCTCGTAGGGCACCAGGGGGTTGTTGCCCTTTTGCTCATTGGTTTCCAGGAGTTTATCTGCGATATACCGGGCCGGGTCTTCGAGATTCAGGTGGTCGTAATAGGCCAGGGCGTCATCGTTGTTCTCCAGGCTGAAATACTGTATTTCCAGCAAATCGAGGCGGGCGTCGCGCAGGGAGTCTTCAAGGTGCTGCACCTGCTGCCCGCGTTCGGCCAGGTCGCGCTCGAGGGAGGTTACATTCCGGTTTCCTGTGACGGCGAGGAAAAGGGCGATCAGGGCGGCAAATACAAACAGGTACAGGTAGATATTCTTTTGCATATCAAATTGTTAACGTTAGATCATCATAGGCCAGATGCACGTTTTCGGGCAAACCGGCCTCCACTTCTGCATGAAACCCCATCGTGTGGCTGATATGGGTGAGGTAGGCCCTGGCAGGCCTTACCTGCCGTATGAATTCGAGGGCTTCCTCCAGGTTGAAATGGGAGTGGTGGGCCTCCTGGCGAAGGGCATTGACCACCAGCACCTCCACCCCTTCAAGGCGCTGCATTTCTTCGGGCTCCACAGTTTTGACATCGGTCAGGTAGGCAAAGTCTCCGATGCGGTACCCGAATACCTGCAGGCGATTATGCCGGGCATCGATGGGGATCACCCAGTGTGAGCCGAGCCGGAACGAGGTTCCCTTCTCTACCGTATGCACGGCTACTGCCGGCGCTCCCGGGTACCGGTTCTCATCGGCAAAAATATAGTCGAACCGCCGGCGGAGGGAATCAACCACCCTCGGGTGGGCGAAAATGGGGATATCCCCTTGCCTGAAGAAGAAAGGCCTGATGTCGTCAATCCCGGCCGTGTGGTCGGCATGCTCGTGCGTGAATAAAATCCCGTCAAGGCGTTGCACGTTGTGGCGCAGCATCTGCTGCCTGAAATCCGGACCGCAGTCAATCACGTACACGCGCCCGTCGTCTGGCTCTACCATGACCGAGACGCGCAGGCGTTTGTCGCGGGGGTCAGGGCTCAGGCAGACCGGGTGTTTGCTGCCAATGACGGGTATGCCCTGGGAGGTTCCGGTGCCTAGGAATGTAATCTTCAACCGTTGGTCCGTTTTCCTCAAATTTATAACTAATTTATTACTCAGAATGACCCTTCTTTTTATCTTTGTTTATTGAAAGCATCCTGTTATGGCCACCGTCCAAAAGAATGAGTTCGAGTTCGAGAATGTTCCTTCCATCAAAGCCAAAACACTCCGGATCAACCTCAACCCCGACATTTACGGAACCTTTGCAGAGATAGGGGCCGGACAGGAAACCGCACGGCACTTTTTCCGCGCCGGGGGTGCGTCTGGCACCATCGCCAAGGCGATGAGTGCTTATGACAAAGATTTCAGCGATGCCATCTACGGCATGGAAGAAGACGGGCGCTATGTGACCCAAAGCCGGCTGCAGCGGATGCTGGCCCACGAGATGAAGCTCATGGAAGAGCGCATCAGCCGGGAGCGCCACCCCGACCGCCTTTTTTTCTCCTACGCCAACACCGTGGCTACCATCGATTTTTCGAAACGCTATAAAGGCCATGGCTGGGTCGGTATCCGGTTTCAGCTCGATCCGAAACAGAAGGAATTCGATGAGATCGTGCTCCACCTGCGCTTTAAGCAGAACGAAGCGCGCCTGCAGCAGGAAACCCTGGGCATTGTGGGGGTCAACCTGATTTACGGGGCCTTCTACAAATACCACAAGCCGAGGAAACTGCTGAAGTACCTCTATGACCACATCGACAAAGACACCCTGGAGATTGACATGATCAACTTTTCGGGGCCGAATTTTGCCCATGTCGACAACCGCCTGATGAGCCTGCAGCTGATCCGCAACGACATGACCGATGCCGTTATGTTCGGGCCCGATGGCAACAACCTGCTTCCGGCAGCTGCCCTTTACAAAAAGAATATCCTCGCCCTGAGGGGCAGCTTCCGCCCCGTGACCAAGGTCAATATGGACATGTTCCAGAAATCGCTCGACATCTTTGTGCGCGAACAGACCGTCGATGAAGAAAATGCCATTGTGATCTTTGAGATCACCCTGGCCAACCTGAAATCTTCCGGGGAGATCGACGAACAGGATTTCATGGACCGGGCCGAACTGCTCTGTTCCCTGGGTCAGACGGTAATGATCTCCAAATTCTCGGAATACTACAAGCTGGTGGAGTATTTCAACAACTACACCAAGGCGCGGATCGGGCTCACCATGGGCGTGAACAACCTCGAAGACATCTTTGACGAGAAATATTACCGCCACCTGAGCGGGGGCATCCTCGAGGCCTTCGGGAAGCTCTTCTTCAAAGACCTGAAGGTATACCTCTACCCCATGATGAACCCCGAAACCGGGCAGATCATGACCAGCAACAACATCAAGGTGCACCCGCGGATGAAAGAACTCTACAAGTTCTTCAAGTATAACGGCAAGGTGATGGACATCATCGATTACGACCCGGATGTGCTCCACATTTTCTCGCGCGATGTGCTCAAGAAGATCGTCAACGACGAACCCGGGTGGGAAGAGATGCTCCCCGAAGGGGTTGCGAAAATCATCAGGGAAAAACACCTGTTCCTCCCAAAAAAGGACGAGGCCAGGCTGATCGCCGAATAAAACAAAGGCCGGGTATCCCCGGCCTTTTCATTTTCAATTGGCGGAATTTTACGCCTGCTCTAAAATCTGGGCTGCGTGGTCGTCCGTTTTAACCTTGTCGATCACGCGGGTAATGACGCCCTGCTCATCGATTACAAAGGTGGTGCGGTAAATGCCATCGTATTCGCGGCCCATGAACTTTTTCGGGCCCCATACCCCGAAGCCTTCGATGACTACCCGGTCTTCGTCTGCCAGCAACGGGAACGGGAACTGGTACTTTTTGCGGAAATTCGCCTGCTTTTTCTGGGAATCGGCACTTACCCCCAACAGGGCGTACCCCGCATCCTGCAGCTCCCTGTAATGGTCGCGCAGGTTGCACGCCTCTGCCGTGCACCCGGGGGTATCGGCCTTGGGGTAGAAAAACACTACCCATTTCTTCCCGGCAAAATCGGTGTCGGATACGGCATTCCCGTCTTGGTCCAAACCCTTAAAATGCGGTACTTTATCTCCTGCTTGCAAAGTCTTCATGGCTATCGCTATTTTTGTTTATATGTTGAGCGATAAAATTAAACATAAATGACCAAAAAAGAAAAGGCCGAATTCATAATCCGCACCCTGGAAGAATTGTACCCGGAAGTACCAATTCCCCTGGAGCACCGCGATCCGTATACCCTGCTGATCGCCGTGTTGCTTTCTGCCCAGAGTACAGATGCCCGGGTGAACCAGACGACCCCCCTGCTCTTTACCAGGGCCGATACACCCGAAAAGATGGTGGAGCTCGAGACAGAGGAGATCCGCGAGATTATCAGGCCGGTTGGTTTATCGCCGACCAAGGCCAAAGCCATCAAGGGGCTTTCCGAAATATTGCTGCGCGAGCACGGTGGCAAAGTTCCGGCAAGTCTGGAACAGCTTGAGCAACTGCCGGGGGTCGGGCACAAAACGGCCAGCGTGGTGGTTTCACAGGCCTTTGGCATTCCCGCTTTTCCGGTAGATACGCATATTCACAGGCTCATGTACCGGTGGGGGTTGTCTTCGGGCAAAAATGTGGTGCAGACCGAGCGCGATGCCAAGCGGCTATTCCCGGAAAACCTCTGGAACAAGCTGCACCTGCAGATCATTTATTACGGACGGGAATACAGCCCAAGCCGGGGATGGAACCTGGAAAAGGACGTTATCACGAGAACGATCGGCAAAAAATCGGTGCTGCAGGCGCACCCGTCCAAAAAAAAACCCGCCGGGAAAGGCGGGTGAAAAGGTCTTGATTCAAAAGGTCTCAGTTCAGATGCGATTCGAATTGGAATCCCTGATAATTAAGGACTTTCAGAGATCGGGAATACTGCAGAAGAAAGGAAATTGTCTCCTGTTTTACCCGGATGATTTTACAGGCATTGGTCTGTTCGGAGTAAATTTTTTCCATATGCTTAGAGTTCGTTACAACTAAATAACGCAACTCCAGGCGAAATATTGCGGAAACGTACCTTTAGTAATTGGTCAGCACGATGTTGTTTTTCTGGATGATCTTCCGAAGGTTGATCAGGGCATAGCGCATACGGCCCAAAGCAGTATTGATGCTCACCCCGGTGCACTCGCTTATCTCCTTGAAGCTCATGTCTTTATAGATTCGCATGATCAGCACTTCGCGCTGGTCGTCAGGGAGTTCGTCGATGAGGGTGCCCAGGTCGCTGTCGATCTGGTCCTTGATCAATTGCCGCTCCACATTAAGCTGGTCGTCTCCGATCACGGAAAAAATATTGAAATCTTCTCCCCCTTCGAACTTGGGCAGCCGCTTGTTTTTGCGGAAATGATCGATGATCAGGTTATGGGCGATGCGCATCACCCAGGGCAGAAACTTGCCCTCCTCACTGTAGTTGCCCTTCTTGAGCGTCTTGATCACCTTAATAAAGGTATCCTGAAAGATGTCTTCGGTGACATCCCGGTCGAGGACTTTGGAGTAGATAAAACTGCTAATCCGCTGGTTGTGGCGGTTGATCAGGATTTCCAGGGCGCGTTCGTCCCCGCTGATGTAATCCCTTACCAGGGCTGAGTCGTCAATCTGTAGTTCCATAGAGAGCGTGCTTTTGGTTCGGTTAATCGGACCTTTTCAGGACTTTTGGCTATTGGTTTTCAAATTCGTGATGTGCCTGTTTCTCAAACACAAGCCTAAAGTAGCCAAAGGGGCTCCCCTCGGAAAAAGTATGTTGTAAAAGGGCGGATTCTTGATGTAAAAGCCAGATTTTAGCTTTTGACCTTGGAATCCGGGCAGGCGTCGGTGCTTCCTGCCAAGGATGTGAGATTCCTCCTATAAGGTATGGAAGAACCCGGGAACGGGCTGAGTGCCTGTCGGGCTGGGGCAGTCTGCCGGATCAGTTCAGGTTGCTTTCGAAAGTCAGACCCCGCGAAGAAACGATGGAGAGGGATTTGGAGTAATCCAGCAAAAAGCGCACGGTATCCTCAGAGGAGGTAACCAGCTTGCAGGAATCGGGTTTAGAAGAGTAAATCTGTTCCATATGCGACAATTTATACCAAAGAAACGCATATGGTCCGGATGAGGATATCCTCTCTCGATCTAAGACCGATTAATTCGTCAAAACAATTTGATGCTGCTCGATCAGCTTGCGCAGGTTGATCAGGGCATAGCGCATCCGCCCCAAAGCGGTGTTGATGCTGACCCCGGTGTTTTCGGCAATCTCCTTGAAGCTCATATCCTGGTACATCCGCATTTGCAAGACGAGCTGCTGGTCTTCGGGCAGCTGCCTGATCATTTCGCGGATGTCGGCTTCGATCTGGTCTTTGATCAATTGCTTCTCGGCATTGAGGGTACTTTCCTGCATCACGGAGAACACATTGAATTCCGGGCCGCTCTCATACCTTGGCATGCGGTTGTTCTTGCGGAAGTGGTCTACAATCAGGTTGTGGGCGATGCGCATTACCCACGGGTAGAACTTGCCTTCTTCATTGTACTTGCCCTGCTTCAGGGTGCGTATGACCTTGATGAAGGTGTCCTGGAAGATATCCTCGGTTATCTCGCGGTCGAATACTTTCGAGTATATAAAAGAGGATAGGCGCTGGTTGTGCCGGTTGATCAGGGTTTCCAGGGCGCGTTCGTCTCCCTGAATATAAGCTTTTACAAGCGTGGAATCGTCTGCCTGCAGATACATACAACTTACTTTTTTGAGGTTCGTCTGCCTGCAGGCCCGGGGGCCCGCCGACATGGATTTGGGTTACATTTTCAAAAAAGTAATGTTGCTTTATAGGCGAGCGCATTATCGGTTAGACGTTCAAATATAGAAAAAATTTGACAGGGTGAAAAAAAGTCCGATAAACGGCACCCTGAAATACGGTTCGCCCGGCCTGGTCTTTCACGGGTTCATGTCGTATCTTTACCCATTATGCCAGATGCTATGAACCCGGTAGTTGCCGATGCCAACCCGAAAGATTTTATCATCATTAAAGGGGCCCGCCTTCACAACCTGAAGGATATCGATGTGCTCATCCCCCGCAACCGCCTGGTGGTGATCACCGGCATGTCGGGTTCGGGCAAATCGACCCTGGCATTCGACACCCTCTATGCCGAGGGGCAGCGGCGCTACGTCGAAAGCCTCTCTTCCTACGCCCGGCAGTTTCTGGGGAAGCTCGACAAACCGAAGGTCGATTACATCAGGGGGATCGCCCCGGCCATTGCCATTGAGCAAAAAGTCAATTCCACCAACCCCCGCTCTACGGTGGGCACCACCACCGAGATCTACGATTACCTGAAGCTGCTCTTTGCCCGCATCGGCAAGACCTACTCGCCCGTTTCAGGCGAAGAGGTCAAAAAAGACAGTGTGTCGGATGTGGTCGACCGCATCAGGCAGTACCCTGAAGGAGCGAAGCTGCTGCTGCTGGCGCCGATCCACATCCCGGAGGGCCGCGAGGTGGGTAAATCGCTCCAATTATTGTCCAAGCAGGGATATGCCCGCATCAAGCACGCGGGCGAAGTGGTGCGGATTGCCCCCGAGCTGGAAGGAATCGGCCGCGACTTTGAACTGGTGGTAGACCGGATTGTGGTAAAATCGGACGAAGATTTCTACAACCGCCTGGCGGGGGCCGTCGACACTGCCTTTTTTGAAGGGAAGGGCGTATGCCTGCTGGAATCTGCAGACGACGGGGCCCGCGTCGAATTCAGCAATCGCTTTGAACGCGACGGGATGGCCTTTCCCGAGCCCAACGTGCACCTGTTCAGCTTCAACAACCCCTACGGGGCCTGCCCCAAATGTGAAGGCTACGGCGATATCATCGGCATCGATGAAGACCTGGTGGTGCCCAATACCGGCCTTTCGGTTTACGACAGCGCCATTTTTCCCTGGAGGGGCGAAAGCATGGGCTGGTACCGCGACCAGCTCGTGCAGCACGCCTACAAATTTGACTTTCCGATCCACAAGCCCTGGTATGAGCTCACCGAGGCCCAGAAAAACCTGGTATGGGAAGGCAACAGCTATTTTACGGGCCTTCACGAATTCTTCGCCCAGCTCGAGGAGAAGAGCTATAAAATCCAGAACCGGGTCATGCTTTCGCGCTACCGGGGCAAGACCCGCTGCCCGGAGTGCAGGGGAAAACGCCTGCGGCGGGAAGCCGAATACGTGCGGGTCTGGGGAAAATCCATTTCAGACCTGGTGGAAGTGCCGGTATACGAACTGGCCGCATTCTTCGAGGGCCTCGAGCTCGGCGCCCACGACTGGCAAATTGCCCGGCGCCTGCTTGCGGAAATTCGCAACCGCCTGTCGTACCTGCAGAAAGTGGGGCTCGGGTACCTGACCCTGAACCGGAAATCGAACTCGCTTTCGGGGGGAGAAAGCCAGCGCATCAACCTGGCGACCTCGCTGGGCAGCAGCCTGGTGGGTTCCATGTACATCCTCGACGAGCCGAGCATCGGCCTGCACCCGCGCGATACCGAAAACCTGATCGGGGTGCTCGAATCCCTGCGCGACCTGGGCAACACGGTAATCGTGGTCGAACACGACGAGGACATGATGCGCACCGCCAACCGCATCATCGACATAGGCCCGGAGGCAGGGACCCTGGGCGGGCAGGTGGTGGCCACCGGGACCCTGGCCGAGATCATGGAGACAGACACCTTTACGGCCCGCTACCTGAGCGGCCGGCTTGAGATCGCGGTCCCGAAAAGGCGCCGGACCCCCAAAGGCTATATCGAGATCAAGGGGGCCCGGGAACACAACCTGAAAAATATAGATGTCCGCTTCCCGCTCCAGGTGCTCACCGTGGTTACCGGGGTTTCCGGGAGCGGCAAGAGCACCCTGGTTCGAAAGATACTATACCCTGTCTTACAGAAAGAACTGGCAGGTTATGGCGATAAGCCCGGCCAGCACAGCGAGGTAACGGGAGAGTTCAAAAGCATCGGCTACGTGGAATTTGTAGACCAGAACCCGATCGGGCGTTCGTCCCGTTCGAACCCGGTAACCTATGTCAAGGCCTACGACGAGATCCGGAACCTCTTTGCGGCCCAGAAGCTCAGCAAGATTCGCGGATACAAGGCCAAGCATTTCTCATTCAATGTGGAAGGGGGTCGCTGTGAAAAATGCAAAGGGGAAGGCGAGATCACCGTCGAGATGCAATTCATGGCCGACGTGCATCTGGAATGCGACCAGTGCGGCGGCAAACGATTCCGCAAGGAGGTGCTCGAAGTGCACTTCGAAGGGGTTTCCATCTCGGATGTGCTGGATATGACGGTCGACAATGCCCTCGAATTCTTTGTGCGGCACAACCAGAAAAAGATTGCCGAAAAGCTCAAACCCCTGCAAGACGTGGGACTGGGGTACGTTACCCTGGGCCAGCCCTCGTCGACCCTTTCAGGGGGGGAGGCCCAGCGGATCAAGCTGGCCTCGTTCCTGGGCAAGGGCCAAAGCCGCGAAAAAGGCCTTTTCATCTTCGACGAACCCACCACCGGGCTTCACTTCCACGATATCCACAAGCTCATGACCTCTTTTGAGGCCCTGCTTGCGAAAGGGCATTCCATCATGGTGATCGAACACAACCTGGACCTGATCAAATGTGCTGATCACATTATCGACCTCGGTCCCGACGGGGGTGAAAAGGGGGGGCACCTGGTGGCCTTCGGGACCCCGGAAGAGCTGGCCGCCAACCCGGATTCCATTACCGGGGCCTATTTGAAAAAGAAGCTCGGGGGGTAGTGTTTTTCAACCCCGGGGGTGATGCCTGTTGCGCAAGCAGGAGCATTCTTCTGGTTTCCTGATATCGTAATACATTGTAATACAGTTGCTTAAAAACGCTTATTGCTTTTTGGCACGCTGTTTGTTTTGGAGTGGTTGGAATGTAAATAGTTGCATCCGGAACTTAAACTTGAAAACCATGAAAAAGCTTGTACTCCTTTTGACAGCCGTTTTGACCGGAGCCGGAAGCGCCCTGGCCGAAACCAGCAGCGAAAAGGCTGCCCTGCACAACGCTTTCAACTACGGAAACTCCTTCATTTTCCTGGAAAATGGGATCACGTTTTCCGTATATCCGGATGGCGAATTTGACTTCTACCTCGACAACCAGGTGGCTGTAAATGCCCATGTTGGGGTGGGCCCGGTCGGGATCACCTTCAACTCGGGCTACAACTACAGCCCCTTTGTGCAGTACGACGACTACGGGGCCGTGATCCAGATCGAGAATGTCCCCATATTCTACGACTACTACGGCCGTGTCAACCGCATAGGCGATGTCAGGGTCTGGTACCGCAACAACCTGGTCTACCGCATCGGCGGCATGTACGTCTACTATACCCCCCGGGGGCTGTATGACTACCACACCGGATTTATCAACGTGTACAACCGGGTTTATGTATACCGTCCTTTCCACCGGTATTTCGTAAGGCCTGCCGTCGGTTTCTGCATGGTAAACTATTATCCCTACCGCAGGTACTACCACCCGGTGCGCTACACCTACTACCGCCCCTACCATTACAATACCCGGCGGGCTTATGCCAGCGTCGGAAAATCATACCGGTATACCCCGCGGGCCGATCGCGACCGGATCTATCGGAATGACTCACGCGTAACGGCCCGCAGCCCGCAGTACCGCTCTGACCGGGGTGTGGCTACCCGAAGGGATGCAGCCTATGCCTCCAAAGGGGAAGTCCGCTCAAACCGGAGCGAG
>CAYWZF010000042.1:0-22224 GCA_964461555.1 uncultured Robiginitalea sp. | reverse complement strand
GGCGGCCTGGGCCCGACCCTCCACGGGGATCCTCAGCAGGGTCTCGTTCCCGGCCAGGTCAGTGAGGGAGAGCTCCACCTGGTACGACATGCCTTCCTGTACCTCGATTTTTCCGTCATTTTGCAGCTCCTTGTAAATGCTCAGCTGGTTGCCGGCATCGCGGAAGCATTTCTGGATGCGGCTCTGGTATTTAGCGTAATACGGGTAGTCGATCAGGGTATTGATCAGGCGTGTTTCATCAAAGGAGAAACGTTCAAAATCCAGGTCGGTGATCAGGGTGCCATTGACCCGCTGGCGAACACGGTACAAGCCGTTTTTGTTGGCGGCCATATCGAGCCGGTCATATGCCTTGATCCCGAAGCCGATGGTGCCTGAGGCGGTTACCGGGTCTGACAGGAAGCTCCCGTCCGGCTGCCGGGTGAAGCCGACTTCTACCCGCACCTCGCTCTGGTTCACCTGTGCATCAGGCGAGAGGGGATAGGCATAGAGCCCTTCGAGGGTAGGGTTGGTGGCGTCTCTTACATCCAGGCCGTAGAGGAGGGGGTTGGTGGGCTTCTCGTCGAGGCTGTTGCGGATCTCAAAGTGCAGGTGGGGCCCCGAAGAGCCGCCCGTGTTGCCCGAATAGGCGATAAGATCCCCTTTGCGCACCGTGAGTTCGCCGTATTCCGGGAAGGCTTCCACCTCGTACGAGCGATTCCGGTACTGGAGCTCCTTCACGTAGGCCTCGATCTCGGGCCCGAACTTCTGGAGGTGCCCGTAGACCGAGGTATAGCCGTTGGGATGGGCGACATAGACCACTTTCCCGTATCCCCATACCCCCACTTTCACCCGGCTCACCGTTCCGTCCTGCACGGCGTAGACCGGCAGTCCCTCCCGTTGCTGGGTCTTGATATCAATGCCTGCATGGAAATGGTTTGAACGCAGCTCTCCAAAGGTGCCCGCCAGAATCAGGGGAATGTCGAGGGGTGACCTGAAGTCAGTTTCCGGCCCGGCATACTGCCCTTTTAGGGACAGGGCGCAAAGCAGGGCCAGGGCAGTCTGAAGGTGTCTCATAGCATTGGGATTCCCTGCGAAATTACACATTCGCCTTGCAATTTGGAAACACCTTTCCCGCAGATCGCGTTCCGCAAGGCGATCAGGCACCTCTCCCAGGGCCACTTTGGGCGCCCCGGGTTATTAAATGCAAAAAGTATTGCGAAGTCGCCGCCGGAATGTTAACTTTGTGATATCGCATAGAATGTTGCCAGGTGAGCGAATTGGTCGAAATCGTAGATTCTCTCGAAAACAAGATCAGCAAGTTGCTGCACAGATTGGAATTGCTGCAACAGGGCAAAAAGAATCTGGAGAGGGAATTGGAGGCGCTTAAAAGTGCCCGTGATGAGGCCCGGAAAGCAGCCGAGCAATGGGAGGAGCGTTACAACTCCCTCAGAATGGCACATTCCATGTTGGGCAGTGAAACCAATAAAACAGAAGCCAAGCTCAAAATAAACGCATTGATCAGGGAATTGGACCATTGCATTGTGCAATTAGCTGAATAATGCACATTTTCAGACCATGACCGAGAGGCTCAAGATCAAGTTGTCGATAGCGGATCGCGTGTATCCGCTCACCATAGACCCCGCCCAGGAGGAGGGGTTGCGGAAGGCGGCCAAGAATATCGAGCAACTCGCCAAAAAGTTTGAGCAAAATTATGCCGTGAGGGATAAACAGGACGTGCTTGCCATGTGCGCCCTGCAGTTTGCCTCCAAGATCGAACAACACGGCATAGAACAACAGGAAGACCACCAGGAGGTCATTGAGCGGCTCCGCTCGCTTGAGGGCCTGGTAACTTCCAAATTGAGCGTGCAATAAGTTCTTTTACATAGCTAAACGATACTGCCCACATTGGTACTATATTTTTTGGCAAACTCAACACTAATTCATTTCAAAAGGGTGAGTTTAGGTTGTAAAAGCAAGCCTTCCTGAAAGGATCCTTGAGCAGCCTGTTAGCCCTAAACCTGTATTACGGAGTTTGTACAAAACTTCTCATCAATGTGGGCTTTTTTTATCTGACAGTTAGGGCTTTCCCCCACTGGCGCAGCGCTGCTGTGACCTGCACCCGGGATAAGTCCTGAAAGACGACCTGTTCCGGGATCGCTGCCGCACCTGAATTTATAAACGACTAAAAATGGAAATGACAACAATGGGTATTATCGCGTTGGTGGTCGGATTGGCGGTCGGCTTTGCCATCGCCAAATTCCTCGAGAAGGGGAAAGCCTCCAAAACCATCGCTGCGGCCAAAAAAGAAGCGGCTTCCATCCTGAAGGGCGCCCAGGCCGAAGGGGAAAATATCAAGAAGGAGAAGATTTACCAGGCGAAGGAAAAATTCCTGGAGCTCAAGGCCGAACACGAAAAGGTCATCATGGGCAAAGACAAGAAGATTTCGGAGGCCGAGAAGCGCACCCGCGACAAGGAATCTCAGGTAAGCCACGAACTGGCCCGCAACAAGAAACTGAACGAACAGCTTGAAGAGCGCCTGGCAGAGCTCGACCAGAGACAGGAGTTTTACGAGCGCAAGCAGGGCGAGCTGGAAAAACTGCACAAGAGCCAGGTACAGCAGCTGGAGGTGATCTCGGGCCTGTCGGCCGAGGAGGCCAAGGGGCAGCTTCTGGAATCGCTCAAAGAAACGGCCAGGGCCGATGCCATGGCCTACCTGCAGACCACCCTCGAAGAGGCCAAGATGACGGCCCAGCAGGAAGCCAAGAAAATCATCGTAAACACCATACAGCGCATCGGGACCGAAGAAGCTGTTGAGAACTGCGTGTCTGTCTTCAACCTGGAGTCTGACGATGTGAAGGGACGCATCATCGGTCGTGAAGGCCGAAACATTCGCGCCCTGGAAGCTGCCACCGGGGTGGAGATCATCGTCGATGACACCCCCGAGGCCATCATCCTTTCGTGCTTTGATTCGGTGCGCCGCGAGGTAGCCCGCCTTTCCCTGCACAAACTGGTTACCGACGGGCGCATCCACCCGGCCCGCATCGAGGAGATCGTCAAGAAGACCGAGAAACAGATCGAGCAGGAAATCCTCGAAGTGGGCAAGCGCACGGTCATCGACCTCGGTATCCACGGGCTGCACCCCGAACTGATCCGGGTGGTGGGCCGCATGAAATACCGCTCTTCGTATGGGCAGAACCTGCTGCAGCACTCCCGCGAAGTGGCCAAGCTCTGCGGGGTGATGGCTGCCGAACTGGGCCTGAACCCCAAGCTGGCCAAACGGGCCGGGCTGCTGCACGACATCGGAAAAGTGCCCAACACAGAGGCCGAAATGGAGACCCCGCACGCCATCCTCGGCATGCAGTGGGCTGAAAAATACGGGGAGAAACCTGAGGTTTGCAACGCCATCGGGGCCCACCACGACGAGGTGGAGATGAAATCCCTGATCGCCCCGGTGGTACAGGTGTGCGACGCCATCAGCGGGGCGCGCCCCGGTGCCCGCCGCCAGGTGCTCGATTCCTACATCCAGCGCCTGAAAGACCTGGAGGAGATCGCCTTCGGGTTCGGGGGGGTCCAGAAGGCCTATGCCATTCAGGCGGGTCGGGAACTCCGGGTGATCGTGGAGAGCGAAAAAGTGAGCGACGAGAAGGCAGCCCAGCTTTCATTTGAAATCTCGCAGAAGATACAGACCGACATGACCTACCCCGGGCAGGTGAAAGTGACCGTCATCCGCGAGACCCGTGCGGTGAACGTGGCCAAGTAGGCCAGCTTTTACATATTTACGAATTCAAAGCCGGCCATGGGGTCGTTGCCCAGGTCAAAGTCTCGTTCCCCCAGATGGATGCCGTGCTCGAGCCAGGCTTTGAGGTTGGCGAGCCAGAACGTCCAGCCATTGCTGCACCCGTAGTGGATTTGAAGCGTGCTTTCGGGGTCGGTGGGAATATTGTACTGCCGCAGGGTCAGCAAAACGGCCGAGACGTGTGGATGGAGTTCGACCCGTACCCGCGAATCCCCTGCAAAGCCAAACTCGACCAGGTCTGTCCCGTTGGCGGCCAGCAGGGTACCGGCTTCGGTGCCATCCCAATGGTGCCACTGCCAGGCATACGTATCTCCGGCAGCGGCAGGTTCGCCCGGGCCACGCCGCCGGCCCGAAGGGTCGGTGAAGGAGGCTGAGCGCAGGAACCAGCTGCAGAGCCCTTCTTCGGTTGCCCAGCACCGGTAAACGGTTTCCGGGGGTGCCTTCAGGTATATTTTTCGGGTGAATTCGGTCAGGCTGAGTCTTTCCATGGGCAATTCTTTTTATTTGTGCGCTTCCTCATAGTCGTACACGGCCCGGCCCAGGGCCGCCAAAAAGGGGATGCCCACCTCGTCGTATTCGTACTGGTTGTCGTTGAAAATCCCGTTCCCGTTCACCAGAATCGTGGCGGTCAGCATGAACTCCACCCCGTTCCGGGCATCGCGGATGTAGGCGCAGTCGGTGAGGGTCCCATAGGCAAAACCCACCTTGTTGAAAATCTGAAGGGCTTCGGGTATGGGCGCTTCCGAGTCGCCGTACAGGAAGAACTTGCAATACCCGTCGGGGTATATTTCCGGGTCGTACCCGGCTTCGCGTGGCGTGATCTGCATGGCCTCAAGCAGAAAGGCCCGCTGCTCCGGACTGAGGTGGAAGCGACGGGAAGGCGGAAACTTCTCCGGGAAGATCACCCGCTTCAGGATGCCGTCGAGGCTGGGGACCGGGAGGTAGTTCTTCATGCTGAAGTCGAAGGGCTCTGGCACGATGGAGTCCCCGTCTCCATAGCCAATGCCCTTCCGGATCCCCTCGAGTTGCAGGGGTAGCACGGGCCGGTTGATGATCGGGCGCGATTGCACGGTTACGCTGTCACTCCGGTAGACAATAAGGGGCAGGGTGGTCACATCGTCGCGGTGGACGCCGAGGCGGTGGGAGATGCGCGCGGGCCCGACCGCCTTGGAGGCCAGGCTGTCGTTGATGGCATCTTGCCCCAGGAATTCGAACAGGCGGTTGTTGGCGTGGTTGTCGCTTACTGCAAATATTTCCAGGATATCGCGCTCAAAGGTGTTCTCAAGGGTGTCTCCCTCCACGTAATACCGGGTGTGCCTGTCAAGGCTGTCGAGGCTGTTTAGTTTTTCAAGCGCCAGCACGGCGATGGGGAATTTGACCATGCTGGCCGGGTAAAAGTACTGGTCGGGGGCCACCCGGTAGTCGTAGTCGGCAAAGCGGACCGAATCGCCCTCCCTGGAAATGCGGGTATACCGGATTTGCACCTCATACTTTTCGGGGTCGGCCATGACCTTCGCAATGGCCGGGTCGGCTGAGGCAAGAATGGTTTGCAGGGGGTTTTCATCCGGAGGTTCCGGCGTGCACGAGGCAGACGCGAGCGCGAGCAGGAAGGCGAAAGCGAGCCGGCACCACGCCTGTTTCAGTTCCGCAAGCCCTGCCCTGGTATGGCTGCGGTGCTTCCTCATGGCGCAACGTATTCGCCCCGGTGCGGTTTCAGGCGATCGCGCCAGGTGCGCATTTCGGTTTCCGGGACGATCAGGTAGGCGATGCTGTGGCCCGGCCCCACCTCGCGGGTGCCGGTTTCGTACGCGGCCTTCCCGGGGAGGGCTTCCCCCAGGTGCACCCGGTAATGTTCGGCAATCCGGGTGGCGTCGGGGCCCCTGAAATCCCAGATCAGTTTCACGTTCTTTTCCATAAAGAAGTCGGGTTACCCACCGCGATCGCAGGCCATGGCCCGGGGTCGTGAAACCCGGCAGGACCCTCCTAAAATACAAATTTTCCCCTCCCGGGACCTGATAAAAATCTGTTAATCCGCCCACCCGGGGTTGTAGCAGCAGGGGAGTTGTTTATTTTTGCGCGATGCGCAAATCGAACCTCTCGTACCGGGCTCTTGCAACCCTGGCCTTGGCCGGGCTTTTCCTGGCTTCCCTTTCGGGGTGCAAAGACCTCTGGCGCACAGAGCCGGATCGCAAGCCCGTGGCCCGGGTGGGGGAGCGCTTCCTCTACCGGGACGAATTGAGGGGTTTGCTGGCCGAAGGGCTTAGCCCCGAAGACAGTGCCGCCTTTGTCAGTAACTATATCAACAACTGGGCTACGAAAGAACTGTTGTTTTCCAAGGCCCAGCTCAACCTCCCTCCTGAAAAGATCGCCGAATACGAGGCCCTGGTGGCCGAATACCAGGCCGACCTGTACACCCGGGCCTACAAGGAAGCCCTGGTGGCCCAGGCGGCCGATACCCTCATCCGCCCCAGCGAGCTGAACGCCTTTTACGAGGGGGAGAAGGAAAATTTCAAACTGCAGGAAAAGCTGGTTCAGCTCCGGTTCATAGAGCTGCCGAAACAATTCCTGAACAAGGAAGAGGTTACCCGGCGGCTCAGGCGCTTCAACCCGGAAGACCTCCGCTTCCTCGATTCGGTGGGCGTGCAGTTCCGCAAGCTCAACTTCAACGATTCCCTTTGGGTGCCTGCAGCCAGGGTAATTGAGGAAATACCCCCCCTTACCCCTGAGAATGAGGCCCAGTATTTAAAAAAATCACAATTTTTTGAACTGGAGGACGATCAGGGGGTATATTTGGCTGAGGTAATCGACGTGCTGAATGTGAACGACATAGCCCCGTTGACCTATATTGAGCCCACCATCAGGCAGGTGTTGCTCAACCGCCGCAAAATGACGTACCTGAGGTCATTGGAGACCGACCTGATCAATGAAGCCATACAACGCAAAGAATTTGAAATCTATGACCAGAACCCGTAACAGGGCGATCCTGGGGCTGCTGCTTGGCAGCGGCCTGGCCCTTTCTGCCCAGCAACGCGATTCCATACCCGATACCCAGATCGAACCCCCGCAGGAGCGGGTGGCCCCCCAGCAGCTGGCCGAGTCGGCCCCTGCCCCGAAAGGCCCCCGAAGGAAGCTCGACGGCATTGCCGCCGTGGTCGGCGATTATGTGATCCTCGATTCCGATGTGGAAAAGACCCTGGCTGACCTGCGCACCCAGGGGGCCCGGGAAGATGAGATCAACAGTTGCGGCCTGCTGGGCAAGCTCATGGAAGACCGATTGTACGCACACCAGGCCGTACAAGACAGTATTCTGGTGTCAGACGATGAGGTGTACGCCACCAGCGACCGCTATATGCAGGAATTTGAACAGCGGCTGGGTTCCATGGAAAAAGTGCTCGATTTCTACAAAAAGGAATCGATCGAAGACCTGCGGGAAGAGCTCTTCCAGATCAACAAGCTGCAGATGCTCTCCAACAAGATGCAACAGAATATCGTGGGGGAGATCAAGGTGACCCCCGAAGAGGTGCGGCAGTTCTTCAACAAGATACCCGAAGACCAGCGCCCGGTATTTGGGGCCGAACTCGAGATCGCACAGATCGTGAAGAAGCCCGAGATCCCCGAAGAAGAGAAACAGAAAGCCATCGACCTGCTCAACCAGATCAGGGCCGATGTGGAAGACAACGGGGCCAGCTTTCGCATCAAGGCCATCCTTTATTCCCAGGATCCGGGCTCCAAATCGAACGGGGGCTTTTACAGCATTACGCGCCAGACCCAGTTCGTGAAGGAGTTCAAAGATGTGGCTTTCAGCCTGCGCGAAGGCGAGATCTCCGAACCTTTCGAGACCCAGTTCGGGTTCCATATCATCTTCATCGAGAAGATCCGGGGCCAGGAGCTCGACCTGCGGCATATCCTCATCCAGCCCGAGGTACCCCAGTCTGCGATGGAAGAAGTGCGCAAAGAGCTCGACACCATCCGCCAGCAAATCATGGACGGCAAGTATACCTTTGCCGAGGCCGCCCGGAATTTTTCAGACGAGACAGAGACGAAATTTGAGGGGGGCCTGCTGCGCAACCCGGAGAATTTTGATACCCACTTTGAGCTGACCCGGATGGACCCCACCCTCTACAACCAGGTGCGCAACCTGAAAGACAACGAGATCTCACGCCCCATTCTGGAACAGGACCCCCGTGGCGGGCCCTCGACCTATAAGATCTTGATGGTCTCCAACCGCTACGACGAGCACAAGGCCGACTTTGCCCGCGACTACCTGAAGATTCAGGACCTGGCCCTGCGCGAAAAGCAGTTCAAGACCATCAAGGAATGGATCAGCAAGCACATCGACGATACGTATATCAGCGTCAACGGCGGGTATCGCGATTGTGACTTTGCCAATAACTGGTTAAAGAATTAGGATGTCAGACGTTGCAGCCATTGAGCGCCTGGTCAGCCGGCACCAGGCCTTAAAGGAAGAGATCGGCAAGGTAATCGTGGGGCAGACCGAGGTGGTTGACCAGATCTTGCTCTCCATCTACACCGGGGGCCATTCCCTGCTCATCGGGGTGCCCGGCCTGGCCAAGACCCTGATGGTAAACACCATTGCCCAGACCCTGGGCCTCGACTTCAAGCGGATACAGTTCACCCCAGACCTCATGCCGAGCGATATCCTGGGCAGCGAGGTGCTCGACCAGAACCGGCAGTTCGTCTTTGTGAAGGGGCCCGTTTTCGCCAACATCATTCTGGCAGACGAAATCAACCGCACCCCGCCCAAGACGCAGGCCGCCCTGCTGGAAGCCATGCAGGAACGGGCAGTGACCATTACAGGCAAGCGCTACAGCCTGCCGCAGCCCTACTTTGTGCTGGCCACCCAGAACCCCATCGAGCAGGAGGGCACCTACCCGCTGCCAGAGGCGCAGCTCGACCGCTTCATGTTCGCCATCGAACTCAAATACCCCAGTGTGGACGAAGAGGTGGAGGTGGTACGCACCACCACCGACGACCGGGAAGTTACCCTGAAAACGCTTTTCAACGCGGGGGAAATTCTGGAGGTGCAGCACCTGATCCGACGTATCCCGGTCACCGACAATGTGGTGCGCTATGCGGTCGAACTGGTACACCGCACCCGCCCGGGCCAGCCCGGGGCTTCCGACCTGGTGAACCAGTACCTCGACTGGGGTGCCGGCCCGCGGGCCTCGCAGAACCTGGTGCTGGGGGCCAAGGCCCATGCGGCCGTAGAGGGGCGTTTCTCCCCCGATATCCAGGACGTCAAGGCCGTGGCCATGGGGATCCTCCGCCACCGCATCCTGCGCAACTACAAGGCCGAGGCCGAGGGCGTCTCAGACGAGGACATAGTGAACCAACTCCTTTAAGGGGCTCCTGCATACCACAAAAAAAACCGGCATTGCCGGTTTTTTTGTTTCGGGTACCCTACCTGTCAGAACGCATTCGAACCGATATTGGCGTGGGCAATGATGTTGTCCATGCTCTCGGAACCCAGGTAGATGTTGATGTAGCCGTCAAAGACCATCAGCTTGTCGAAGGTAATGGCCACCCCGTTGTCGAGTTCGGTGATCACCGTTTCGCTGATCAGGCACTCGCAGGCATTCAGGGTAATGGCGATGTCTCCGCCTTCTTCCAGGCTGTTGTTGTGCACGGCGGCGGGGTGCAGGCCTTCAGGGGCGTTGGTCAGCTCGATGTAGATGGTGGAGGTGCCATCCTGGTTGCGGATCAGCTTTGCCGTTCCCGAGGTGCCCGAATTATTGACGGCAGTCAGGTTATAGGTGACCAGTTCCACCGGGTCCGGGTCGGGGTCTTTCGCGTCCGGGTTGTTCACATCGGCGCTTTCGCTTTTGCTGCAGCCCAGGAAGAGCAATACTACCGGGAGTGCGAGGGATTTCAGGAGTGTTTTCATTTTCATTAAGATTGTTGGCAGTGCCAAAGTTATTCGAAGCACCCAATGCAGCTTCATAAGTCCTTTGAAATACTCGGAAAAAACGACGAATGCGCACTTTGAACCGGGCGAATGCCATAAAAAGCCGGGGCCGGCACTCCTTCCTGAAATAAGTGGCTATGGAAGGGTAGCGCGCAATAAGGCACAAAAAAAACCGGCATTGCCGGTTTTTAATTTTCAGATATTCCTTCCTTTTAGAAGGCGTTGGAGCCGATATTGGCCTGGGCAATAATGGAGTCCATGCTCTCAGAACCGAGGTAGATATTGATGTAGCCGTCAAAGACCATGAGCTGGTCAAAGGAAATGGCCGTGCCGTTGTCGAGTTCGGTGATTACGGTTTCGCTGATCAGGCACTCGCACGCATTCAGGGTGATGGCGATGTCTCCGCCTTCTTCGCGGCTGTTGTAATGTACTGCCGCGGGGTGTAATCCTTCGGGGGCATTGGTCAGCTCGATGTAGATGGTGGAGGTGCCGTCCTGGTTGCGGATCAGTTTCGCAGTTCCTGTGGTCCCGGAATTGTTCACCGCTACAAGGTTGTAGGTAACCAACTCAACGGGGTCAGGTTCCGGTTCTTTGCCCCCGTCGGGGTTGTTCACGTCGGCGTCCTCGCTTTTGCTGCAGCCCAGGGCGAGCGACATCAAAAGAATCAATAAAATTCTGGTGGGGGTTTTCATTTTCAATAAGATTTAAAGGCAGTTAAAAGTAGGTATGTTTCAGTCTACAAATTTAAATCATCTGTGAAAAGCGCGAAATATCGATCAACGAAACTAATCAACAGGAGTATTCACATTCAATGATTTATATCAGGAGTATACGGATCTTCTTCAGTCCCGTTGCGAAAAGCGCACGCCCCCGCTGCTGAAAAGGCCCCAAAAGACAGTTTGGGATTGCGATTTCCCGGTAATTTCCTCCCCGATCCGGCAAATTCGCAATTCAGCGGATTGGCAGGGGGAATTGTTTTTATTCCCTGCCGTTTTTACTACTTTTGGAGCTACACTAATTCTGAAAATTCTCATTACAATGGCATTCGATATCGACATGATCAAAAAGGTCTACCAGGCCATGCCCGGGCGGGTTGACAAAGCCCGGGAACTGGTCGGTAGGCCGCTTACCCTGGCGGAGAAAATTTTGTACGCGCACCTGTGGGACGGAACCCCCGACAAGGTGTTTGAGCGGGGCAGGGATTATGTGGATTTCGCCCCTGACCGGGTAGCTTGTCAGGATGCCACCGCCCAGATGGCCCTGCTGCAGTTCATGCACGCCGGGAAACCCAGGGCTGCCGTGCCGACCACGGTGCATTGCGACCACCTGATCCAGGCCAAGGTAGGGGCCGATAAAGACCTGGAACGCGCCAACAAGACCAGCAACGAGGTCTTCGATTTCCTGGAATCGGTCTCCAACAAATACGGGATTGGCTTCTGGAAGCCCGGGGCCGGTATCATCCACCAGGTGGTTTTGGAGAACTACGCCTTTCCCGGGGGCATGATGATCGGCACCGATTCCCACACCGTGAACGCGGGAGGGCTCGGCATGATCGCTATCGGGGTAGGAGGGGCCGACGCTGTCGATGTGATGGCGGGCATGGCCTGGGAACTGAAATTCCCCAAGATGATCGGGGTGAAGCTGACCGGCTCCCTGAAGGGCTGGACCGCCCCCAAGGACGTGATTCTGAAGGTGGCCGACATCCTCACGGTTAAGGGAGGCACCGGCGCCATCATCGAGTATTTTGGCGAAGGGGCCACTTCCATGTCGTGCACCGGAAAGGGCACCATCTGCAATATGGGGGCCGAAGTGGGGGCCACCACATCCACCTTTGGGTATGACGACTCCATGGACCGCTACCTGCGGGCCACCGGCCGGGCCGACGTGGCCGACGCCGCCAAAGCCGTCGCTCCTTATCTCACCGCCGACCCGGAAGTATACCGCGACCCCTCACGGTATTTTGACCAGCTTATCGAGATCGACCTCAATACCCTCGAACCCCACCTGAACGGGCCGTTCACCCCCGACCTTGCAACCCCCATCTCGAAAATGGCCGAGGCTGCGCGCAAGAACGACTGGCCCCTGAAAGTGGAGGTGGGCCTGATCGGATCCTGTACCAACTCCTCGTATGAGGATATCTCAAGGGCTGCCTCCCTGGCCAAACAGGTGGCCGAAAAGAAATTGAGGACCAGGGCCGACTTCACCATCACCCCGGGCTCTGAACAGGTGCGCTATACCATTGAGCGCGACGGGTTCATCGATGCCTTCAACAACATCGGCGCCACGGTGTTCGCCAATGCCTGCGGCCCCTGCATCGGGATGTGGGACCGGTATGGCGACAAAGCCGCTGAGGGCCCGCGCAACACCATTGTGCACTCCTTCAACCGGAATTTTGCCAAACGGGCCGACGGGAACCCCAATACCCTGGCTTTTGTGGGCTCCCCTGAACTGGTGACGGCCATCGCCATCGCCGGACGACTTGATTTCAACCCCATGACCGATACCCTGATCAATGAAGACGGGGTAGAGGTGAAGCTCGACGAACCCCGCGGCTACGAGCTGCCGCCCGAGGGGTTTGCCGTCGAAGACGCCGGCTATATCGCCCCCCGCGAAGACGGCAGCAGCGTGGTGGTAAAGGTAGACCCCAAATCGGAGCGCCTGCAGCTGCTCGAGCCTTTCGAGCCCATCAAACCGGAAAGCCTGAGGGGCATGAAACTACTGATCAAGGCCTACGGCAAGTGCACCACAGACCACATTTCCATGGCGGGGCCGTGGCTGCGCTTCAGGGGCCACCTCGACAATATTGCGAACAACACCCTTATCGGGGCCGTGAACGCCTTCAACAAAAAGACGAATTTCGTGAAGAACCAGCTCACCGGCCAGTACGGCGGGGTGCCCGATACCCAGCGGGCCTACAAGGCCAAAGGGATCAAAACCCTGGTGGTGGGCGACCACAACTACGGGGAAGGTTCATCGCGTGAACACGCCGCCATGCAGCCACGCCACCTGGGGGTGGCAGCCGTGCTGGTGAAGTCGTTTGCCCGCATCCACGAGACCAACCTGAAGAAGCAGGGCATGCTGGCGCTTACCTTTGCCGATGAGGCCGATTACGACAAGATACAGGAAGACGATACCTTCAACTTCCTCGACATCGACTCCTTTGCCCCCGACAAGCCGCTCACCATTGAGGCGGTACACGCCGACGGCAGCAAAGACCTCATCAGGGCGAACCACTCCTATAACGCCACCCAGATTTCGTGGTTCCGGGAGGGATCTGCCCTGAACCTTATAAAAAAGGAAAATGCCTGAAGGCCCGAACCAGATTAGCCCCCGGACTTTCCGGGGGTTTTTTTACTCCCAGGCCCGTATATGAAGACCCGGAAAAAGACCCTGCTGAACCTGTTGCTGTTCGCTTTCGTGCTTTCGTTTTTCGTGACACCCCTTGGGCGGTATTCCAAGGTCTGGCTCATGCAGTTGTTCGCCTTTTCACCCGAGGTCATAGCCGAGGACAGGCGGGAACAGATCCCGACCTACGACTGGCAGCTCAAAGATGCCCGATGGGAATTCTTCAATTTCAACCGGTCAGTGGGGAAGGTGGTGCTGATCGATTTCTGGGCTTCGTGGCGGCTGCCCTGCCTGCCAGAGCTCAAAGGCCTGCAGGCGCTGTACGACGATTATGGCGACCGGGTAGACTTCTACCTGATCACCGATGAGGAGCGCGAACCGGTAGAGGCCTTTATGGCCGAAAACGGGTTTACCTTTCCGGTGACCTACCTCATCATAGGCGAGCCTACCCCGGTTTCGGCCCAGGAGCCCCCCCGATCGTACCTGATCGACCAGAATGGGTATGTAGTCATTGCCCAGGAAGGGATTGCAAACTGGGACTCCCCAAAAGTGCGGAAGCTGCTGGATACCCTGCTGGCCGAGTAAAATCAGGACTGGTTGCGAAAATACTTAAAGGGCACGAACAGCATGCCGAAGCATTCCCCGTCTTCCTTGCCCAGGTGCTTGTGGTGCATTTTGTGCGCCCGCCTGATGCCACGCGCATACCAGTTGTTGGCGTTGCGCAGCAACTTGAAGCGCTGGTGGATGAAAATGTCGTGCACCACAAAGTACGCGATGCCGTAAGCCAGAATGCCCAACCCGATGGGCCACCCGGGCCAGAAGCCCCGATACACCGCCAGGCCGATGAACGACATGCTCACCACTGCGTAGAAAAGGAAAAAGGCGTCGTTTCGTTCAAACCAGGAATCGTGGTCTTTCCTGTGGTGGTCTTTGTGGAGGACCCACAAAAAGCCGTGCATGATGTATTTGTGGGTAAACCACGCCATGAATTCCATGAAGCAGAAGGTTCCCAGAAAAATCCCGATCCAGTAGAGCCAGTTCATAATCAAACCAAATTTAAGCGATATTTCACATAAGACCGGGCCAACAGCCCGACTTTCTCGTAATTCGGCACGCGGATGCGCGCATTCCTGATTTCCACCGAGGGGGTCCGCTGCAACTTGTGCAGCAGGCGGCTGTAGTAGCGGTAGGCCATGTACACCCCGAATTTGGATTCACTGGGCAGCCTCAAAATGCCCTGGTACCCCTTTTGAAAATCTTCCTGTATGTCTGCCACGATGCGCGCCTTCGATTCCTCGTCGAGCTCGAGCAGGTTGGTGTTCGGGAAGTAGGTGCGTTCCAGCCCGTCGTAGTCGGCTTTCAGGTCGCGCAAAAAGTTGACTTTCTGGAAGGCTGAGCCCAGGGCCATGGCCGATTCCCTGAGCTGCTCGTACCGCTCCTTATCGCCTTTTACAAAGACGCAGAGGCACATCAGCCCCACCACGTCGGCAGAGCCGTAGATGTATTCCCGGTACTCGGCTTCGCTCAGGTATACTTTTTTGTGGAGGTCCATCCGCATGCTCTTCATAAAGGCGTCAACCAGGTGCCTCGGAATCCCGTTGCCGTGGTAGGTCTCCTGGAAGGCATTCAGGATGGGGTTCAGGCTGATCCGCTCTGTCAGGGCCCTGTCTAGGTCTACCTCGAACCGGTCAAGGAGGGTCTTTTTGTCGTACTCGTGGAAGGAATCCACGATTTCATCGGCGAGCCGGACAAATCCGTAAATGTTGTAGATGTCCTGGCGGATGCCCGGGGCAAGCATCTTGGTCGCCAGCGAGAAGGAAGTGCTGTACCGGTTGGTGACCAGTTTGCTGCATTTTTGGGAAACCGAATCGAAGATGGCTTTCATGGGGTTGGGTTAAGGGTGGTTTTTCAGGATCAGTTCAGAGGCCAGTTTGCCGGAAATCAGGGACGGGGGCACCCCGGGGCCCGGCACAGTGAGCTGCCCCGCAAAATACAGGCTTTGCACCTTGCGGCTTTTCAGGCCCGGCCTGAGGAAGGCGGTTTGCCGGAGCGTATTGGCCATCCCGTAGGCGTTGCCTTTGTAGGAATTATAGCGTTCCACGAAATCCTTTACACAGAAGCTTTCCGAAAAGCGGATGGAAGACCTGACTTCTTGCCCGGTCCGTTGTTCCAGACGGTCTATCAGTCGGTCGAAATACGCCTCGCGCAGCTCGGGCCGGTCTTCAAGGCCCGGGGCCAGGGGCATGAGGAAGAACCCGGTTTCGCTGCCCTGAGGGGCCATCCCCGGGTCTGTGACCGAGGGGAAGTTGGCGTAGAACAGCGGGTCTTCGGGCCACTGGGGCCGGTCGTAGATCTCCCGGGCGTGCCGTCCGAAGTCGGTGTCAAAAAAGAGGTTGTGGTGCCGCACGCCCTGCAGCTTCCGGTCGAACCCGACAAAGAAGAGCAGGCTGGAGGGGGCAAAGGTGCGCGCCTCCCAGTATTTTTCCTGAAACTGCCGGTATGATTCGGGCAAAAGGGTTTCGGTATGGTGGTAATCGGCCCCGCTCAAGACCAGGTCGGCCGGCTGTTCGCCCTCTTTGGTAAGCACCCCTGTCGCTTTTCCGTCCCTGACCACGATGCCGGTTACGGGGGCATCGGTTTTGAAAGTGACCCCCAGCGAACGCGCCAGTTCGGCCATGGCCTCCACGATGCGGTACATGCCGCCCCGGGGGTGCCAGGTGCCCAGCCCGAAATCGGCATAATTCATGAAACTGTAGAAGGAGGGGGTATCGGAAGGCTTGGCCCCGAGGAAAAGCACCGGGAATTCCAAAATGGAAACCAGCTTCGGGTTTTTGAATTCCCTGCGGATGTCCCGGCTGATGGTGCTGAAGAACCGGCCCAGCCGCAGCACCGTGTCGGGCGATACCAGTTCGAGGGGCGAAAGCCCCGGCTTGTAGACCATTTTTTCGATGGCGATCCGGTAGTTGTCGGCTGCCCGGTCCATGAACCGCCGCAGCGGAACGCTGCTGCCCGGTTCGATGCGCTCAAATTCTGAGCAGATCTGCTCGAGGCTGCCCCCGATGGTCACGGCTTCGTCGTTAAAAAAGATCTGGTAGGCCGGGTCAAGCCTGTCCAGTTCGTAATAATCGGAAGGGGCCTTGCCGAAATCGGCAAAGAATTTCTCGAAGATGTCGGGCATCCAGTACCAGCTGGGGCCCATGTCAAAGGTAAACCCGTCACGCGTCAGGCGCGAAGCCCGCCCGCCGAGCTGTTCGTTTTTTTCGTACACGGTTACCTCATACCCATCCCGTGCCAGATAGCACGAGGCCGAAAGCGAGGCAAAGCCAGAACCGATAACCGCAATTTTTTTTCCCATAGCTACTTCTTTCCCAGAGGATTTACAAGGCCTCCAGCAGGTCCCCGAATTTGTGGAAAGCCCTGATATGGTCGGGCAGTTCCGCATCCGCCAGGTGGATGGTCTGTCGCCCCAGGATCCACAAATGGCTGGCCGACCCCGACATCAGCGTATCCTCAAAAGTATCCAGATACGCCTTCAGGTCGTCCGGGGTTGGGGTTACCGTAAAGTACGAAACAAAATAGGGATCGTCAAAATACTTTTTCAGGTCTACCAGACATTCTAGCGGGATGGTCTGCCCGAGGTATATGGTGCGGTACCCCCGAATGGCCAGTTCGTAATTTACGAAGAGCAGCCCGATCTCGTGGATCTCGTTTTCCGGGAGGAACAGCACGAACACCCTCTCGTGGGTGACCGGGGTTTCTGCCTGTACCCTTTCGGTGCTGAGCAGAATTTTTTGTTTGATCAGGTGGGTCACAAAATGTTCATGGGCCGGGCCGATGGTGTCGGTTTGCCAGAGCAGCCCCAGCTCTTCCAGGAGCGGGATGAAGATTTCCCAGAAGATTTCCCGGAACGACTTTTCCTGTTCCAGGGCCGCAAAGGTTTTCTGGAAGAGCGACTGGTCAAAATTGATCATGGCCAGTTTAAAGGCGTTGATGGCATGGCTTTTGGCGCTGCTCCGCGCCACCATCTCGCGTACGTGCGCGGGCAATTCCGACTCGGGGATGCGGGCGATCTTGGAGATCTTGTAGCCGTTGTTGTAAAGCAGGGTTACGTTGAGCAGCTTTTGGAGGCTTTTCAGGCTGTAGGTGCGGATGTTGGTGGCCGTGCGCTCCGGCTCGAGCAGGCCGTACCGTTTTTCCCAGATCCGCAAGGTATGGGCTTTGATGCCTGAAAGGTTTTCCAGGTCCCGGATGCCAAATGTCTTTTTAACGCTGTTCATCATTTACCCCTAAAGATTAAACAAAAATATCAAAAAAGGGAATAGGACGCACCGGTAATCCGTTAAATTAAACACAATACCTCCTTTTGCCGGGCGGGGGCGGGCAGGCTTTGTGAGGCTACCGTGCCCCGGGCTGTCGGCAGATCAGGTAAACCGACGCTCAGGGGAAAGGGCGTCCAGCGACATAGACGTCGGCTGACCCGATATCAACTCGCTGATGAGCTTGCCCGTGACGGGCCCCAGGCTCCAGCCCATCATGGCATGGCCCGTGGCCAGCGTCAGGTTGCCCCAGTTGCCCACCCGGCCGATATACGGCAGGCCGTCGGGGGTAACAGGCCGCAGCCCGCAGGCGGCCTGCGCTTCTTCTTCGGGGCGCACCTCAAAGCCCTCATAGTATTTTTCTGCCAGGCGGGCAATGGCTGCCACGCGATTGGTGCGGATTTCATGGTTGATGCCGGAAAGTTCCATGGTCCCGGCCAGGCGGGTAAAGCCGTCCATCGGGGTCACGGCGACTTTGGCCTCCATCAAAATGGCCGGCAGCTTGATGGGGGTGGGCCGGTAGATGTCGATGCGATACCCCTTGCCGGCCTGCAGGGACAGCTTCAGGCCCAGTTCCCGGGCCAGGAGCGGGCTCCACGCACCGGCGGCCAGCACAACCTCTTCAGCCGGAAATTCGCCCTGGCCTGTCCGGACCCCGGTCAGGACCCGGCCCTTCCGGGAAAAGCCCGTGACCTCGGTCTGTGTTTGGATATCCACCCCCTGTCTGCGGAGGAATTCCTTGAGCCGCTTCATAATTTGGGTAGGAGTGGTGTGGGCGTCGCACTCATAGTGGATGGCCCCTTTGATCTCGGGGTTCAGCCCCGGCTGAAGGGCATCCAGCTCCTTGCGGGAAAGCTCGCAGGCTTCCAGGCCCAGTGCCCGGGCCTGCAGCATCACTTCCCGTTCATGCTGCCCGGCTTCTTCAGACTTGAAGAGCATGAGCAGCCCTTCCTTTACGAGCTGGAAATCCCCGAGGTCGCCGCTGGCGTGCATCTCCTGGTACAGCTCTTTGCTGAGCAGGTTGATTTCTGCGATCAGCGGGATGGCCTTCTTCACTTTTTCCGGGGTGGCAGACTTGTGGAACTGCCAGGCCCATTTCAGGAAGTCGGGCTCCAGGCGGGGCTTCATGTAAAAGGGGCTGCTGCTGTTGAACATCCACTTCAGGCCCTTGGCCATCATGCCCGGCGCCGCCAGGGGGATGATGTGGCTGGGGGTCAGGTAGCCGGCATTCACATACGATGCCCCCCCGTCCATGGCAGACTGGTCGAGCACGGTGACTTTGTGTCCTTCCTTGTTCAGATAATAGGCGCAGCTCAACCCCATGATGCCGCCGCCGATGACCACAACTTGTTTCGCCATGCTTGCAGAGATTATCGGCTGCTAATGTACGAATAACGGGGTATGTTTGGCATGTACCCAAAAAGCATGAATTCGTATGCGCCCCGGGCGGGGAGATGGCTCCTCACGTCGGTGGCGTGACTCGCTTTTTTCAACTTTCTTTTGCTGGTCCAAAAGAAAGTTGCAAAGAAAAAGACCTTTCCGGCGAACTTCTGCCCCTTGAAATCTACGTCAGGCCTGGCGCTCGCTGCGTAACCTCCGCGGTTAACACCGCTTCGACCCAGCTTGCCTTCGGCAGCGCCATTCCTTCCTTGATTTATTACGGGTCAGAACTTATGCCGGCCTCGTCCGCCATAGCCGTCAGTGTGGAGGCGGACATCGGAACGTATTAGAAGCCAGTGGGAAGGCAGTTGCCCCATTTTCAAATAAACTCATTAGCACATTAGCAAATTAGCACATTTGAAAATGGAATTTGGGATTTGGGATTTGCCCCGTCAGGGGCTGTCATTCCGAACGCCGTCAGAAATCTCACACTTTAATGACAAATGTCAGTTTGAGTGTCACGCCAAAGGAGGGATGGATCCAGAACTGTTTGGAAGAGTAGACAATTGGAAGGGGTAGGTGGCAGATAGTTCAAGGCCTTTAATTATTTATCCGGTTATGCAGTGGGATAAAGCCTATATTGAGTTGCATTTAACGTGTCAGGCATAATAAAGTGGAATCATATCAACTAAAGATTTACTCATGCCGATAACCAAAGTCAATGACCTGAAAAATATAACCTTATTAATTTTTATCATTTCCTTTTTTTCAGCCTGTGGTCAATACAAGACAGAATTAAAAACTGAAACCAAAGCAGATAAATACTTTTCATATTTGTCTGCATTACATGCCAGAGGACAATTTAATGGAAATGCACTCATCATTGAAAATGGCGAAATTGTATTTCAAGGAACATTTGGAATAGGCAATTTCAACCCTGTTGATTCATTGGAACTGAATTCTGTATTTAGGTTGGGCTCTGTGAGTAAACAATTTACCGCGATGGGCATTATGATTTTAAAAGAGGAGGGTCAATTATCTTATGATCAAGATATTAGAGAATTTATTCCAGAGCTACCCTATAACGGAATAACGATACGGCATCTGCTAAATCACACCTCGGGGTTGCCAGATTATGCAAGGATTATGGACGAGCATTGGAAAACTGATTTGGCATATGACAACCCGGAACGATTTATTTCCGGGAATGAAGATATCCTAAAGATGTTGTGTGAATACAAACCCGCTGTTCATTTCAAACCTGGAGAAAAATGGGAGTATAGCAATACGGGATACAATTTGCTTGCTACCATTGTTTCCAGGGCATCCGGGACGCCATTTAATGAATACCTACAAGAACACATCTTCATACCTGCCGGGATGTACAGCACTTCAGTTTATAAGTACATCCCCGGTTTTGATGAACAAATGCCAAACCGGGTATTTGGGTTTGGGATGAAATTTAATGGTACCGATCTGTTTTCTACTGATTCCCATTACTTAAATGCAGCCTATGGAGAAGGTGGAATATATTCCACGCTGGAAGACCTTATGAAATGGGACAGAATATTATATACAGATGAGCTCGTTTCAACTCAGGCAATCGAGGAAGCATTTTCTCGGGGAATATTGAATAATGGAGAAAAAACGGATTATGGTTTTGGTTGGTTTATTGCTATTTCACCAAACGGTAAAAAGGTGGTCAAACACATGGGCGGCTGGGCTGGTTTTTTAACCAATATTTACCGGGAAATTGAAGAAGATAACTGCATTATAACATTAACTAATAACAACAGCAGGTATTTCAATATTGATGATGGTTTGATTGATATTCTTCACAACAAACCGCCTAAGTTCCCAAGAATATTTATTGCTGACGTAATAGGAAAAAAAGTTCAGAGCGAAGGACTAACAGCCGCCATAGATTACTATAAAAAACTTAAATCAGAGCAATCAGATTACTATGTTTTTAATGAATACGAGCTTAATTTTCTGGGCTATGAGTTGCTGGGAGATAACAAGATCGATGAGGCCATAGGTATTTTTAAATTGAATCAGGAAGAGTATTCAAAATCAGCCAATGTCTATGATAGTTACGGGGATGCATTACTTGCGAAAGGAGATACGGTTAATGCACTGGTAAATTTCAAGAAAGTAGAAGCTATAGATTCAACGTTCTCTGGTATAAGGAAAAAAATAAAAGCGATTGAATAAAATACCGTTCCTGACAGCGGCTGCGCCACATTGGCTATCACCTTCTCAAGCATAAAAATTCCTATATTTATTTCACACCAAACCTTCCCTGTTTATACCCTCCCCGCTTCTGTTTTGCCACGAGCCGGTTGTAGGCAAAATAGGTGCCCGGCGGTACCTTGTATAACCGGGGGCTTTGTGCTTTAGTAAGACTGACCCATAAACAATGATTAAATTCTTTAGAAATATCAGGCAGAGCTTATTGTCAGAGGGAAACACCGGCAAGTATCTGAAATATGCAATCGGGGAAATAGCTCTGGTGGTAATTGGAATTTTGATTGCGATACAACTTAATAACGCAAAGGAAAATTGGCAGCGTGAAAAATTAAGGCAAGAGCTATTGATTGAACTACGGTCAAGTATGATGCAAGACACCGTTGCCCTGAATTCAGAAAAAAGCAGATTGAAATCAGCTTATGTGAATGCCATGCTTTTAAAACGGGTCATAAAGGAAGATTTACCGTATACAGAGGCCTTGGATTCATCATTAGCCATCATTCAACGGGTGTCAATAAATACGGCTGACTACAAAATTTATGACAGGTTGTTGTCCATTGGTATGGATGTGATTGATGACAAAGATTTGAGTAATGAAATTGTTCATTATTTTGAAGACTCCAAAATTTTGGAAAACAGAGGAGAAGAAGCTATAAAGCTTTTAAAAGAGCGAATCTATCCCAATTATTTTATTAGCTACGGTCCAGCTAAAGCGGTGCCGGATGATTTTGAAAAGCTGAAAAAAGCGAATGAATTTAAAATAGCCCTTGACTATTCTTTGAATAGTTCCAATTTCTTACTCAGGCGATCTGTTCACAGAAAAAATCTGGCTACAGAAATCCTTAAAATACTAGACACAAAAATCACGATTGAGAAGCACTTGCTGAATAAGGAACCTTATGTGAGAACCACTAAAAAGGACTCGATTGACATAGCACGAGAGCTGGATAAATTAAAGGCGATCATTAATGAGGAATGAAAGCATGACAATCGCAATACGAATTGCTGGTCCTAAACTGATCTGAAGCCAGAAAGCCATCGGGGTCGGTGCTCCGGGAAGTGCCCCCGCCTGAAAATGCGTCGGTCTCTTCTTGGAATTTGGTCCCGATAGCTATCGGGATGGGATTTGGGATTTCACGCCTGGGGTACCTCCGCTGCGCTCCGGTGCTCCAGAGAGCGCCCCCGCCTGAAAAATACGCCTGGCTTTTTCTGGAATTTGGAATTTGGAATTT
>CAYWZF010000041.1:0-22227 GCA_964461555.1 uncultured Robiginitalea sp. | reverse complement strand
TGGTTTCCCTTTCCCTCGCCCGGACCCCCCCAAAATGGGGCCTGGGGGCCCCCCATACCGAATCGATCCCCACCCGCATGGGGTTCGATGCTTTTTTCGGGTATAACTGC
The DNA here is from genome assembly GCA_964461555.1 of uncultured Robiginitalea sp. Taxonomy (GTDB): domain Bacteria; phylum Bacteroidota; class Bacteroidia; order Flavobacteriales; family Flavobacteriaceae; genus Robiginitalea. The sequence goes on along the minus strand of CAYWZF010000041.1, from coordinate 22,117 downwards.
CAGCGCCAGGCCCATACCTATTACCCGCTGCACCTGTATGAAAATGAGCGCCGGGTGCACCTGAAAAATGACACCATTCCGCCCCACAGCGGCTTCGGGCTTACGGGCGGCAGGCCCGATTACGGGTTTTTTGACCAGGAAGATTACGCCCCCGACCATATCTTCAGGGCCATGAGCCGCTTTATCGAAGCGGCCGGCGAGGGCCCCTTCTTTGTATACTGGGCGACCCCCATCCCGCATGTGCCCCTGCAGGCCCCTGAGGCCTGGGTGCGGCACTATGAGGAGAAATTCGGCCCTGAAACGCCCTACCTCTCCGGCGATGGAATGGGTTATTTCCCGCAGAAAAGCCCGCGGGCCGCCTATGCCGCCATGGTATCGTACCTCGACCAGCAGGTGGGCCGGCTGATTGACCAGCTCAAAGCACAGGGGCTCTATGAGAGCACCCTCATCCTGTTCAGTTCCGACAACGGCCCTTCCTATGCCGGCGGGGCCGACCCGGAATGGTTCGAAAGTGCCGGGCCTTTCCGATCTGAATACGGCCGGGGCAAGGGTTTCGTCTATGAAGGGGGCATACGGGTGCCCATGATTGCCTCCTGGCCCGGGCATATTGCCCCCGGCACCCAGACCGACCACCTCTCGGCCCAGTACGATCTGGTAGCGACCCTCTCCGAGCTCACGGGCTATGAAGACCCAGCCGGGGATGACGGGATCAGTTTTCTGCCCACCCTCCTCGGAAAGGACGGGCAGGGTCAGCACCCCTATCTTTTGTGGGCCTACCCGGAGTACGGGGGGCAGGTGGCCCTGCGCACGGCCCGGTGGAAGTTTATCCAGCGCGGCCTGAACGACCCAAATGACAACCCCGGCCCCGAGCTCTACGACCTGGCCCGCGATCCCTTTGAAGGGCAAAACCTGGCCATGGAGCGCCGGGCTACCGTCGACAGCCTGAAGAACCTGTTTTCAGGAGCATACCACATCCCGGAAACGGAGCGGTTCCGGCTGGCAGAATGGGAAAGCCCGGAAGGCCGGTAACGGGCATGCCCTTAAAACTTTTGATAACTTTTGGTGTAAGGAAGCAGGTCAAAACCCTACTTTTATCCCGGAATTTTAATGAAACCTGTTATGTCTGAAAACAGAGAACGCATCAAAACGCTGATCCTCGGGTCGGGCCCTGCCGGGTATACCGCAGCCATCTACGCTGCCCGGGCCGACCTGAAGCCCGTGATCTACACCGGGATGGAGCCCGGGGGCCAACTTACCACCACCACCGAAGTCGAAAACTTCCCGGGATATCCCGACGGGGTTGACGGCCCCACCATGATGGTGCAGTTACAGCAACAGGCCGAGCGCTTCGGCACCGAAGTACGCATCGGTATGGCGACCGAAGTGCGCCTGAGCGACGAGCCGGGCGGCATCCACGAGGTAGTGATCGACAACGCCAAAACCCTGGAGGCAGAGACCCTGATCATCGCCACGGGAGCTTCTGCCAAATACCTGGGCCTCCCCAGTGAGCAGCGCCTGCGCGGCGGGGGGGTATCTGCCTGCGCCGTTTGCGACGGGTTCTTTTACAAGGGGCAGGAAGTGGCCATCGTGGGTGGGGGAGACACCGCTGCCGAAGAGGCTTCGTACCTGGCCAAGATCTGCCGCAAAGTCACCATGCTGGTGCGCAAGGACCAGCTTCGGGCTTCCAAGGCCATGCAGAACCGGGTGATGAGCATTCCCAATATCGAGATCCGCTTCAACACCGAGATCGATGAGGTATTGGGCGAGCAGGTCGTGGAAGGCCTGCGCATGGTCAACAACCAGACCGGCGAAAAAGAGGAAATCGCTATCACCGGCCTGTTCATAGCTATCGGCCATAAGCCCAACACGGATATCTTCAAGGGGCAGATCGACATGGATGCCACGGGCTATATCCAGACCCATGGTAAGACTACTAAAACCAACAAGCCCGGGGTTTTTGCCTGCGGGGATGTACAGGACAAGGAATACCGCCAGGCCGTAACGGCCGCGGGCACCGGCTGCATGGCAGCCCTTGATGCCGAGCGCTACCTGGCCGAGGTGGAGTCGCCCCAGGAGGTGGAATGATTCACGCAAACCCCGAATACGAAAAAATCCCGGAGAGCAACCTCCGGGATTTTTGATTAGGCCTGCCAGCAGGCAGTGGCGCTAATTCAATTTCTTGTAGTTCTCTGAAAAGGACCGCTTCCCGTCTTCGTCTATGGTAATCTGGCTATAGAAGTGGTCTTTGATGATCAGTTCAAAACGGAATTCCCGTATGGTGTCGAGGGTTTCCATGAAGTAATGGTCTCCGTATTCGATATTCTCGATCAGCTCATCTGCCGTAATATGGTACGAACCAAAACCGAACCTGCCAACGGTGTCGTTCGGGTCGGTGCGCGACCACATCACTTTGCCGTTGTAGTACATTTTGACCTGGCGATACCCTGCCGGCAGTCGCACAGTGTCTGCCACTTCATTGACATCGTAGTTGCAAAAGCTCTGCAATTCCCAGGTGCCTTCGAGGCTGTGCATGGGCGTCGGAGAGGTCGTGGTGAATGCTGCAACCCCCACAAGGGCCGACATCAGCAGGAGGATTCCAAATAATTTTTTCATGGTACCCTGATTATAGGTGGTTAAAAAGTGTTAAAAAGATACAAAAAAAATCTTAGTACCGACCGTGCCCCATCGAATTTCGGGAAGCAGGGCACCGGCCGGAGGCCTTAACGAACCCCCCGCAATGCAAGGATGCGGGATGCAAGCCGGTCTAGGTGGGCAGCCGTATGCGAGGCGGTAAGCACGATTCGGCTGGGCGATTGGGCGCCTCCTTCGGCCGCATAGTCGAAATGCGTGATCAGGATGTGGTGCCTGAAAAGGCCTTCGGCCAGTGCAGGGTCGCGGAAGGTCCAGACCGGGTGCCCGGGAATGGCCTGCAGGCCGGGCACCTGGCCAATTCGCGAGGCAAAGTGCGCCATGTTGCGCAACAACTGCTCCCTCCTGCTGGCGTACAGGCCCGAGTCGAGGGCCCCGGCCAGGGCCAAGACCGAAGCGGGCGGGGCCGGGCTGGCCCCACTGAACAGGGGGGTTTGTTCCAGGGCCCCAAGCACTTCCCGCGAGCCGAGCACCACCCCTGCGGTGACCCCCAGGGCCTTGCCCAGCGAGCCGCAGACGAGCAATTCACGGAACCCCAGGCCCTGCAGGGTACCGAAAGAACCATTGCCATGGGGGCCCAGGATGCCGAGCCCGTGTGAGTCGTCGGCCACCAGCATGCAATCTGCCGCCGGCAGGGTTTTCAGGGCTTCATACACGGGCCCCGGCTGGTTTTGGAAATCGAGCGTATCGGTAAATAGGACTGCAGGCCTTTTGGGGCGGGTTCGCAAATACCCCTGCAGGTCGGATTTCAGGGTTTTCCAGTCTGTGGCCCGCCCTGCCCCCGGGGGTAGCAGGGCTGCGTGGCAGCTCGGGCTGTAAAAGCAGCGGAAGCCCGCCCCGCCGAAATAGTCGGTCAGCAGCCGTCCGGCAAGGAAGCCCGAAGACAAGGTCAGGGCGGCTTCGCTTCCGGCCCAGGCGGCCAGCCTGCGTTCGGCCTTTGCATAGGCGTCGACCATAACATTCCCGCCGCGCGAGGCCCCCCAGTGGGTGCCCGCCCTGAGGATGGCCTCTGCCAGCAGGGCCTTGAATTCAGGCAGCTGCTGCATGCCCAGGTAGGCCGTGCCCCCGAAATACAGGTAGTTTACGCCTTCGGCCTCGAATTCGGGACCGGGGATGTGGTCGAGCCTGAGCTTCACGGATTTTCGGTTTTGGGAAGGATACCCGACCATACGGCCGGGGTGCGGCGGGGGAAATCCCCCCGCCCCCGGGTGCAAGATCGCCGGGTTGGCTGCAACTTCGCATCAGCACCCACAGGCGCCATGTTTCTTCCACTCCGGGCTTTCACCTCAGAACGGATTGATCATTTCCACCCCCGAACCGCCCGATTCGGGGTATATCACTTCAGCCTGGTCTGTGATGCGCACCCCCCGGGCAATGTCGTGCCTGAGCAGCAGGGCCCCGTCCATATCGACGTAATCGAGCTGGGGCAGCAGCTGGGCGATGGCCGAGATCCCCACGGAAGACTCCGTCATGCAGCCGACCATTACTTTCAGGCCCAGTTCGCGCGCCTGCCTGATCATGCGCCGGGCCGGGGTGAGGCCCCCGCATTTGGTGAGCTTGATGTTGATACCGTTGAAGTGCAGGCTGCATTTTTCCACGTCCTGTTCCACAATGCAGCTCTCATCCGCAATCACCGGCAGCACCGAACGGTGGGCCACCCGCTCCATGCCCTGCCAGTCGTCGGCACGCAGGGGTTGTTCGATGAATTCCACGCCCAGCTGCTTCAACGCCCGGGCATTTTCAATAGTTTCCTGGGCGCTCCAGGCACAATTGGCGTCGACCCGGAAGACCGCCTTGGTGTGCTGCCGCAGTTCCCGCACCAGGGCCACGTCATGGTCGGTGCCCAGCTTGATCTTGTAGACCGGCCAGGGCCGCTCCAGCATCTTGGCCACCATCACCTCAACCTGGTCGAGGCCGATGGTATAGTTGGTTACCGGGAGGTTTTTGGCCTCGGTGCCCCAAATCTCGTACAAGGGCTTGCCGAGCTCCTTCCCGTAGAGGTCATTGTAGGCCAGGTCGAGGGCGCAGCGGGCAAAATGCGAGAGGCCAAGCCCTTCAAGAAGCTGGTAGAAAGCCTCGGGGGATGCGGGGCCAAAGGCTTCGATGGCCTGCCGGGCCGCACCGATCTCGGCCTGCATGGAGGGCAGGGTAATGCCGTAATACGGGTTGGAAGTGGCTTCGCCGTAGCCGGTATGGCCGCCCCGCTCCAGGGCGACGATGAGCGTGTCCTGGGTGTCGTAGCGTTCTCGGGAGATCCCGAAACTGTGCGCCAGTTCCAGGACATAGGGTTGCATTTTGAGTTTCAAGGATGCGGGTTTTGAAGGCCTAATGTAGTAAAATGGATTCAATAAAAAACCCCCGGCCTGCTGGCCGGGGGTTTCCTCCTGTTGCGATGATTTGATTGATGAAGCTGGCTGATATTTTAGTACCTGTGCACGCTTCCCGAGGCAGACTTTTTGGTCTCTACCCGGGCATCGCCGCTGTAGTGGATGTCGGCCCCGCTGCTGGCGTCAGCCATCAGGGATTCGGTGACCAGCACCTTGATGTCGGCCCCGCTGCTGGCATTGGCGTGGCAGACCTTCACCTCCAGGTCCTGCGCCTTGATGTCGGAACCGCTGCTGGCGTCGGCGTACATCAGGTTGGCGCGCCCGCTGATGCGGATGTCGGCCCCGCTGCTGCAATCGACCTCGACCTCGTCGGCCACCAGGTCTGCATGCAGGTCGGCCCCGCTGCTGGCATCTAGGTGTATCTTATCTGTTTCGAGCGATCCGCGCACCTCCAGGCCAGCCCCGCTGGAAGCGTGCAGGGCCGTTACTTCCGGCAGGGTCACGTAGATGTTCTTGGTGGCCCGCCCGATGTTCTTGATGGCGTGGACCTTTAGTTTCCCGTCGCGTATATCAGTGCCGATCAGCTCGATCACGTTTTCGTCGGCTTCTACCCGGATGCCGAATTCAGGCCCCTGGCTGACGAATACGTCGAGGCCTTCTGAGGCGGTAACGGCGGTGAATTCTTCGGAGATCGGGCGTGATTCCTCTACCACCACCCCGTTGCCCTTCACCCCGGAGCCCCAGTTTACGTCGAGCATACAGGAAGAGGCCAGAAAGGCCAGGATCATGGCGATGGTCAATCTTGCAAGTGTTGTCATGTCGTTTGTTTTTTGATGTGTCTTGGGGCCAGGCCCCGGTTGTCAGGTTGTTGTTTCAAAGATCGGCCTTCTTGCGGCCGTGGCCCGGGGAATCCGACCGAATTGTCGCATTCCGGGGCTGAAGTGTCAGGGGGTGTTTCCCGAATCGGCTTTGACCTCAATCCCTTCTTCGTCTATCTTCATCCTGAAGCCGTCGCCGGAGTCTTTCAGGTCGATGTCGACCCCGTTCTCATCGATGATGATATGCCCGTTCCCGTCTTCCCAGTCTGAGGCCGGCAGGTGGTCAGGGCAGTCCAGGCAGCTGAGGACGCCGCTGGCCCCCATCTGCCAGCGGTAGTTGGCGATGTCCTTCCGGTACAGGTCGCGGTCGGTGCGCGTGCGGCGGCCGATATAGTCGCGGGCTGAGCGGTCAAAGGCCAGCACCGTGCCCTCCGGTACGTACAGGGTGAGGCGCACCAGCTGGTCGCGCACCTTGTTTTTCACGTCCGTGGTGAAGAAGCGATCCAGTTCAAGGGTATTCCCCGACAGGGCGTAGTTGTAATTCACCTCCCCGGCCCGGTCGCGGGCGTCTTCGAAGGAGCTCCCGTCGGCATCCCTGCGGATGCGCAGCGAAGCCACGCTGTCGTCTGACTTGAGGATGTCGACCAGCAGGTTGTCGGAATAGAGCAGGGGCTGGTCGTTCTCGTCGTAGCGGATCTTCATCCCGGCCACGATCGGCCCGTTGTCGTGCATGTATTCATCTTCCGCAAACCGAATGAGCAGGCTGTCGGTCCCGGCCGTCAGGGCCAGGGTATCGCGCCCGGTCACACTGCCCGTATAGGCATGGGCTGCTGCCTGTTTCACGCTCAGCACGGCCAGGGTGATCAGGGCGATCAGCCAGAGGCCCAGCAGGGAGAATTTGGCGATGTTGCCGATCGACTTCAGGTTGGTGACCAGGATCTTCAGGCCCAGGTACATCAGAAAGAAGAAGGGGATGCCCACCACCAAAAACACCAGCATGGAGACAATCCAGACCGGGGTTTCGGTGGAGTTCAGCAGCCCGAGCAGGTCTACCCCGGGGATGTGCACAGCATCTACGATGCCCACGGTAAAGAGGGCGATGAACAGGCCGATCAGGGTGGCGGCCCCGATGATGATCAGCAGGATGCCGATGAACTTGCCCACCACCTTGAACAGGAAGAGGATGATATCCCCCAGGGCGTCGAAAAAGGATTTGCCCCCGCTCTTCACCTTCTGGCCTACCTTGTCGTAGTCTACATTGCGGACCTTTTCGGCCACGTCTTCAAACCCCTCCTTCACCTTCCGCTCAATGTTGCTGATATTGACGGGTTCTCCGGTCATGTCGAGCTTCTGGGCGGTAGTGGCCGCTTCGGGCACCAGAATCCACAGCAGGATATAGGCGATGAAGCCGAAGCCGGTAAAGACGGCCAGCAAGATGAAGATCAGGCGGATCCACAGGGCGTCGAAGCCCAGGTAGTGTTCCAGCCCGGCGCACACCCCACCGATATATTTGTTGTCGATGTCGCGGTAGAGCTTCTTGACCTTTCCGGCGGCGGCGGAGCTTGAGGTTGAAGCCGGGCCCGACGGGGCGTCAGAGAAGATGTCTTCGTCTACATGGTAGTCTTCGGGCTGGCCCATGATGGCGATTACCGCATCGACTTCCTTTGCGGTGATCACCTGCCGCTCGTTTTCCATTTTTTCGCGGAAGAGCTCGGCGATGCGCGCCTCGATATCCGCAATGATCTCATCGCTGCCCGTGGTGCCCGCAAAGGAACGCTTGATGGCCTCCAGATACCGCTGCAGCTTGAGGTATGCATTTTCATCGATATGAAAAAGCAGATTTGCCAGGTTGATATTTACAGTCTTGTTCATCTTACTTGCTTTTTGTATTGGTTACCACGTTTACAGCGGTCCGGAGCTCGTCCCAGGTGGTGTTCAGTTCCTTGAGGAACACCTTCCCGGTCTCGGTGAGCCCGTAATATTTTCTCGGGGGGCCCGAGCTGGATTCCTCCCAGCGATAGGAGAGCAATCCTGCGTTTTTGAGCCGGGTAAGCAGAGGGTAAATCGTACCCTCCACGACCAGCATTTTGGCGTCTTTCAGGGTGTCCAGGATCTCGGAGGCATACTTGTCTTCATCCCTCAGGATGGAAAGGATGCAGTACTCCAGGACCCCTTTACGCATTTGTGCTTTGGTATTCTCGATGTTCATAATGGGAGCGTCTTAGTCCGCCGCCCTGCGGGAAGCTCCCCGGGCGGCCTGGTTTAACTGTTCGTTTGGGATGTTCATGATTCTTTGATTGATGATTGGATGATTGATTGATTGATGAATAAACCCGTGATGGCTTTAATGCAGACTGATGACCCGGTGCATGAGCCAGCGGTCTCCGTCCTGTTTCCAGACCGTTACAAAACGGCTGGGTTTCGATTCGGCATCGGGCTCTTCCCGGTTGAAAAAACGGTGCAGGCCCAGTTCCACTGCCCCGAACCCTTTGATTTCGTGTACCTCCACGCTTCCTTCCACCAGCGAACGGCTCACCTTGCCGCAGATGTTCTCGCGGATGCTTTTGAGGATCTCGGCCTTCGAGGTGCTCAGCCCGCCCTGGTCGTGGTAAAACTCCAGGGAATCGTCGAGCAGGCTGGCCTGCCCGTCTATATCGCAGGTGTTGTAGGCGTCGAAATAGGCGGCATCAAGGTCGAGGATCTTTTGGTACAAGGCCGAGTCTTCGGGTACCTGGGCCATGCTTTCCAGGATCATTCCCAGGGTGATGGCCAGCAATAAGAGGATATGGCGCGTTTTCATCACTTTATGAATTTGATGGTCAGGGGGTATTTGAAATAGATGCCTTCATTGGTGCGGATGGTAGCCAGAATGGTATATACGATATTGACCGCATACAGGCCCAGGCCCAGGAGCCCTCCCACCCCCAGGGGCCACCAGAAGAGGGGGAAGTCTGTGAAGTCGGGTCCGAAATCAAGGTGGAACGATTCAAAATTGTGGGCATCGGCCCAATGCAGCACCCCGTGGTCAAACAGGCCCGGGAGTGACCCCAGGAAGATCGGGATGCTTACCATGCCCACCAGCAAGGCATACAGGAACATGCTGATCTGGAAATTCAGCGCCTGCTTGCCGTTGTAGTCTACAAAGGCCGACTGGTTCCGGTTTGAGAGCCATAGCACCAGCGGCAGCAAGAATTGTCCGAACGGGATAAAGAACCTGCTCAGGGTCGATCCGTGGATCGCGGCCGAAAGGTTTCTCTCGTGTTTGGATATTGACTCTGTCATGGCATAGTTGTTTCTTATGCAAATATATATCCAAAAAAAGGTATTATGCAAAACATAGTACTTATTATTAACATATTTTTAACAATTGAAGCCATCCGGAATTTTAATACATTTAGGGAGTCAATAACAGGGATGAGCCGACTGATACGCCAATTCAATACCTACATGTTCCTGAGGCTGCCCTCGGCCTGGTGGTGCGGTGTGCGGCTCGAATCGCTCACCGAGACCGGGGCACAGGTGCGCGTGCGCCACCGCTGGATAAACCAGAACCCTTTCCGCTCCATGTACTGGGCCGTGCAGGGCATGGCGGCCGAGTTTGCCTCAGGGGCCCTGGTGACCGATCACATCCGCCGGAGCGGTCAGCAAGTCTCCATGCTGGTGCTCAACAACAAGACCAATTTCTCCAAAAAAGCCACCGGGCTGATCCGGTTCCGCTGTGAAGACGGGGCCGCCCTCAAGGCAGCCCTGGAGCGGGCACTGCAGACCGGCGAAGGGCAAACTGTCTGGATGAAGTCGGTGGGCACCGACTCTCAGGGCGACACAGTAAGCACGTTTTTGTTTGAATGGACCCTGAAGGTCAGGCCCTCTTCCAAAAAATAGGCTTTCCATTCCGGGGTTTGCATGTAACGAAGCGATGGAATCCACGACCTTTATAAAAAACAAGCCATGAACGCACACGAGATTGACTACGAGATCTTCGGAGAGGAGATGCAATATGTTTCCATTGAGCTCGACCCGATGGAGGCGGTGGTTGCCGAGGCCGGCAGCTTCATGATGATGGAGCCCGACATTAAAATGGAAACCATTTTCGGCGACGGCTCCGGCAAAGAAGAAGGGGTACTGGGCAAAATATTTTCGGCCGGCAAGCGCATCCTCACCGGCGAAAGCCTTTTCATGACCGCCTTTTACAACGTGGGGCAGGGCAAGCGGCAGGTGAGCTTCGCCTCGCCCTACCCGGGCAAGATCGTGCCGATAGACCTGTCGGAGAAAGGAGGCAAGTTCATCTGCCAGAAAGACGCCTTCCTCTGCGCCGCCAAGGGGGTATCCATCGGGATTGAATTTTCCAAACGCCTTGGACGCGGGCTCTTCGGGGGCGAGGGCTTCATCATGCAAAAACTGGAAGGCGACGGCCTGGCTTTCGTGCACGCCGGGGGAACCCTGGCTAAAAAGACCCTGCAGGCCGGAGAGGTGCTGCGGGTCGACACGGGCTGCATCGTGGGCTTCTCCCAGACCGTCGATTACGATATTGAATTTGTGGGGGGCATCCGCAATACCATCTTCGGGGGCGAAGGCCTCTTTTTTGCAACCCTGCGCGGGCCCGGCACGGTATACGTGCAATCCCTGCCCTTCAGCCGCCTGGCCGGGCGTGTACTTGCCGCAGCGCCCCAGGGCGGTGGCAAAGACAAAGGCGAGGGCAGCATTTTGGGCGGGCTGGGCAACCTGCTCGACGGAGATAATCGGTTCTGACCCTTGCCGGGAAAGCGCACAAATACTATCTTTCCTACTTATTTACTTTGTGTTTTCGGTAGCGGTACCAGGGATCCATCAGCCTTGACCCCGGCTGCTGGGGGCACCCGCCTAATTCCATTTGTAATGAAGCTGATCTCCTACCTCACGTTCGGTTCCATTTGGCTTGCCCTGAGCGCCTTTTCTTTCTGCACTATGCCAGAAAAGAACAGGCCCTCAGCGAATGGGGAGGCTCCTGCTGCATGGCCAGGGAACAGGGATCAAACGCTGCCTCAACTGCCCATCGCCCTGCCCGATTCGGAATACAAATCCCTGGAATCCTGCCAAAGTGCCGCCCTGCAGCGCAGGCTGGAACAGGAACTGCGCGCCAACCCGAAATTCCACCGGCTTATCCTTGATAAAAAGCTGTGCCTGGGCGTGGTCGACCTCACCGACTGGAACAATCCCCGGTATGCAAGCATCAATGGCAAGGAGATGATCTATGCGGCCAGCCTCCCGAAGATAGCCGTGCTGCTGGCGGCCCAGGATGCCATCCACAAAAAGGAACTCACGGAAGATGCCGCCCTGCGCGAAGACATGAACGATATGATCCGTTTTTCCAACAATGCAGCCACCACCCGTGTCATTGACCGCCTGGGTTATGAGAAGATAGAACGGGTGCTGCGGGCCCCTGAATACCGCTTTTACGAAGAATCGGAGGGAGGCGGGCTCTGGGTGGGCAAGAGGTACTCCCGCTCAGGGGAAACCAACCGGGAACCCTTGAAGAACTTAAGCCATGCGGCCACTGCCTATCAGGTAAGCCGGTTTTATTACCGGCTGGTTTACGGACGGCTGGTCAGTTTTGAGCGTTCTGCCGATATGCTCAGCATCCTGAAAGACCCGGGCCTGCACCACAAGTTCGTACATTCCCTCGATCGACTGGCCCCGGAAGCTGCCCTGTACCGAAAGTCGGGTTCCTGGAAGTCGTGGCATTCCGATTCCATCCTGGTATGGGACGAAGACCGGCGGTATATCCTGGTAGCCCTGACGGAAGACCCTGGAGGGGAAGAAACGGTCAGAAGCCTGGTAAGGCCCGTGGAAGAGGCCATGCTCCTTCACACTAAATAACGCAATGCCCATGCTGGTTCGCTCCCTTCAGAAATTCTTTGACCTGAAACCGAATGAGATCCGAAAGGCACTGCTCCTGCAGGCTTATATCTTCATTCTGATTACTTCCCTGCTGGTGGTCAAGCCCACGGTCAATTCCCTTTTCCTCTCACGCCTCACGGCCGATGCCCTCCCCACCGCCTACCTGCTGACGGCCATCTTTGCCGTCATTTTTTCGCTGGTGTACGACCGGTTCCTCTGGTCATACCAGCTCATACGGATTATCCTGGTCACCCTGCTGGCCTGTTCGGCCACCCTTGGGATCTTTTTCCTGATCCTGAACATGCACCCGGACAATAACCAATGGCTGTATGTGCCCTACCTGTTCGTCGCCATTTTTGGCCTGCTGGTCACCTCCCAGTTCTGGATCCTGGCCAACATGATCTTCAATGTGCGGGAAGCCAAGCGGCTCTTTGGTTTTATCGGGTCCGGCGCCATTGCCGGGGGGATTTTCGGGGGCTACCTGACCTCCTTCCTGACCCGTTTCATCCGTTCAGAGGACCTGTTGCTCGTAGCGGCCCTGATGCTGCTGCTGTGCATCCCGATCAGCTCATACCTCTGGAAGCATCACGTACAGAAGGCCAGGCTTGAAAAGCCGCAGAAACCTGATCATGCCGAGACCCCGCTTCGCATGATCCGAAAAAACAAACTCTTAACCCTCATTACCCTTACGGTGGGGATCAGCGTGATTGTGGCCAAGCTGGTAGATTACCAGTACAGCCATTTTGCCGCTGAGAAGATTACCGATCCCGAACGGCTCACCGCCTTCTTCGGGTTCTGGTTCTCCACCCTCAGTGTGGTGTCCCTCCTCATACAGCTGTTCCTATCGAACCAGATCCTGCGCCGGATGGGGGTGGGCAAGTCCCTGTTTTTCCTGCCGCTCGGCATTCTGATTGGTTCGGTATTGCTGCTGGTCATCCCGGAGCTCTGGGTGGTGGTGCTCATCAAGATCGCCGACGGGGGGTTCAAGCAATCCCTCAACAAGGCGGCTTCTGAGCTGGTGATCGTCCCGGTGCCCATTGAAACCCGCAAGCATACCAAGCCCTTTATCGATATCGTGGTCGACAGCATTGCCACGGGCCTGGCAGGGGCCGTATTGATCTTCCTGATCAATGGCCTGAAGATTCCCAGCCTCTATATCAGCTATATCAACATCGGGCTGATAGGGATCTGGCTCTTTTTGATCTCGCGGATCTTCAGCGCCTACCTGAAGGCCTTTCAGCACTTGCTGGTGCAGGAGCACCCCAGGTCCAAAAAGCGGGAAGCCCACCACCTGAAAGCCTCCGATGAGTCGGTTTTCAAGACGGTCGACGGGGTACTCGCCTCCGGATCGGAGTCGCAGGTCCTATATATGCTCGAAGAAATCCTGCATAACCCCTCTGAACACTATTTCGATGCCATTCGCAAGTTGCTGGCCCACCCGTCAGAGCACGTGCGCAGCCTGGCCGTTGAAAACCTGTATTACCTGGATAAGGCCGACCTGCGCGCGGAAATGGCCGGCATGCTCAACGACCCCTCCGATGAGGTGGTCATCAACGTGCTGCGGTACCTGATCCACAAAGACCACGACCTGCACCGGGAAGAGATCCTCGACTACGAGGCCCACAGCAACCATGGCAACATACACGCTCTCACCTTGCTGGCAGTGGCAAGGGAAGTGCATACCGACCCCCACCTGAAGGAGATACTCCGGCTCGGCAGGCGGGTCGATGCACTCCTCGAGCGTGCCGGGAATTCCCCCTGGGACGACCGGCGCCGGTTTGACCTCATCGCAGCCCTGGAGGCCATTGGCCACACCCACCTGTCTTCGCATTACCACATTCTCGACCAGCACCTTGACGCGGTTGACCCGGCGGTGGCCCTGGCAGCCCTGGATGGTGCCGCCCAGGTGAAAGACCTTCGGTTAAAGTCTAGCACGGCGAGGTCACGACGCTCCATGCCGCAGGCTTCACGACAAAGCACTAAGGACCAAGGTGATAGAGGTCTTCAAGGCATATGGCCCCGCCTGCATCCCCGAACTGCGGCGTATGGTGGAAGGGCGGGACCTGGAATTCTGCGATGCCCTGTTGGTCCCCGAAGTGCTCCATGCCATCGGCACCCAGGAAGCTGTCAGGACCCTGATCGAGTTTATCGACGAAGCAGAGTACTCCGTGTCGCTCAAGGCGCTCGATGCCCTGAGGGAGGCCAAGGCCGACCAGCCCGATCTTGAGATCGACGAGGAGCTCATCGTGAACAAAATCCTGGAAGAATGCCGCGATTACCTCAACCTGCTATCGTTCCTGCATACCCAGGTAGCCACGCAGGAAAAGGAGCCTGAAACCGAGAAATCAGCCCTGGTTCGCCAGGCGCGGGAAGGGTTGATCGTTATCCTGGAGCATCGCGTAGACGGCCACCTGGCGCGTATTTTCAAGCTGCTGGGGATCCGCTATTTCAAACAGGAGGCTGAGCCCATTCTCCGTGTTGCGGTAAGCGGGAATGACCAGGAAAGGGCCAATGCCATCGAGTTTATCGACAATATTTTGGATGCCCGCCTGCGCCATACCGTGCTGCCCATCCTCGATTCTGCCCAACAGGGGGTAACCTATTCTGAGGAACTCGTGGCGCGCCTGAAACTCCCGAGCTACACCGAACAGCAATGCTTCCAGACCCTGCTCCGCAGGCACGACGTCAAGATCAAGCACGCCGTGCTCTATTTGATCGGGAAACTGGATCAGGAAGCCTACGCCCCGCTGGTGGAACAATGCCTCGACAGCCCCTTTGAAACCGTTAGAAAACAGGCTGAACAGGTACTCCAGGGCCTGCGGGGGCAAGCAGGCTAGTTGCCCCGCACCAGATCGTCTACCCGGTCGGCCAGGGCCAGGTGGTCAGAGGCCGAGTTCTTGTTCAGCACGTTCGACATCAGGCAAACCGCATATTTGGTCCCGTCGGGATGTTCAATGATCGCCACTGAATTCATGTAGTTGTAGACATTACCCTGATACTGCCCGCAATTCGGGTTCTTCTTCCGGTCGCAGCTGTAGAGGCTGCCCGATTTGAAAAAGACGGCGGCCTCGTCGAGGCGGTGCGAGAAGGCATAGCGGATCCGACGGTCGGTCAGGTAAAGGAGGCGCTTCATTTCGAGGCTTGATTCCCGGTCCACGATTTTGCCCTGTTCCAGCGCCAGCACAAACTTGATCAGGCCAATCGGGGTGCCGGTGCTGCCTCCGCGCCCCGGGATGTATCCGGTGGCACCATGGGTGAAGAACGACCCGAGGCGCCATTCGTCAGAGGTGATCCCCAGGTCGCGCAGGGGCTGGTTGACCGTGTTGATGGCAAATTCGGAGAGTTCAGATTTGGGCTTGCTTTTGAAGTAAGCCTCGGCCTCATCGAAGGTGAGGGAAGGGTATTTCTCCTTGAAGATATGCATGAGCAGGGCTTCGCGCCAGACCACGCTGGCCGCCCCGTTGTTGCTCACCGAGACCATGTGGTCGACCCATTCAAAAAGCGAAAAGACATCGTTCGCTTCAACGGTCCGCTTGACCATCTTTCCGGTTTCCACGTTGTAGAAGGGCACTGTGTGGTGGTCTGAAATGGCCCACTGTCCGGCCTTGATCTGCTTGTTTTTAAGCAATTCGATCCGCTTCTCAAAACTGTTGGGGTAGACGTGCTTCAGGCCGGTGAAAAAGGCCGACAGCACCACCAGCTTGCCCACGCTGCCCGGCTGGTACTGGGCCGAGGGCCGGTGTTCGGCGTACCTCAGCTTCTTGCCCGGGGTCATGTCGAGCAGGGTCATGGAATAATTCGGGTTCAGGCCGCGGAACAATCCGGAAACTTTGGCCTGCAGGTCGGCATCTGCCTGGGGAACCCCGCCCTGCATCTGGCCCAGGTCGCGGTCTGCGAGATTCAATTTTATGGAGCTTAAGGGATAGAGGGCGCCCGGCCGGAGGTTGTTTGACTTGATTTCCCCGCTGCGTACCCGTTCCACCCACTTGAGACGCCTGATGCCGGTGCGTTCGTACCCGTCGTAGGGATAGTCTTTGACGATGGCGATGAAACTGCCTGCAAGCAGGGCGGCAAGAATATATATTTTATTCATGATTAAAGTGTTGTAGTTAATCGGATTGTTTTTTTCTGGTCAACCTCCGGGGTTATGGACTGCAGGTACTCCGAACTCAGGGCACCTTTGTTCTCTACGAAGGGACGCACCTGGAACAGCCAGATCTTGCCGTCCTTGAAGCCCAGTTCCACATCATAAGGGCCTTCGATGCCCCGGCTTTCCATGGTCCGGATCAGCTCGGCACTGAAATCGTGGAGCTGGGAGATCCGGCCTTCCCCCAGGATGGGTTCATCGAGGGAGGTTCCATTGACGGAGGTGCCACCGGTAGCGTTCAGGCTGTTGTAGTACAATTCCCGGGAAGGAGCGATGAGCTGCCGACCCCCGGCGCGGCGGATGGCCCAGGTTTCGGCCAGCTGCCCTTCCACGGCACCTCCGACCCCACGGCTCATTGCCACCGTGATCTCGTCGGTGCGCCCTGAACTGACCCCCTTGGTGATCATCACCCCGGAACAGTCGTTGTCAACCCCCGGGATAACCACGATGGAGGGGTAGACGTTTTCGGGATTGTTCAGGTACTTCTGCCGCCAGCGGAAGCTCCTGTCGGAATAGGGCGAAGCCCAAACTTCCTTGATGCCATCTATGATTCTTTCCCGCTCCCGCACATTGAAGAGGGTAAGGTTCAGGCCTGCCCCGGTAAAGCTCGCCAGGTCTTCCATGTTGGTATCGCTTCGCAGGAACACCGGCTGTTGTCCGATGGGCTTGCCCAGGATCTGGGTAAAGGAATTCTCCAGGTCTTTCAAGAAGGTGGGGAGCATGGGCATGTCGCGGATCATCTGGCTCAGCTTGGCGAATTCGTCGAGCTGGTATTTTTCGACCTCTGCCTCGGTGCGGCCCTGAGAACGCATGCTCCGGGCTTCCGCGTAAATGCTGGTCAGGTATTGCCAGTAGCTCTGAGACTTACCGGTGATCGGTTGGTCGAGGTGGGCGCGGAAGATCCCAAACGGGATCACGAAGCCGTTAACCACGTGGTTCGGGAAATTCTTTTTCAGCTCGCCCAGATTGGCGGCCTTGGGCCCGCATACGGCCCCGGATGATTTGGCATCGACCTCGGTGAGGTTCAGGATGGTGGTCTGGTTGAGCCGGATTTTGTCAACCGGCACCTCGATCATTTCCTCATTTCGTACCTCCTCCTTGAAAAGGGCCTTTTCCTGCGGGGTCATTGACGCTTCAGCCTTCAGGATAACGGTCCCTTTATTGGAAACAGCGTAAAAGACGCGCTGCCCGTTGAATTTTTTTAGCTCCTGCAGGTTTTCGTCCGAAATGGAAGCATTGGGGATCCCCAGGTTGCGGGCCAGCAGTTGCAGGTGGGAAACCAGGTTCCCCTCGGCGATGTTCAGAATGCCGCCCACGGGCCGCAAGTCTGATGGAGGGCGCTGAAAGGCGTAAATGCTGTTCGGATTCACCTCCATGTTTCGCAGGTCGCCTTCTACCACCACCAGTTCGCCATTGGCGTAGCCCGGGTTCAGCCCGTGGATCTGGCTGGGGTTTCGCACGCCCAGCACGTCGTTTTTCAGGTTTTCCTGCCCGGAGATGAAATTGCCCAGTTTCCCGAGCTGGTTTCCAAGGTAGAGGGCCACCGAGCCCCGGATGCGGTCATCGAGGAAACCGGCCGCCATGGGTTCGAAGCCCGTGAAGCGGGTCACGTCCTCGTCAAAGATTGCCTTGTTGTAGCTCGCGCCCCAGTTCAGCTGATTCCGCCCGGCCTGGGCAATCGTATTAAGCTCTTCCAGGGTACTGCCCGAGGGATCTTTGTAGTTCAGGTTCCCCTTTATTTCTGACCATTCCCACAATTCAGTATATCCGGAGGCCGCCGCTGCCGTACTCAGATGGCAGACCGCATCCAGGAGTGATTTTAAGCTGGCTGGTTCGTATTCCGAAACCGAGCGCACGATCAGGGATTCCAGTTTCAGGGAAAGGTCGAGCAGGGCGAGTTTACCGGCAGGGGTGGGTTCTTCGCCTATCTTTTCACGAATCGTCCACAGGGCGTCTGCCGCATATTCGAGCTGTTGCCCGGCCGAGCCTCCGCCCAGCTTGTCGATTTCAGCTGACAGCCTGCTTTTCAGGGCGGGTGCGGTAACCCCCGAAAGGCCAGCCTTGAGGTCTTCAATCTTCACGGGCGCAAAGAACGCCGCCATGGTTTCCAGCAGCTCGTCGAACTGCCTGTTCAGGGCAGCGGACAAGTCTCCTGCATGGTCGGCCTTGAATTTGCGGACATCCGCGATGTCGCTTCGGGTGGGCTGTCCGTGGATCTTGATGCGCAGGTTCTGGAAGCGCGGGTAGGCATCTGCAATGGCCTTCGACTGGCTGCGCATCTGTTGGGCCACGTTGTCGTCCCCGGCGTGGGGGATGTCTTTGACGGCCTGCCGGATCAGGTAGAAATGGGTATCGAGCACCCCGGGTTTTTCGAGGAGCCACAGAAAGAAGTTTTTGCCCCATTCCGATTCGTCCTCGGCCTGCAGGTGCCCCCGGTAAAATTGAGCGCGGCGGTTCACCCAGCCGTCGTCCACGTTTTTCAGGTATTTCTCCAGCATGTATTGCTTCAGGCGCGACTGGTCGTTCTCGGCATCCCAGAATGCCTCGTAATCGGTGGATGCCAGTATCTGGCCCAGGTAGATATGGCTTTTTTCGCCCAGGGCGACAACCTCGTCCCGGTATCTGGCGTGTTGCACGCCCCCGCCTTCACAGGGCTCATTGGGAGGGTTCAGGGTGCCGTCGTTGCAGAACCAGCGCAGGTCCCGGTAGGGGCCCCTGGGGTCTTTCTTATACGTATCGATCAGGCTGCGGAGCCGGTTGTTGTCTACTTCAAATTTTTCGCTCACCTGGGCCTGGACCAATAGGGGCAATCCCAGCAAGAGTAGTGCTAGTCTTTTCATGTTCAAATTTTGGCATAAATTAACACAATTCTATGATTTCCCATACCCCAAAGTTTGTTTTTAATTCCGAGGGTAAATTAAATTCCGTGTTTCCCGGATGGGAATCTCACCAATATTTGGTATCTTCCTTATAAAGCGCCCGTCCCATGAATCGAAGCGTAGGTAGTTGGCTGGTTTCCGGGCTGTTTGCCCTTCAGACGACCCTTGGGCAGGAGGTGGCACAGGCAGACCCGCTTTTCTCCCGCCAGCAACCCCTGGCCCTTGCCTTGCATGCCTCCATAAAGGCGCTGAAGGGAGATACCAACGATTCCACCTACCTGAATGGCATGCTGTATTTTGGTCAGGGCGAAGGCGTTTCCGATTCCCTGGGCATCAGGGTTCGGGCACGCGGCCATGCGCGACGCGAGGTGTGCTTTTTTCCCCCGATTGCCCTGCGATTTTCGGAAAACGAATCCCGGGGCACCCCCTTTGAGGGGCAGAAAGAGGTCAAGCTGGTGCTGCCGTGCCAGGTGGGGGGCGAATATGAGGATTACGTGATCAAGGAACTGCTGGCCTACAAGCTTTTCGAGCAGGTTTCCCCTTATTTTTATGCCACCCGCCTGGTGCAGCTCGAATTCTATGAGGTGAGGGGGAACCGCGAACGCCGGCACGAGTTGTGGGCCTTTTTGCTGGAAGACCACGGGGCGGTGGCCCGGCGGCTCAATGGCCGGCGTGTGAGGCGGAATGTCCCGCCCGAGATGCAGGATGCCCTGGCAGGCGTCCGCGACAACCTGTTCCAGTTCATGATCGGGAACACCGACTTCTCCATGCGCATGCAGCACAACCAGCGGCTTTACTACCTCGATGAAACCTTTGTGACCCTGCCGTACGATTTTGACATGAGCGGCCTGGTCAATGCGCCCTACGCGACTGTAAACAACATCCAGAATCTCGATGCCAACATCGAGCAGGTTACCGAGCGCCTCTACAAGGGATATGCCCGCGATACCACCCTCATGCAGCAGGTGCGGGGCGAATTCCTGGCAGCCCGGCCGGGAATGGAAAAGTGCCTGTCAGATCTGGAACCCTATTTCAAAGACCACCGGCAATACGCCGAAGCCCGGGAGTACCTGGCCTCCTTTTTTCATATCCTGGAGAGCGACCGCCTGTTCGAGAGGCGCATATTGGAGCACATGCGCGAGTGACGGCAGGCCTGCGGGGGCAATTTTGGAGAAATACGTTAATGCGAATGGCCGGGGATTATCGCTTCCGGCCTGCTCATGAACCAAGCCAATGAACAGAATCCGCAATACGGTCAGGGAAGTCCTTTCCGACGCCTGGTATACCCTGTACCGCTATCGTTTTGAGTATTTGCGCTCCGACGGGCGCTGGGACCCCCAGACCCGGGAAGTCTATGACCGCGGGAACGGGGCTGCCGTGCTCCTGTACGACCCGGGGCGGGAAACGGTGCTGCTCACCCGTCAGTTCCGCATGCCCACCTATGTGAACGGCAACCCGGATGGCCTGCTTACAGAGGCCTGTGCGGGCCTGCTGGACGGGACAAACCCGGAGCAGGCCATTCTGCGGGAGATCCTCGAAGAAACCGGATATCGGGTGCCAAGGGTCGAAAAGGTCTGCGAGGCCTACAGTTCCCCGGGGGCAGTTACCGAACTGCTCCACTTTTATCTGGCATCATACTCCCCGGGCATGAAAGCGGCCCCCGGCGGGGGCATGGAAGAGGAATCAGAAGACATCGAATTGCTCGAATATTCCTATGAGGAGGTTTTACGCCTGCTCAGTAAAGGCGGCATACGCGACGCCAAGACCCTGATCCTGCTGCAGCACGCCGCTTTGTTCGGCCCCCTTCGGGCCGCAGCAGCCCGGCTTCAGTAGTGCTCCCGCACCCACTCCAGGATGCGCTCCATACGGTCCCTGACCAGGCGGCCGGGCCCCGTGAAATGGTTGTTCATAAAGGAAAAGACCACGGTCTTGCCCGACCGGGTTTTGAGGTACCCGCTGAGGTTCTGCACCCCGCCCATGGAACCTGTTTTCCCGAAGAGGTAAGGCCCCGCCGGGTCCCTGAATACGGTGCGCAGCGTGCCCGGCCGGCCCCCCTGGGCCATCAGGGCAAAAAGCCGGGCCTCGGGGATTTCGGCCTGCATTTTTTGCAGCAGGTACACCACGCTGGCCGGGCTCACCTGGTTGTAGCGGCTCAGGCCAGACCCGTCTGCCCAGCGGGGCGGCTGGGGCAGGCCAGCCAGCCAGTGCTTCAGCACATGGTCACGGGCGCGCTCAAAGCTGAGGGTGTCACCCAGGGTAGACGACACCAGCAGCATGAGCTGTTCGGCGATGAAATTGTCGCTTTCGGTCATCATCTTCCGCAGCAGGGTATCGGCCGCGATGCCGGGCAATGCCAGCAGGGGCTCTGAAACGGGCGGGCGGGCCGTTGCAAGGGGCCTGCCCAGGGCCGCTGCCCAGAGCCGTCGTTCCAGGCCCGGGCTGGTGTGCAGGGGAATGTCGAGGGTATCTCCCGGCGCGGGCAGGCGGTAGAAGATATTCTGATGCGGGGCCCGGGCAAAGGGATATTCCCCGGGGCGGAGGCTGTCGCGGAAGACCTCTGGGTCGGCGCGCAGCGAACCGGCTGTTTCGCGCAGCCTGAGAATGTTCCCGTGTATGGGCATGGCGCTGCGCCCCGGGCTGAAGTACTGGTCGTAATCGTCCCAGGCCCAGCCGGGCCCCAGGGCCGGGTCGGCCAGGTTGTCATTGACCAGGGCGACCACCTGAAAGCCGTCCATGAATTTCAGCGCAGTGCTGTCTGCCAGGTCGGGGTGGAGGGCTGAGGGGTCTCCAGTGGCCACCACATAGAGCGTATCGCCCCGGGGCAGGTATTTCAGGGCAGGTATCCGTTCAGGCAGGGCCTTCAGGGCCGCGTAGAGGGTGAAAAGCTTGGTGTTGCTGGCGGGGGTAAAAGCTTTTTGCGCATTTAGTTCATACAGGGTATGGCCATCTTCCGCATCTGCCAGAAGCACCCCGGTATACTGCAGGGGCTCGTGGGGCGGGCCCAGCTGCCGGTCCATGTACCGGGCCACCCGGTGCCCGGGCGAACACGCCCCGGCCAGCAGGGCCCATGCGAGCAGTACGGCACCGATCCAGGGCCGGCGGGTCTTTCCGGGGGCATGTGGGGCGCGGTATTTCATTAACATGAAATTATCTAATTTTTAACGACCTACGCACAATAAACCGATTCAAAATTTGGTTATTTTTGATTGACAACTTCTAACTAAAACAATCTGAATTATGGCTAGAGCTATGTTGGAGTACACCAAAACGGTACTCCAAAAAGTAAGTTTCGATGCGCGGTTGTTCAGCCGGGAATTAAAAAAAGCCATCCATCGGCTTTTGCCCAATGAACTTCAGGAATTAAAGGAATGGCTTCTACTCTTTGTGACGGACAAACCGGAACTAAGGCAAAGCCTGGTC
>CAYWZF010000040.1:0-22279 GCA_964461555.1 uncultured Robiginitalea sp. | reverse complement strand
AAAGGGGCTCAAAAGGCCCGGATTGCCCCTGTTTGCAGGGGTATTTCGTATATTTGTAGGATTGCAGAAAGGCAGCAAAACAACCCAAATTAGCAATGAGCGAAGAAGCAAACAGCAAAAAGTATTCCGCCGACAGTATTCAGGCCCTGGAGGGCATTGAACACGTGCGGATGCGCCCCTCCATGTACATTGGCGATGTGGGCCCGCGCGGGCTCCACCACCTGGTCTATGAAGTAGTGGACAACTCCATAGATGAGGCCATGGGCGGGCACTGCGACACCATCGATGTCACCATCAACGAAGACAACTCCATCACGGTCGAAGACAATGGCCGGGGCATCCCGGTTGACCTGCATAAGAAGGAAGGCGTGTCGGCCCTCGAAGTGGTCATGACCAAGATCGGGGCCGGCGGGAAGTTCGACAAGGACTCCTACAAGGTATCGGGCGGCTTGCACGGGGTGGGGGTTTCGGTCGTGAACGCCCTCTCAGACCACCTGAAGGCCACCGTGCACCGCGACGGGAAGATCTGGGAGCAGGAGTACGAGCGGGGCCGCACCCTGTATCCGGCCAAAAGCATCGGGACATCCGACAAGACGGGCACTATTGTCACCTTCCACCCCGATGCCCAGATTTTTCAGCAGACCACCGAGTACAGCTACGAGACCCTCTCGAACCGCATGCGCGAGCTGTCGTACCTGAACAAGGGCATCAAGATCACCCTGACCGACCGCCGCCAGAAAGACAAGGAGGGGAATTTCGTGCACGAGGAGTTCAGCTCCCAGGAAGGGCTCAAGGAATTCATCCGCTTCCTCGACGGCAACCGCGAACCCCTTATCCAGAGAGTCATCTCCATGGAAGGGGAGAAAAACGACATCCCCGTGGAGGTGGCCATGATCTACAATACCTCCTATACGGAAAACCTGCATTCCTACGTCAACAACATCAACACCCACGAAGGGGGCACCCACCTTTCGGGCTTCCGCCGCGGGCTCACCACCACCCTGAAAAAATACGCCGACAACTCGGGCATGCTCGACAAGGTGAAATTCGAGGTGGCGGGCGATGACTTCCGCGAGGGGCTTACCGCGATCGTCTCGGTCAAGGTGGCCGAGCCCCAGTTCGAAGGGCAGACCAAGACCAAGCTCGGCAACCGGGAGGTGTCGGCTGCCGTGAGCCAGGCCGTATCGGAGATGCTCACCGACTACCTGGAAGAACACCCCGACGACGCGCGGATGATCGTGCAGAAGGTGATTCTGGCAGCCCAGGCCCGGCACGCCGCCACCAAGGCCCGGGAAATGGTGCAGCGCAAGAACCCGATGAGCGGGGGCGGGCTGCCCGGAAAACTGGCCGATTGTTCCGACCAGGACCCGCAACGCTGCGAGCTCTTCCTGGTAGAGGGAGATTCGGCGGGCGGAACCGCGAAAATGGGCCGCGACCGGAATTTCCAGGCCATCCTGCCGCTGCGGGGGAAAATCCTGAACGTGGAGAAGGCCATGCAGCACAAGGTCTTTGAAAACGAGGAGATCAAGAATATCTATACCGCCCTGGGGGTCACCATCGGCACCGAAGAAGACAGCAAGGCCCTCAACCTCGAAAAGCTCCGCTACCACAAGGTCGTGATCATGTGCGACGCGGATGTGGACGGAAGCCATATCGAAACCCTCATCCTCACCTTCTTTTTCCGCTACATGCGGGAACTGATTGAGGGGGGGCATGTCTACATCGCCACCCCGCCCCTGTACCTGGTCAAGAAGGGCGCCAAAAAGCGCTATGCCTGGACCGACAAGGAACGGGACGAGATCAGCCAGGAATTCGGAGGGGGCGTGAACATACAGCGCTACAAGGGTCTCGGGGAAATGAACGCCGAGCAGCTCTGGGAAACCACCATGAACCCTGAAGGCCGTACCCTGCGGCAGGTGACCATCGAAAACGCCACCGAGTCAGACCGGATCTTCTCCATGCTGATGGGGGACGAGGTACCGCCCCGTCGGGAGTTCATCGAGAAGAATGCCGTGTACGCCAATATAGACGCATAAACCGGCGCCCTGCCAGAACAGCAACCCCGGCCGGGAGGCCGGGGTTTTTTGTACGGGGGTGACTCCTCGTAAGGGCGTCAATGCGGGTCTTGCCCGCATATGTTGGCCCGGTCATTTGGCCGATGGAATGAAACAGCCCCGGAGCATGTGCGCCGGGGCTGTTCCTGTATAGAGGGTAAGTGGGGGCTATTCCCGGTGGGCCAGGATCTCCCCTTGCAGGGTTTCCAGGGTAATCCCGCCCGCCTTCTGCTTGATGATGGCCTGTTCCGGCGCGCGGTCAAGGCCAGGGTATTCAATGGTGTAGATTCCCTGGTCTTCGCTCCAGGAAAAGTCTGACTGTATGGTGATTTTCTCGCCTTCATAACGGTGGTACCGGCCCAGGTATACATCGTTGAAGATCCACTCTTCGCGTTGGGAAACCTTTTGGGCCGTCCCGGCCGACAACTCGGTGCGCGACCAGATCCCGATCACGGGGTCGTTGTTCTCCGGGATTTCGGAACAGCTGTTCAGAGTGGTCGCCAGTACCACTGTCAGCAGCAGGATGCAGGGGATTTTAAAACGCATAAGCTGACTACATTAGTAAGATTGGGTACTTTGCCAACGGGCATAGCAGGGCCTTATTGTCCTTTTTCGACGTACGGGAGGCCCGAAAACGGGAATTTCGACCAATGGCCGGTTTTATTAACAAATCTTCCCTGCGAAAACCGGGCGGGAGGCGGTCTGTTTCCCGCCTGGCCGACTGAGGTTTTTCGCTATATTTTCAGTACTTTTGAAGCTCTTCTAACTCTTACAAAAGCAATACTGATATGAAAATTTCCATTGTGGGGGCCGGGGCCGTCGGAGCCAGCTGCGCCGAATACATTGCGATCAAGAATTTTGCATCCGAAGTGGTCTTGCTCGACATCAAGGAGGGCGTGGCCGAAGGCAAGGCGATGGACCTGATGCAATGCGCCTCCCTGAACGGTTTTGATACCCGCATCGTGGGTGCCACCAACGACTATTCCAAAACGGCCGGAAGCGACATCGTAGTGATTACCTCAGGCATTCCGCGCAAACCCGGCATGACCCGCGAAGAGCTGATCGGCATCAATGCAGGCATAGTGAAAGCCGTTTCATCGAGCCTTCTCGAGCATTCGCCCGAAGCCATCGTCATTGTGGTGAGCAACCCCATGGATACCATGACCTACCTGGTGCACAAGACCAGCAAATTGCCGCGCAACCGCATTATCGGCATGGGCGGGGCCCTCGACAGCGCCCGCTTCAAATACCGCCTGGCAGAAGCCCTGGGCGCCCCCATCTCGGATGTGGACGGCATGGTAATCGGCGGCCACAGCGATACCGGCATGGTGCCCCTGACCCGCCACGCCACCCGCAACAGCGTCAAGGTTTCTGAATTCCTAACCCCCGAGCGGCTGCAACAGGTTTCGGAAGATACCAAGGTTGGGGGCGCCACCCTGACCAAACTGCTGGGCACCAGTGCCTGGTACGCCCCCGGGGCAGCGGTATCGGCCCTGGTGCAGGCCATTGCCTGCGACCAGAAGAAAATGGTGCCCTGTTCAGCCCTGTTGCAGGGGGAATACGGCCTGAAGGACCTGTGTATCGGGGTACCCGTGATTTTGGGTCGCGGGGGTATCGAACAGATCGTAGAACTGGACCTCGACGCCGCCGAGAAGGCCAAAATGAAAGAGAGCGCCGAAGGCGTTGCCAAGACCAACAGCCTGCTCGAGGTCTGATTCCTTATTTTGTATCGCCTTTTCAAGGCACCTTCCCGCCCCGGAAAGGTGCCTTTTTTCATCCCCGGACGGCCGACTGAGGGGGCAGGTACAAAACCTTTGATTTTATTGGCAGTTCCTAGGGGAAGTAATATATTTGCACGCTGTTTACAGCAACCCACTGAATTTCAGATAATCGCTTAACTCATGAACAATAAAGGACTTATAAGGCTTTTTGCTTTGCTGTTCGGACTGGTGAGCCTGTACCAGTTATCCTTCACCTTTATCACTTCCAAGATCGAATCGGATGCAGAGGCCTACGCCGCAGTCGCCGTCCCGGCCAGTGAGCCCGGGTATGTCGCCGGTCGCGAACAGGCCGAGGCCCGTTACCTGGATTCGGTGGCCAAGAACCCGGTTTTGGGATTTACCAGCTACGAGGAAGCCAAGAAAAGGGAACTGAACAAGGGGCTTGACCTGAAAGGGGGCATCAACGTGACCCTGCAGATTTCCGTGCGCGACATTCTCTCGGGCCTGGCCAACAACACCAAGAACCCGGTCTTCAACAAGGCCCTGGCCGATGCCGATGCGGCCTCCAAGAACAGCGACGCCACCTACCTCGACCTGTTTTTCGACGCCTTTGACGAAATCAAGGGGGATGCCAAGCTGGCTTCCCCGGATATTTTTGCCAACAAAGGGCTCAGCGACGAGGTCAATTTCGAAATGAGCGACGATGAGGTCAAGCCCATCATTCGCCGCAAGGTAGACGAAGCCGTTATTTCGGCCTTTGAGGTATTGCGCGAACGGATCGACGGTTTCGGGGTAACCCAGCCCAACATCCAGCGCGAGGGGAACTCGGGCCGGATTCTGGTCGAACTTCCCGGGGCCCGCGACATTGCCCGGGCCCAGGACCTGCTCTCCAGCACCGCCCAGCTCGAGTTCTGGGAAACCTACGAACCCGGCAACCAGGGCCTGCTCAACTTTTTTATCCAGGCCAACGAAGAGCTCAAATCGATTGTGAAAGTCGAGGAGGGCCCTGAGGCCAAACCCGAGAGCGAGATCGATTCCCTGCTTTCCGACGTGGCCCAGGATTCCCTCGACCTGGCTTCCCAGAGCAACCCCCTCTTTGAGAAACTGCAGCTGAGCGGCCCCGGCTTTGCCGTGGGCGTGGCTGCCATCAAGGACACGGCCGAGATCGGGCAGTGGCTGCGCATGCCGCGCATCCGCCGCCTGCTGCCCCAGGAGGTGCAGTTCACCAAGTTCATGTGGGAGCGGCCTTCCCAGGGCACCGAGGTGGCCGCCCTCTACGCCCTCAAATCCAACCGGGACGATACCCCGCGGATGAGCGGCGACGTGGTAAGCGACGCCCGTGACCAGTTTGACCAGTACAACCGCCCGGCAGTGGGCATGGACATGAACGTACGGGGTGCCCGCGAGTGGCAGCAGCTCACCAACGAGGCCAACCTGAACAACACGGGGATTGCCATCGTGCTCGACAACCGGGTCTACACGGCCCCCGGCGTGTCCCAGAAGGGCGGGATCCCCGGAGGAAGCTCTGAGATCACCGGAACCTTTACGGTGAACGAAACCAAAGACATCGCCAACGTGCTGCGGGCCGGGAAACTGCCCGCCAAGGCCGAGATCATCGATTCCTTTGTAGTTGGCCCGTCTTTGGGGCAGGAGGCCATCGACAGCGGGTTCACCTCCTTTGTGATCGCCATGGCCTTCGTACTGCTCTGGATGATCATGTACTACGGCAGGGCCGGCTGGTTTGCCGACGTGGCCCTGGTTTTCAACATTGTTCTCATATTCGGGGTGCTGGCCAGCCTTGGGGCGGTGCTCACCCTGCCCGGCATTGCGGGTATCGTGCTTACCATTGGTATGTCGGTTGACGCCAACGTGCTGATCTACGAGCGCATCAGGGAAGAGCTGTCCAAAGGGAAAGGCATGGCACAGGCCGTGGCAGACGGTTTCGACAACGCCCTGTCTTCCATCCTCGACGCCAACATCACTACCGGCCTTACGGCCCTGATATTGCTGGTGTTTGGTACCGGCCCCATCAAGGGCTTTGCCACCACGCTCATCATCGGTATTCTGACCTCCCTGTTCACGGCCATCTTTGTGACCCGTCTGCTGATTGACTGGTACCTGAACCGCCGCGGCCGTACCCTGGAGTTTGCCACCCCCATTACCAAGAACCTGTTCCGGAACCTCGATTTCAACTTCCTGGGCAAACGCAAGATCGCTTATGTGATCTCCGGTATCCTGGTGGTGATCGGGGCGGTTTCCCTCTTTACCAAAGGGCTTGACCAGGGCGTCGATTTTGTCGGGGGGCGCAATTACCAGATCCGCTTCGTAGACCCGGTAAGCCCCACCGAGATCACCAGTGAGCTCACCGCTGCCCTGGGTAGCGCCAGTGCCAAGACCTTCGGGGATGCCAACCAGATCATGGTGACCACCAAATACAAAGTTGATGAGCAGGGCACCGAGGTAGACGACGAAATTTTGGGTATCCTGTTCAATTCCCTGCAGAAGTACCTGCCTGATGGGGCCACCTACGAAGATTTTGTGCCCGGCGGCAGCAATGACGACATCGGGGTCATGAAATACCGCAAAGTAGGCCCCACCATTGCCGACGATATCAAGAAGAACGCCGTATGGGCGGTCATCGGCTCCCTGGCGGTGGTCTTCATGTACATCCTGCTGCGCTTCCGCCGCTGGCAGTTTTCGCTTGGGGCTGTTTTGGCCGTCTTCCACGACGTGATGATCGTGCTGGGCGTCTTTTCGCTGACCAGTGCCCTGATGCCCTTCAGCATGGAGGTCGACCAGGCCTTTATCGCGGCCATCCTGACGGTGATCGGGTACTCCCTCAACGACACGGTGGTGGTTTTCGACCGTATCCGCGAAACAATAGGCGAGCGCGGCTGGAAAGGCGGGATCAATACCAACCTGGCCCTGAACAGCACCCTGAGCCGGACCCTCAACACCTCCCTCACTACCCTGGTGGTGTTGCTGGCCATCTTTATTTTCGGCGGAGAGACCCTGCGCGGGTTTATGTTCGCCATGATCGTGGGGATCATCGTGGGTACCTACTCGTCCCTTTTCATCGCCACGCCCGTCATGTTTGATACCCTCAGCAAAAAGGAAACTGACGGCAAAAAGTAAGGAAGCAACTTCCAATGACAAAAACCGCGGCCATCGGCCGCGGTTTTTTGTTTGCCTTATTCAGATGTAAACCACTTGCCGGCAGCCTGCACATTTTGCATGCCCCGGCTTGGATGCCCCATGGCTCGTTTGGGCTGTTTGCGCGCGGTTCAGGGCCGGTTCTTCCTGATTTTGCCTTCCGAGCCTGCGGGCCCGGGAATAAGCTCGAAAACGGCATCGGCCTGCAGCCCGGGCTCGTCCCGGTGCGATACGAACACCAGGGCCGTCTGGCTCTCTTCGGCCATTTTCCGGATCAGGGCCACAACCAGGGCGGCGGCCTGCGGGTCAAGGCCTGCGGTGGGTTCGTCCAGGATGAGCAGGGGCGGGTGCTTGATCATGGCCCGGGCGCAGAAGACCAGGCGCTGCTCCCCGGCCGTCAGGTCGCAGAAAAGGGTGTCTTTCAGGGCTTCCATGCCCAGCAGCCTGAGCCACGCTGCCGCAAGGGCGCGCTGGGTGTCGCCGGGTTTCACATAAAGGCCGATGGAGTCGGTCAGGCCCGAGATGAGCATGTTTTCGACCGAGTGGTAGCCCCGGAAGCGGTCGGCCATGGCCGGGGTAAAGTACCCGATGTGTTCCTTGATGTCCCAGACGCTTTCGCCGCTGCCCTTGCGGGCACCGAAAAGGTATAATTCCATGCCGTATGCCTTGGGGTTATCGCCGCTGATCAGGGTAATAAGGCTGGTTTTGCCGCTCCCGTTCGGGCCGCGCAGCTCCCAGAATTCGCCCTGGCGGATGGTCCAGTCGATATTTTTCAGAACGGGCTTGTGCGGGTAGGAAAGGCTTGCCTTGCGGAAATCCACCAGTATTTCTGGCAGCCCGGGCAGGGGTGCCGGGGCCGGGGGGATGCGCCTGCCCGCTCCCAACCCAGGCGCAGAGGCCCCGGGCTTGTAATCTGGAAAACCTGTAAGCTTGTCACCCTGCAGAAAGGCCGTCTGGCAGATGGCGTCAAGCCGGTCAGAGGGCCGGCTCACCAGCTGGATCAGAATCACGGATTGCGCAATCTGTTCCAGTTCGGCCCGCAGGGTAGCCTGGAATTCCCGGTCGAGGTTGTCGAACGGGTCGTCGAGGATGAGGAAGTCTGGCTGCTGGCCGAGCAAATAGCGCAACAGGGCCTTCTTGCGCTCCCCGCTCGAGTAGGTCTTCAGGGGCCGGTGGGGGTGGGGCTGGAGTTCGGAACGCTCATGGCGGGCCTCTTCTTCCAGAAACCCGGCCAGCGACTCGTTTGAGAAGAATCCGCCCCTGAGCCCCTCCAGGAATGCCAGTTCTGCCGGCAGGCGCCCTTCCAGCAGCCGTTGTGCAAATCCGGATTTGCGGGAATGGTTGTCCGTGAATACGGCCAGGTGGGGCAGTGCGGGCATGGCGTTGAATTTTTGCTAAATTAGGGGAAGCAACCCTTGGGTCAAAATCAGAGCTATGACACAATCCCCCTTTTCGTCCCTGCCAGAGAGCCTGGTTCGGGAAATCCGGGAACAGTCGGTGCGCAAGCAGTTCGGGGCAGGGCAGGAAATCCTCCGCGAAGGCCAGTTTGTGAGCGCCATCCCGGTGGTGCTGGAAGGGTTGGTCAAGGTCTATACACGGTATGATGAGCGGGAGCTGTTGCTTTATTACATCGAACCGGAAGAGAGCTGCATCATGTCCTTTTCGGCCGGGATGGGCCAGGAACCCAGCCAGGTCTACGCCCAGACCGAGGCGCCGAGCGAGCTCCTGTTGCTCCCCGTGGAGGGGGTCCGCCGCTGGATGCGCGATTTCCCGGTTTTGAGCGGCCTGTTTTTCCAGCAGTACCGGCAGCGCTACAGCGAATTGCTGGAGACCATCCACCATGTGCTTTTCAACAAGCTCCACGTCAGGCTCTATGAACATCTGAAGCGCAAGGCCCGCCTGCGCGATACCAGCGAGCTGACCCTTTCGCACCAGCAGCTGGCCGACGAGCTGGGAACCGTGCGGGAGGTGATCACCCGCACCGTCAAGAAGCTGGAAGCCGAAGGCCTGGTGCGGCAGAACGGGCAGCGCATCGAGATCCTGAAAAGTGACTGAGGTCACTGCCGGGCCCGGGACGCTTGCCTATCTTTGGAATCATATGAGCCGAAAGATCCTGAAATTTGTTGTGGTATGCATAATCTGCATCGGCACGATCAGCGGTCTGGTATGGCTGATCAAAACCTTGTCTAACTAAAAACCAAACCATTATGAAAAAGAATATGGGAAGTACAGACCGGATCATCCGCATCCTCATTGCCGTGGTGATTGCCGTACTCTATTACACCGGTACCCTCAGCGGTACCGTGGGCCTGGTATTGCTGATTTTGGCCGGGGTATTCGTGCTCACCAGCCTGGTAAGCTTCTGCCCGCTCTACGCGCCCTTTGGCATCAATACCTGCCCGGCCAAAAAATCCTGAAGACCGCGCCTTTCGGGGCTTGTTTAACGTGAATCTGCAGCCCGGATCCGGAAAATCCGGACCGGGTTTTCTTTGTAGCGGGTATCCTTTTCGGGCTGCATCCCCATGGCCCTGGCCACCCGCATGGAAGGTTCATTCCGCACATGGATGATGGAGATCAGGGATTCGGCCCATCCGCGCCGGAAAGCCTCATCGCGGCAATGGCGCGCGGCTTCTGAAGCATACCCCATGCCCCGGGCCTCAGGCAAGAGGGAATAGCCTATTTCGAGCTCTACCAGCCCGTCGACCTGCTGCACCAGCAGGCCGGCAAGGCCCAGCAGGGCCCCTGTTTCCCGGTCGATCAAAGCATTCATGCCCCCGAGGTTTTGTCGGTACCGATGGAAAATCCGGTCGAATTGCTCGCGGCAGGCAGTATGCGGGTCTTCGGGTATGCCCTCCCAGTAAGCCGTGCTGCCCGTGTCTTCGAAAAACGGGAGCCAGGCCCCGAAGTCCGTTTCCCGCACCTTGCGGAAATGCAGGCGTGTGGTACCGGTTCCATCGAGAAGATAAAGGCTCATGCCATTTGTTTTACAGGGATATGAGTTCGCATGGAAGCGGCCCTACGGGTTCCTCTCGAATGCCACCCGGTCGCCTTCCCTGAGGCCCCAGCGGTCGCTCAGCCCCGCTTTGATCTCAAGCACATACCGCACCGGCCCCGCCGAGGGGATGCCCGATTCGTCAAGGGGCTGCGCATTGCGGGCGATGTTTGCGACGCTGAGGTCTCCGCGGATGAAGAGGATATCCAGCGGGATCAGCGTGTTTTTCATGTAGAAGGAATGCCGCTCCTCATCGGGGAAGACAAAGAGCATCCCCTGCCCGTCTTCCATGCTCTTGCGGTACATCAGGCCGGTCTGGATTTCATAATCGGTCTCGGCGATCTCGATGTCGAGGCGGGCGAGGACCGAATCGGTTTGCCCCCGGTAGAGGGTGAGGTTCCCCTCCCGGGTAAAGGTTGCGGCCTCGGTGTTCAGGGTGTTTTTGGGCTCTTCCTTGCAGGCGGCAACCCCCAGCAGGGCCAGGGTGAGCAGCCAGAACAGGGGTCGCAACCGCGAAGTCAGGTCAACGGGCATGGGCAGGGCTTTTGCGGAACATGAAATAGAAGCCGAGCACGATAAAGGGGATGCTCAGCCACTGGCCGGTGGAGAGCAGGCCCAGGGATGACTCAAAGCCGCCCTGGCTTTTCTTGACGAATTCCACCAGAAAACGCACCGACCAGAGCAAGACCAGGAACAGGCCAAAGAGGTATCCCGGGCGGTCTTTCTTGTCGGTTTTCCAGTACAGCAGGTAGAGGACCACAAAAACCCCGATATAGCAGATCCCCTCGTAGAGCTGGGCCGGGTGCCGGTAGGGGATGGCCTCGAGGAACTGTGCAAACTGGGGGTCATTCGCCAGGGCTTTGTAGGCCGCGTTCGGATTGGGCTGCCCGGTGAGCGACATGGCGCGCTGGGCCGGCATGTCGTCGGAATCGCGCACAAAGCGGGTGGCCAGGAAGAAGGAGGCATCGGTGATCTTCCCATTGATCTCCGAGTTGAAAAAGTTGCCAAGCCGAACCATGAACGCCCCGATCGATACCGGGATCACGATCCGGTCCAGGACCCACAGGATGTTGAAAGAGGGGTGCTTGCGGCAAAAAAGGTACATGCCGATGATCACCCCGATGGCCGCCCCGTGGCTTGCCAGCCCGGTGAACCCGGTGAATTCGTATCCGTTGATCAGGCCGAACAGGCTGCTGCCGGGGGCTTCCCGAATGGGCAGCAAAATCTCGGCCAGGTGGTCTTTGTAGTAATCCCAGTCGTAGAAGAAAACATGGCCCAGCCGTGCGCCCAGCATGGTGGAGAGCACCGAGTAGATGAAGAGGGAGTCGAGTTCGGTGCGGGTACGGCCTTCCCGGTCGAAGATCCGCTTCATCAGGTACCACCCGACCACGAAGGCGATGATCCAGAGCAGGTTGTAGTATTTGATCTGGAGCACCCCGAGCTTGAAAAGGGTTTCGTCCGGATTCCAGGTAAAGCCCAAATAAAACATAAATTGCCTTTTGCGGCTAAGATACTAAATACAAATCCCCCATGGGGGTAAATTCCACCCCGATAGTTATCGGGGCCAAATTCCAAAAGGAGCCGGGGTTTAAGGGACCGGGTCGTAGCCCGAGCCCCCCCAGGGGTTGCAGCTCACGATCCGTTTCAGGGCCAGCCAGCCGCCCCTTAGCAGGCCGTGCTTTTGCAGGGCTTCTACCGTGTACTGGGAGCAGGTGGGGCTATACCGGCAGGTGGGCGGGGTGAGGGGGGAGATAAAACGCTGGTAAAACCGTACCAGGGCGATAAAGGGTCGCGAAAGCAGGCGGTTTATCCGGTTTGGGGCCATGGCGGCGGGGTCTGTCAGTAACTGAACGTGGTGCCGTCTTTCCCGTCCTTCAGCTGAATACCCAGGTCGGAGAGGGAATCGCGGATCTGGTCTGAAGTGGCGTAATCCTTTTCGGCCCGCGCCTGGTTGCGCATCTTTATGAGGAGTTGCACCACCCCTTCGAGCTTCTGGGTCTCGGCTGCATCGCGCCGCCCTTTTTCAAGCCCCAGCACGTCATAGACAAAGGCCTCAAGGGTTTCGGTCAGCAGCAGCTTGTCGGCCGCCGTCAGGGACTGCTTGCCATCCTGCACGAGGTTGATGTTCTTTACGGCCTCGAAGAGCTGGGCTACCAAAACAGGGCTGTTGAAGTCGTCATTCATGGCGTCGTAGCAGCGCTGCCTCCAGGCTTTCACGTCATACCCGGAGGTGGCCCCAACTGCGAGGCCCGGCAGCAAATCAAGGGCGTCCATCAGCCGCACATATCCTTTTTCGGCCGCCTGCAGCGCTTCATCGCTCAGGTCGAGGATGCTGGTGTAGTGGGCCTGCATCATGAAAAAGCGGACCACAGCAGGGGGGTAGGCCTTGCTGAGGATGGGGTTCTCCCCCGAAAAGATCTCCCCGGGCAACAGGTTGTTGCCGGTT
The DNA here is from genome assembly GCA_964461555.1 of uncultured Robiginitalea sp. Lineage (GTDB taxonomy): Bacteria > Bacteroidota > Bacteroidia > Flavobacteriales > Flavobacteriaceae > Robiginitalea. The sequence continues at coordinate 9,913 of CAYWZF010000040.1, read as the reverse complement.
GACTTGGCCATCTTTTTGCCGTTGAGGGTAAGCATGTTGGCGTGCAGCCAGTAGCGCACCGGAGCGTGGTCGTAGCAGGCCTCGGCCTGGGCGATCTCGCATTCGTGGTGGGGGAATTTCAGGTCCATCCCACCCCCGTGGATGTCAAAGGTTTCGCCCAGGTATTTGGTGCTCATCACCGTACATTCCAGGTGCCAGCCCGGGAAGCCTTCGCCCCAGGGGGAGGGCCAGCGCATGATGTGCTGGGGTTCGGCCCGCTTCCAGAGGGCAAAATCCTGGGGGTTGTTCTTTTCGTCCTGGGCGGTGAGCTCGCGCGTGTTGGCGATCATGTCTTCGAGCCTGCGCCCGCTGAGCTTCCCGTAGGTATGGTCCTGGTTGAATTTGACCACGTCAAAATACACCGAGCCGTTCTTTTCATAGGCGTACCCCTTCTCCAGGATTTCCTTGATCAGCTCGATCTGCTCCACGATGTGACCGGTGGCCGTGGGTTCAATGCTGGGCGGCAGTACGTTGAATTTCTGGAGGATGTTGTGAAAATCAATCGTGTAGCGCTGTACCACCTCCATGGGCTCGATCTGCTCCAGGCGGGCCTTTTTGGCGATCTTGTCTTCGCCCTGGTCGGCATCGTCTTCGAGGTGGCCCGCATCGGTGATATTACGCACATAGCGCACCTTGTAGCCCAGGTGGCGCAGGTACCGGAAGATCAGGTCAAAGGAAATGAACGTCCGGCAGTTCCCCAGGTGCACATTGCTGTATACGGTGGGCCCGCAAACGTACATGCCCACGTACCCCTCGTGCAGGGGTTCGAATACTTCCTTTTCACTGGTCAGGGAATTGTAGACCTTCAGGGTCTGCTCTTGATACAACGCCATGGGTTGCAGCCTTAAAATTCGGTATCCAGGTTAATGTAGTCCAGAAATTCGCGGCGGAGGGCTTCCTCCTGCCTGAAACGCCCCCCGTACTCGGCGGTCACCGTGCTGCTGTCGACATCCCTGATTCCGCGGGAATTCACGCAGAGGTGTTTGGCATCGATCACGCAGGCCACGTCTTGGGTGCCCAGCACCCGTTGCATTTCGCGTACGATCTGGATGTTCATGCGCTCCTGCACCTGGGGGCGGCGGGCAAAGTAATCCACGATCCGGTTCATCTTGGACAGGCCCACCACGGTGCCATTCGAGATGTAGGCGATATGGGCCCGCCCAACAATGGGCAGCAGGTGGTGTTCGCAGGTGCTGTAGACGATGATGTTCTTCTCCACCAGCATTTCCCCGTACTTGTACTTGTTCTGGAAGGTAGACGATTTGGGGCGCCGATCAGGGTGCAGCCCGCCGAAGATTTCCCTGACGTACATCTTGGCGACCCGGTCGGGGGTCCCTTTCAGGCTGTCGTCATTCAGGTCGAGGCCCAGGGTGAGCATGATGTCACGCACGCTTTGGGAAATGCGCTCGATCTTTTCGGCATCGCTCAGCACGAAGGCGTCCTTCCTGAGGGGCGTCTGCTCTGAACCCGAAAAGTGGTCATCTCCGTAGGCATCTTGTGAGGCTTCCAGGGCGGGATCCATTTTCATTGGTGAAAGATTTTCAAAAGGCAAAGATATACATAAAATGGCACTTTATGGCCCGAAAACACGGCTACACAACATAAATTCGCCCGCCTTGGACCCCCTGCTTACTTTAGGTGCAACCATACACAACCATGCGAATTCCAAGGCATCCGATCTGGCTCCTGACCGGCTGGCTGCTCTGGGGAGGCCTGGGGCTGCAAGCCCAGATTTCCCCGGATTGCAGTACAGCTATCCCCATTTGCAACAATACCCCGGTCAATGCGGGCACCTCGGGCTACGGGGCCGACGATTTCGGAGGGGCCAGCGCTACGGGATGCCTCGAAACGAGCCTGAGCGGGTTTATCGAATCGAATTCGGCCTGGTACCGTTTCCGAACAGGGGCGGCAGGCCAGCTTGGGTTCAACATTTCCTTCGACCCGGCCGAGGACTGGGATTTTGCCCTGTACCGGGCTTCCGATTGCGCCAACCTGGGAGAACCCATCCGCTGCAATTTCTACGACAACCGGGAAATGGCCGCCTATATGGGGGTGGGCGAAGACCCGACCGGCAACACCGGTACCTACCAGTATGAGCCCTGGCTCGATGTGCAGCCCGGGGAAGACTACTTTCTGCTGATCAACAATTTCAGCAATACGAATTCGGGCTTCAGCATACAGTTCTCCGGGCAGATCTTCGAGACCAACCCCATAGACGCCCTCGACTGTTCCATCGTGAGCAACCTGCTGGGCCCCCCGGTGGCGGCCTGCGAAGGTGATGCCGTTCCGCTCGACGCCACGACTGCCGGGGCCACCGGCTACCTCTGGTTTGCCGATTCCGGATCGGGTTTTGCCCACATACCCGGGGAAACAGGCCCGGTGTATTCGGCCACCTTGCCGGCCACCTACCAGGTACAGGTGGGGCTGCCCGACGGCTCGACCCTGGTCAGCGAGGTGCAGGTGGGGTACAGCCCCATCCCGCTGACCTACCCCCTGGCCCATGAAGCCATTTGTGCCGGAGACGGGGGTATTGACCTGAGTGCCAAGGATGCCGAAGCCCTGGGTTTACAAGACCCGGCTGCTTTTCGCGTGAGCTACCACGGCAGTGCCGCAGAAGCCCAGCAGGGGGCCAACCCCCTGCCACAGCAATACGATCCTGCCCCCGGTTCCTACACCATCTACGTGCGCACCACCTCCCTGGCCAACCCCCTTTGTTTTGATGCCACCGAGTCGTTCCGGCTCGACGTGGTGGCCGAACCGGTGCTGGATTTCCCGGAATTGGAACTACTCTGCGCGAATGCGGCAGGGATCACCATCGGGCCCCTGAACCCGGAGCCCGGGGTGAGCTACCGGTGGAATACCGGCCAGTCCATACCCCGGATCACCGTAGACCAGGCGGGGGTGTACACCCTGACGGCCACGGCCCAGGGCGGGGGGATTTCCTGTCAAACCGTCCGCAGCGTGGAAGTGCGTATTTCGGACCCCCCGGGCATTGCAGACATCCTCATCGAGGACCTGCAGGTATCCAACCGGGTGACCATACAAACCGTGGCTACCGGCGATTACCTGTACGCCCTCGACGCCGGTTCGTTCCAGCCCAGCCCTGTCTTTGAAGATGTGACGGCCGGGATGCACCAGGTATACGTACGGGATGTGCAGGGGTGCGGGCAGGTTACCGAAACCATTGTCGTGGTGGGGTATCTGCCTTTCTTTTCCCCCAACGGGGATGGAGTAAACGACACCTGGCAGATCGAGGGGATCGAGTTTCTCAGCGACCCGCAGATATTCATCTTTGACCGCTATGGAAAGCTGCTCAAGCAGCTCGACCAAACCAGCGCGGGGTGGGACGGCACTTTCAACGGGCAATTGCTGCCGGCCACTGACTACTGGTTTCGCATCACCTTCGTCGACCCGAGGGGAGAGCGGGTGGAGGCCCGCTATCTGAGTGCCCATTTCGCCCTGAAACGCTGAGGGGCCAGCGCCCATTCCGTTGGTCGGGAAATGGCCAAATTCTCCCTGAAAGGCATACTAAACCGGGGGTATTCGAGTTATAGTATACGTTACTTAGTGCCCCGATCTATGAGAAACTTCCTGCTATGGCTGGGCGGGCTGCTGTTTTGCGGCCCATGGCTCCTGGCCCAGAGTTCTCCAAATTCCCCCGATTGCCGCAGCGCCATCCCGGTATGCGCCGACACCACCTACTTCACCTTTACCGACGGGCTGGGCGACATCGACGACTTTGACCCGGACGTGATCCGCCAGTCGGGGTGCCTCGAAAAGGGGAGCATCGCCTCGGCCAACATCGAGCACAACACCGCCTGGTTTGTCTTCCGGGCCGGCACGGGCGGAACCATCGGGTTCGACATACAGGCCCTTCCGGGGGCCACCGGCAGCATTACCGCCGAATGGGACTTTGCCCTCTATGGCCCCGACGTACAATGCGCCGATATTTCCAATGGCACGGCCCAACCCATTCGCTGCAACTACGAAGTAAACGACACCGACTTTACCGGGGTAGGGGTGAACCCCGAGAACGGGCAAAACGGGGAACCTCCCCTGACCGGCAGCCAGAACACCTACGACGAGTGGATCGATGTGCTGCCCGGGGAAATATACTACCTGCTGATCAACAACTACAACACCAACTTTGACGGAGACCCGGAGCCCTTTTCACTCACCTTCACGGGGAATTCCGTAAACCAGAACCAGGATACCGCCCTCGATTGCACCCTGCGCGATGAATTTCTGGGGCTCGACATCACGGCCTGTGAAGGAGACCCCGACATCACCCTTTCTGCCCTGAACTCCCCGGCCGGCCCAGATATCGCCTCGGTGACCTGGTCGGTCGACTATGAAGACGACGGGGTGATCGACGCCACCTTGCCGGGTTCCGGCGCCTTCGGGGAGGAACTGGTGGTCTCAAGCCCGAATTCGGGCCGCTACTTTGTGGAGATTACCCCGAATGTCGGGCCGGTGATTCGGGATGATATCCTCATCACCTTCTACGGCGAGCCCGTGCTCGACCGCGTAGACATCCTAGACGACCTCTCTGACCGCAACAACATCCAGATCTTCGTGCAGGGCAACGGAGACTACGAATACGCCATCAACGGGGGCGAATTCCAGGACGACCCTGTTTTTCGCGATGTACCCCCGGGCATCAACACCGTGGTGATCAACGACAAGAACGGCTGCGGCACCACTGAACCCATTCCCTTCCTGGTGGTGGGGTACCCTAAATTCTTTACCCCAAACGGAGACGGCCTGCATGAAACCTGGCACATTCTGGGGATAGAGACCCTTACCGACCCCGTAGTCTTCATCTTTGACCGGTACGGCAAGTTGCTCAAGCAGATCGATGAAACCAGCCTGGGGTGGGACGGCACCTTCAACGGGCGGCCCATGCCTTCTTCCGATTACTGGTTCCGGCTGGAGTACAGCCGCGACGAGCAGGGGGTGGTGGTGGCCAACCTGGTGCGGGCGCATTTTACCCTGAAGCGGTAGGGTGGTGCCTGGGGCCAGGGGAAATCCCCCTCCCCCCCGGGAAGCAAGGTACACGCACCCGCTGCCATTGCCCTTCACTTACCGCTTTATTTTCCTGCCTGCCCCCCGGGGAAGTCTCCCCGTACCCCCGGGAACAATTTATCTTCTGACCCTGCAAGGCGCAGGCAATACCCACAGCCTCCCCTCCATAAAAAAACCCCTCAATAGAGGGGCCTTATGTTTTTTGCGTTTGGCGGATGTCAGAAATTCAGGGTATAGCCCAGGGTGTAGTAATTCTGGACCCGGTTCACCAGGGCGTCGCGGAGGCCTCCGTCGAAGAGGGACTCGCTCACGTCCTGTTCGCTGTGGCTATAGGCAAAGTCGATCCGGTGGGGGCCAAAGCTGTATCCGATCCCAAAAGAATACCCCTGCAGGTCGCCCCAGGCGTCGCTGTCGGCCAGCGGGCTCTGCTGGAAGCGGTATCCGCCCCTCAGGCTCACCTGCTTGATCCGGTATTCCCCGCCCAGGCGGAAGGTTGAGACCCCGCCCAGGGCACTGGCAATATATGCGTTCTCTGAACTGAAGCTGGGGTCAGAAGTGGGCCTGAGCTCTGCCCTGGAAAAATCCTGATAGTCGTAATCAAAACTGATGAGCCCTTCTTTGCCGAAGATGAAGGCCAGGCTCCCGGTATATTTGGCCGGCGTTTTGATGGTGTAATCGCCAAAGAGGTTGACCACGCTGAAATTGATATCGGTGATATCGGGGTTCTTGTCTATGAAATCGGTATTGGCCCGCTGGGAAAAGTCATCCCTGAGGTTGTACCAGGTGGGCGACTGGTAGGCGGCGCCCATCCGGATGTATTCGTTGAGCCGGGCTATGGCGCCGAGGCTGAATGAGAAACCGCTCCCCTGGCTGCGCAGGAAGGTGTCAAAGGTGGAGGCCTGTATGGCAGAACCTGCATCGTACCCGCGTTCGTCGAGGTAGCTCAGCCGTTCATACAACACCGAATGGAAATTCAGGGAGGCTCCCAGGTAGAGTACCTCTTCGTACTGCCCGGCAAAATTCAGGGTGAATTTGCTGTTGTAGCCATTGGTCAGCTCCCGGTAATCCTGGTTGACCGTATTGTAGCTGGCATTGGAAAAATACTCCGTATTGCCATCGTCATCCGGGTTTACAGGGTCGATAAAGCCGGCCTGGAAACCGAGGAAGGCCTGTTGGTCGGCAAACCCGAGGCTCGAGCCGATATCGAGGTAGGCGTCTACGATGGTCTCCCCGCTTTGCACCCGCAGCGGCCCCAGCGGAACCCCCTGGGCAAAGTTCAGGAAGTAATTGTCGATCCCTGTGTTGCTGCTGCTCACCACGCGGTATTCGTTGTCGAAATTTCCCACCAGGTCGTAATTCACGCCCAGGGCGAGCTTTTTCCAGCCTGTACCCGAGGGCTTTCGGAAAACGAAGACCCCGCCAACCTGGTTGAGCTCGGTGGAGTTCATGTTGGTGTTGGTGGCAGGCCCCGAAAAGGCCCCGGCATTCCTGCGCTCGTACACGCTGCCCGTAACGGTAAAGATGCCGTTCTCGAACACGGCCGACCCGGCCGGGTTCACATTCATGGATGAAAGATCGCCCCCCAGGGCCCCGAAGGCCCCGCTCATGCCCTGGAAACGGGCTGTCCCCTGGATTTCTTCAAGTCCGTACCGGAGTACGTCCTGGGCGGTCTGTGCACTGCCAGCGGCGCATACCCCGAGCAGGATGAAAGTGAGAATACGTTTCATGGAAAATGCTTTTTAAAGATAGGATGTGAAGCAGGCTTAGAGGTTGCCCCGTCCGCCGGAACGCCCGCCTGAAGACCGGCTGCCGCCTCCCGAAGACCGGCTTCCGCCCCCGCCGCTGCTGAAACTGCCTCCTGACGACCGGCCGCCGCCTCCGCTGCTTCGGAAGCTTCCGCCGGAAGACCGGCTGCTGCCCCCGCTGCTGCGGTAGCTTCCGCCAGAGGAACGGCTGCCGCCGCTGCTGCGGTAACTTCCGCCTGAAGAGCGGCTGCTGCTGGGGTTGCGGTACCCGCTGTAACTCCGGCCCGAGGAGCTGCCTGAACTATTGTAGCCACTGTAGCTGCGGCCATTGGGCGATCCGGAGGAATACCCCCGCCCGCTGGTGCCGGCGCCGGTGCCACTGTAGGTTCGGGAGCTCCGGCCAGCCCCGTCGTAATAGGATGAGGTGCGGGTGCTCCGGCTGCTTCGGTAGGCCTGGTTCCGGGCTGCTGCATCGGCATTTACCCGGCTGCGGTCGATCCGCGCGCTGGCATACCGGTCGCTGCTGCCCTGATTGGAACGGCCGCTGTTGGTCCGGTAGCGGGTATTGCTGGCAGTGCCGCTGTAACGGCTCCCCTGCAGGTTTTGAGAGCTGCGGTTGTAGTAGCCCCTGCGGCCACTGTTATATCCGTAGGCATAATGTCCATAATAGGGATACCTGTATCCATATCCATACCAGGGGTTGTACCATCCGGCATAGCCCCAGCCCCAGCCGCCGTACCATCCGTTCCAGCCCCAGCCGCCATACCATCCGTTCCAGCCCCAGCCGCCGTACCATCCGTTCCAGCCCCAGCCCCAGTTGTTCCAGTACCAGGGATTATACCAACCGCCATACCAGCCCCAGTTGTTCCAGTACCAGGGGTCATACCACCCAAGGGTATTCCAACCCCAGCCGAGGTTGCCCCCGTAGACGTTTACGGTAACGTTGCCGCCCCGGTCTCCCCATCCCGGGTTGCCCTGATAGTCATTGTCGTAGGCCAGGTAGTCGTTCGGGTTGCCGAGCAGGCTGTCGCGCGCCACCCCCAGGCTGTCGGTGCTGGTATAGGAATCGATATCGGTGAAGACTTCGCTGTCGAGTACCTGTCCGAGCTCCTGGGCCCGTTCCCCGAAATAATTTTCATAGAAGTCGCTCTTCTTGCGGTCTGCCGCCTGGTAGGGAGCCCTTTCCTGGCGTTCCGCAACGCGCGCTTCTGATCCGGAGCTGTAGATTCCGTCGTTGTCGTAATAGGAAGCCTGCTGGTACGAACCGCAGGAGGCCAGAAACAAGCCAATAAGGCCTGCAAAGGCTGCGTGTCGGGTTTTGGGGTAGGGGTGTGAGAAAGACATGGCAGCAATTTTTATTTATTGTTGAACATACTAAAAATAATTAGTTTTGACCAATTATTTCGATGTATAGCAGTACAAGTACTGTGCCAAACCACAATCGATGAGCAAAAATTTGACGAAGCGCAGCGAGGACTACTCGAAGTGGTACAACGAGCTGGTAGTGAAAGCAGACCTGGCTGAAAATTCCGGGGTGCGGGGTTGCATGGTGATCAAGCCCTACGGCTATGCGATCTGGGAAAAGATGCAGGCAGCCCTTGACAAAATGTTCAAGGATACCGGCCACCAGAATGCCTATTTCCCGCTGTTCATCCCCAAGTCGTACCTGAGCAAGGAAGCCAGCCACGTAGAGGGCTTTGCCAAGGAATGTGCGGTGGTTACCCATTACCGCCTCAAGAACGCCGAAGACGGCAGCGGCATCGTAGTTGACGAAACCGCCAGGCTCGAAGAAGAGCTCATCGTGCGCCCTACTTCGGAAACGATTATCTGGGATACGTACCGCAAATGGATACAGTCGTACCGCGACCTGCCCCTGCTGATCAACCAGTGGGCCAACGTGGTGCGCTGGGAAATGCGCACCCGCCTGTTTTTGCGCACGGCCGAGTTCCTCTGGCAGGAAGGGCACACGGCCCATGCCACCGAAGCCGAGGCCATTGCCGAGGCAGAGACCATTCTGGATATCTACGCTGAATTTGCCGAGGCATACATGGGGGTGCCGGTCATCAAGGGGACCAAGACGCCCGGGGAACGCTTTGCCGGGGCCGTGGAAACCTATTGCATCGAAGCCCTAATGCAAGACGGAAAGGCCCTGCAGGCAGGGACCTCCCATTTCCTGGGCCAGAATTTCGCCAAAGCCTTCGATGTGAAGTTTGATACCAAAGAAGGGGGGCTCGATTATGTATGGGCCACCTCATGGGGGGTATCGACCCGTCTTATGGGGGCCCTGATCATGACCCACAGCGACGACAACGGCCTGGTGCTGCCTCCCAAACTGGCGCCCATTCAGGTGGTGATCGTGCCCATCTACCGGGGAGATGACCAGCTCGAGGCCATCAGCGCCCGGGTCAGGCCCGTGATGGAAGGGCTCCGGGCCCGGGGCATTACAGTAAAATACGACGACCGGGATACGCACAAGCCCGGCTTCAAGTTCAACGAATACGAGCTGAAGGGGGTGCCCGTGCGCCTGGCCATGGGCCCGCGTGACCTCGAAAACGGCACGGTGGAACTGGCCCGCCGCGATACCCTCGAAAAGTCGGTGGTGCCCGTCGAAGGCATTGAAGCGCACATCGAGGCGCTGCTCCAGGAGATACAGGAGCAGATTTTCCGCAAGGCCGAAGCCTTCCGCGACAGCCATATCATCGAAGTGGACAGCTACGAACAATTCAGGGAGGTGATCGAAAACCAGGGCGGTTTTGTCGCGGCCCACTGGGATGGGACCCCCGAAACGGAAGAGCGCATCAAAGAGCAGACCAAGGCCACGATCCGCTGCATCCCGCTCCATCCGAAACCCGATCCCGGGCAGTGCATTCTCACCGGAAAACCTTCGCCTTACCGCGTATTGTTCGCCAAGGCTTATTAGGCCGAAAAAATACCGGAAGGGTGTTGTACTGGTAAAAAATAATTGTATTTTTGCACCTGCCTTATCGGAAGGTATGTCTGGCTATTTGGTAAGACTGCAAACTGCAACTGCCAACCGCCACTGAAATAACGGCCCGTTCGTCTAGGGGTTAGGACGCCAGGTTTTCATCCTGGTAACAGGGGTT
>CAYWZF010000039.1:8199-22418 GCA_964461555.1 uncultured Robiginitalea sp. | reverse complement strand
GTTCTTTCCCGATCCGCGTCACGGGGGTATGCCCGATATAGATTTCCCGGTAGTGCTTCAGGCGGGCAGGATAGTTCGCATCAGCGGGTTGCAGCCTTGGGTCGAGCGAAAGCGCCGTTTCCCAGAGGGTGCGGTCCCAGTAGAAATTCTTTGAAAAATACTCGTGTTCGACCCCTCTCAGGTTGGTGAATCCGGCATGGAGGAACAGGCGGTTGCCCTCATCGAGGTGGTAGTCGCGGAGCCCTTCGAGGAACCTGATGTGGCGCCGCCTTGTCTCTTCCCCTATCCCCCGGTACGACAATTGGGTGGCCTCGCCCCCGGAATGGAGCCATATCGGGTTTTCAAGCCCGTCCCTGAGCCAGCCCATGCAGAGGTCGTCGTGGTTGCCCCGCAAAAAGACGCTTTGGAAGCGGGCCCCAAAGCCGATCAGGTACTCCACCGTTTCGCTGGCCTGGCTCCAGCCATCGACGTAATCGCCCAGAAAGACAAAAAAGTCGTCGGGGCGGGGGCCGAGCTGTTCCATCACCTCCTCCAGGGCCCTCAGGCCCCCGTGTATGTCTCCAAACACCAGTTTTCTCATGCTCACAGGTCGGTTTTTGCCTTCTGCCGGCCGAAGGTACTACCTATGCCCGATTCGAAAAAGGCGTCGGGCAGATTAATCTCCGAATTATTGGCAGAGTCGCAGAAAACTGATTACATTTCGGGTTCCAAAACCCTATCCCGAACCCGAACAGGGTGCCGGCACATACCATGAAACACGTCTTTTGCATCGGGGAATTGCTGATCGACTTTGTGGCAGAAAACCAGGGCAGCGACCTGGTACAGGCGCGGGAGTTTACCCGGAAAGCCGGGGGCGCTCCGGCCAATGTCGCCTGTGCCATCGCCAGGCTGGGAGGCCGCAGTTCGTTCATCGGCTGCGTGGGGGAAGACCCCTTTGGCTCCTTTCTGGCAAAGGTACTGGAGCAAAACCGGGTAGATACCCGATACCTGCAGCGCTCCGAGACATTTACCACCCTGGCCTTTGTTTCGATAGCACACGACGGGGAGCGCGATTTCGTGTTCAGCCGGGGCGCAGACCGGGAACTCAAATACCTGCCTTCAGTAAAGGAGGCCTTCCCCGGGAACATGATCCACCTGGGGGCCGCAACCGCCCTATTGGGAGGGCCGCTCGAATCAGCCTACGGCCACTACTTCTTCGACGGGCTCACCCAGCGCGCCTTCATCAGCTTTGACCCAAACTACCGGCACGACCTTTGGAAGCGGAAAGAAGAGGTTTTCGTGAAAAAGTGCGCCCCCTTCATCGAAAAGGCCAATCTGTGCAAATTCAGCCTGGAGGAGGCCCGCCTGCTTAGCGGGCGCCCTGACCCAGAGGGGGCCTGTAAGGTGCTCCACGACATCGGGGCAGAGATCATCGTCATTACCCTGGGGGGCGAAGGCACTTTTCTCAGCACGGGGACCCGTTCGGGGACCATCCCCAGCATCGAGGTACGCCCGGTCGACACCACGGGGGCCGGCGACGCCTTTATCGGCTGCCTGCTGCAACAGCTGGCAGAGGAGCCCGACCCGGCCTCCCTGCGGGAGGATTTCGAAAAACTGGCGCAGATGGTCCGAGTGGCCAACGCAGCCGGCGCCATTACCACCACCCAATTCGGCGCCATTGAATCCCTGCCCGATCCGGATCAACTCAGGCTGGCACTTTCATGAACCAAAGCGCCGTACATATGTGGCTGGGTGGCAGCAGGCTCCACAACCCGCGCCCGGCAGACCTGAGGCTCCTTTTCGAAAAGAGGCTGGCGGCGAATTTCACCCTGATCAACCAGCTCTTCCATTCGCTTTACCCCCATGGGGAACAGGCCTTCCCGGCACTGGTCGACAAACTGGGTGCCCTCTTTGCATCCCGTCCCCGGGAACTGCAAATGCAGGACCTGCGCCGCCTGGGCGCGGGCAACTGGTACCAGGACGGGAAATGGGTGGGCATGCAGCTGTACGTGGACCGGTTCAGCCAGGACCTGAGCGGGCTCGAGGCCCGGTTGCCCTACCTCGAGGAGCTGGGGGTCAACTTCTTGCACCTGATGCCCCTGACCAAACGGCCCAAGGGGCCCAATGACGGGGGGTATGCCGTCAACAGCTATACCGAGATCGACCCGCGCTACGGCAGCACCGAAGACCTGCTGAGGCTCACCTCCCGCTTCCGGGAAAAGGGGATCTGCCTCATGCTCGATTTTGTGGTAAACCATACCTCAGACGAATTCCCCTGGGCGGTGAAGGCCCGGCAGGGCGACCCGAAATACCAGGCGTACTACTACACCTACCCTGACCGCAGCATCCCGGACGCATTTGAGCAGCACCTGCCCGAGATCTTCCCCGAGACGGCCCCGGGCAACTTTACCTATATCCCGGAAATGGAGCGCTGGGTGATGACCGTCTTCAACCGCTACCAGTGGGACCTCAATTACGGGAACCCCGAGGTCTTTCTGGAGATGCTCGGCAACCTGGTGGCCCTGGCCAACCAGGGGGTCGACGTGGTCCGGTTCGACGCCCTGGCTTTCCTCTGGAAAAAGATCGGGACCGACTCCCAGAACCTGCCCGAGGCACACCAACTCGTGGCCCTTTTCCGCCTCTGCCTGCAGGTGGTGGCCCCAGGGGTCATCATTTTGGCTGAAGCCATCGTGGCACCCCGCGAAATCGTCAAATACTTCGGGGAAGGCCCCCTGCAGGGCAACGAGTGCGAGATCGCCTACAACGCCACCTTCATGGCCTGCCTGTGGGATGCCATCGCCACCAAAAAGACCTGGCTGCTCTACAAGAGCCTGCTCAACATCCCGGCCCGGCCGCCGGAAGGCAGCTGGATCAACTACATCCGGTGCCACGACGACATCGGGCTGGGCTTTGACGACGCCCATATAAGGGAACTGGGCTGGGACCCGGCGACCCACCGCAGGTTCTTGCTGAACTACTATTGCCAGCGGCTCGACTGGTCCCCCGCCAAAGGGGCCATTTTCATGTACAACCCGCTTACGGGCGACGGCCGCATCACCGGCAGCGCCGCATCCCTGCTCGGCCTTGAGAAAGCCCTGGAAACCGGCGACGGAGCTGCCGTGGAAACCGCGGTGCGCAAGATCGTGCTGATGCACGGGATCATCCTTGCTGCCGAGGGCATCCCGCTGATCTATGCGGGGGATGAGATCGCCACCCCCAACGATTACTCCTACATGAAGGAAGACGACAAGGCAGACGACAGCCGCTGGGTGAACCGACCCCATCACGACTGGGGCCTGGTGGCAACCCTCCGCGACAGCGACAGCCCGCAGGCAGAGGTCTACCGCCAGATACGGGCCCTGATCGGGGTGCGAAAGCAGTTGCCCGTTCTGGGAGCCGGGGGGGTAACGCACCTGCACACCCCCGGGAATGACCATCTCTTTGTCTACGAAAGGCGGTCAGAAGAAGATGGCCTGCTGGTCATTGCCAACTTTGACGAGAAGCCCCAGGTCGTCAACGCCTCCTGGCTTGCCCGGCTGGGCTATATCTCAGAAGGGGCATACCGCAACCTGGCCGACGATTCCAGGCATGAGGTGCACAGCGGCCTGCTCGAAGTAGCGCCCTACGGGCTGCTGTGGCTGAGAAAAAATCAGTTGTAGCGTACCTTCCGCAAGATCCGCTGGGCTTCCTTCAGGGCGTAATAAGCCCTGGCATCCTTTTGCCTGAGCCACTGGCGGGCGTCCTGCATCAGTTCGCCGGCCTGTTCAAACCCATTCAGATAACAGATAAGCAGGCTTGCGGGCAAGCGCTGCAGGTCTTCTTCTTCTGCCTGGTTCAGGGGGATGTTCTGCTGCAGCTTTTGCAAAAGGGCCCGGTGGGCATTCAATACGTGGTGCAGCGTCTTGCGGTCGTACTGGGGCGGTTCAAAAATGAGTTCGGTCTGGATTTGGTAGGTGCCGTTGTCGGCAAACCGGATGGATACCTGTTCGAGGGGGTAGTAGCGCTTCTGGTCGCCCAGGCCCAGGTACACGTATTCCTCGATCACAAAGGAATCGGCGTCGTGTCGGATGGCGACCTCGTCGAGGGCCGAAAAGAACAGCTTGACCTGTTCATTGATCAGCTCGATGTCTACCCGCGAAAAATACTCCTGTTCCTTGACCACCTTGCGGTTGCCGGCCCAGCAAACCACGAACTGCTCCTTGAACACCTTGTAATAGCTCGAGAGGTCTTTGTGGCGCAGGTGGATGAAATCGATCACCCCGTCGAGGGTCAGTTCGATGTTGTTGCGGGCGTGCTGTTCGATCTCGGCCACCACCGGGGCATTGACATCGCGGAGCTTCAGGTCGAAATGCTGGGGCTTGCTCACGCTCCCTTCCCTGAAAAAGACCGTGCCGCCGTAGTACTTCCAGATATTCTTCCGCAAGGCACAGATCCGGCCCGAAGAGGCGATGGTTACCAGGCCGACAACCTTTCCTTCGGGCAGGTGGGGGAAGTGCACATTTTCGTACGTGATCAGGGGCGGGTTTTCCAGGTAGGCATTCACCAGGTTCTGGATCTTGCTGTCGTCGAAGAAGTCGACGCCCATAATCGTATTGTCTGCATCTTCGACCCCCACCACGATATACGACCGGTTGCTCGGGTTGCTGTTGGCCAGGGCGCAGACATGCTTCAGGAATTTCGCCTTTCCTTCCTTCTGCCCGATGTCGATAAAACGCTTTTTGTCGTAGAAGCTGTTCTCGTCGCTATGGGCGAGCAGGTTCTTAATCAGCAAGCGTTTGTTGATCATGTCTTATGGACGATGGTGCTGCTGGCCTGGGCCGTGGGCATGACCACCAGGTCGGCAATATTCACATGCGGTGGCTGGTTCAGGGCAAACCAGACAATCCCGGCGATGTCTTCAGGCCTCAGGGGCTGATATCCCTGGTACACCCGCGAAGCCCGCGGGGCATCTCCCTTAAAGCGCACCAGGCTGAACTCGGTCTCCACCAGGCCCGGGTGTATGGCCCCGACCCGAATCCCCGTGCCATTCAGGTCAATGCGCAGGCCCGCGTTGAGCGCGTCTACCGCATGCTTGCTGGCACAATAGACATTGCCCCCGGGATAGACTTCCTTGGCGGCGGTGGAGCCGATGTTGATGATATGGCCCTGCCCGCTTTCCAAGAGGGTCGGGAGAAGGGCCTTGGTCACGTACAGGAGGCCTTTTACGTTGATATCGATCATGGCATCCCAGTCGTCTGAGTCCCCGGCCTGAATGGGGTCCAGGCCATGGGCGTTCCCGGCGTTGTTGATCAGCACGTCTACGCGGTCGAAGGGGGGGCGCAGCGAGGCAATCGCTGCCCTTACTTCGTCCCGGTCACGCACGTCGAAGGCCAGGGTGCAGACCCTGTCGCCGAGTTGTTCGCGCAGTTCGGCCAGGCGCTCTTCGCGCCGGCCACAGGCGATGATCCGGCACCCCTTGCCAGCCAGCAAAAGGGCCGTAGCCCGGCCTATGCCGCTGGTTGCCCCGGTAATAAAAACAGTCTTATCCATACTTCCAATATTTCAGGGCACCTTGTGCCCCTGTGCCGCCACGAGCAGCACAAACCAATCTTCCAGTTCCAGGTCGAGCCGGGTGGCGGCCACGGCTTCTTTCAGCCTTCCAGCCTCCGTGGTGCCCACCACCGGGCGAATCCCCGCCGGATGCCGCAGCAGCCAGGCCAGCAGCAACTGGCTTTCAGAGGCTTCGTATTTTTTGCACAGCCCCTCCATGGCGCCTGAAATCCGCTCCTTCCGGGCGTCCACTTCCCTGAAATAGCTGCCCAGGGGGCTCCAGGCCATGGCGGTGCGGCCGTGCACCATGCAGTCGTCGAGCACCCCGTCGTACAGCGCCTGCCGGGCCGTGAGCGAACACTCGAACTGATGGGCCTCTACCGGAACCGCTGTCTCAATCAGGGCGATCTGGGAAGGCGTGAAATTAGACACCCCAAAGCAGCGCACCTTCCCCGAATCTCGCAGGCGGCCAAACGCTTCCGCCACCTGGGCCGGGTCCATCAGGGGGCTGGGGCGGTGCAACAGCAACAGGTCGAGGTAGTCTGTCTGCAGGTTCCGCAGCGACTGCTCGGCCGAAGCGATGATATACGGGGCGTCGTACTGGTAGTGCTTGACCGAAACCGGACGTGCCTCGCAGAGGTACTGAATGCCGCATTTGCTGATCAGCTGTACCGATTCCCGGGCGATCCCGCTCCCTGAAAAGGCGGCCCCGAATTCGGCTTCGGTGGTGTACCCCCCGTAGATGTCGGCATGGTCGAAGGTGGTGATCCCGAGCTCGAGGCACTGCTTCATCAGGCGGTCCATCGCGGCGGTGGAAAGTCCCTTTCCCCACCTTCCCCAGGTCATGGTTCCGGCGATGACCGGCGAGTAGTTTGAAGCCTGTGTCATAGGCTTGTGAAAGTAGTGAGAAAATCCCTTAAAAGCATCATAAAACTAGGGGTTTTCGGATTTTTTTAACCAATCGTTAACAGGCTCCCACTAAATTAATTTTCAATTTGCGAGGTGCAACTAAACAAGCCTATTTCCAAACAATTACTAAACTTTTTTTATGGAAGAAACCAAGGCAGTGGACATTAGCGCCGTGAACGAGAAAATTGCCCAGGAAAGCGCTTTCATTGATCTGCTGATTCACGAAATGGACAAGGCGATCGTAGGCCAGCGGGCCATGATCGAACGCCTGCTGATCGGGCTGCTGGGGCAGGGGCATATCCTGCTGGAGGGTGTGCCGGGCCTGGCCAAAACCCTGGCGATCAAAACCCTCTCCAAAGCCGTCAAGGGAAGCTTCTCCAGGATCCAGTTCACCCCCGACCTGCTCCCCGCCGACGTCATAGGTACCCTGATCTACAACATCAAGGAAAATGACTTTTCCATCAAGAGGGGGCCGATCTTTGCCAACTTCATCCTGGCTGACGAGATCAACCGGGCACCTGCCAAGGTGCAGTCTGCCCTGCTCGAAGCCATGCAGGAACACCAGGTCACCATCGGGGACGAAACCTTCCCGCTCGACGAGCCCTTCCTGGTCATGGCCACCCAGAACCCGGTGGAACAGGAAGGCACC
This sequence comes from uncultured Robiginitalea sp., assembly GCA_964461555.1. Lineage (GTDB taxonomy): Bacteria > Bacteroidota > Bacteroidia > Flavobacteriales > Flavobacteriaceae > Robiginitalea. The sequence continues at coordinate 15,352 of CAYWZF010000039.1, read as the reverse complement.
TATCCCCTTCCCGAAGCCCAGGTAGACCGCTTTATGCTGAAGACGGTGATCGACTACCCGAAGATGACCGAAGAACAGCTGATCATCCGGCAAAACCTGAAGGGCGCCACCACCCCGGTCAACCAGGTGGTGAGCCTGCAGCAGATCCGCAGCGCCCAGAAAACGGTGCGCGAGGTCTATATGGATGAAAAGATCGAAAAATACATCCTCGACATCGTCTTCGCCACGCGCTTCCCCGAAAAATACCAGCTGGCAGGGCTCAAGCCCCTGATCAGCTTCGGGGCCTCTCCCCGGGGCAGCATCAACATGGCCGTTGCCGCCAAGTGCTACGCCTTTATCAAGCGCAGGGGGTACGTAATACCCGAAGACGTGCGCGCCGTGGTACACGATGTGCTGCGCCACCGCATCGGGATCACCTACGAGGCCGAGGCCGAAAATGTCACTTCGGAAGAGATCATCAACCGCATTGTAAACCAAATCGAAGTCCCCTGACAGGGACCCCGGAGGCCGTTTGCCTTTGCGGGCCCTGCCTCCCGCCAGCCGCTACCCCTGAACGGTCATGGATACCAAAGAGCTCTTAAAGAAAGTCCGGAAGATCGAGATCAAGACACGCCGTCTGTCTGACCACATCTTTGGGGGGGAATACCATTCCACCTTCAAGGGGCGGGGTATGACCTTCAGCGAGGTGCGCCAATACCAGTACGGAGACGACGTGAGGTCGATCGACTGGAACGTGACGGCCCGGTACAACGAGCCCTTTGTAAAGGTGTTCGAAGAAGAGCGCGAGCTTACCATGGTGCTCATGGTCGATGTCAGCGGTTCGGAACAGTTCGGGACGGTCGGGCAGTTCAAGCGCGAGGTGCTCACCGAGGTTTCGGCCACCCTGGCCTTTTCGGCCCTGCAGAACAACGACAAGGTGGGGCTCATCCTCTTCTCCGACGAGGTGGAGCTGTTCATCCCGCCAAAAAAAGGAAAGAGCCACGTGCTGCGCATCATACGGGAATTGCTCGAATTCGAGCCGGCGAGCCGGCGCACCGACCTCTCGGCTGCGCTTAGGTTCCTCTCGAACGTGATCAAGAAAAAAGCCATCGTCTTTGTCTTGTCTGACTTTATGACCGAGTCATACGAGCATACCCTGCGCATTACGGGGAACAAGCACGACCTGACCGGGATCCGGATCTACGACCCCCGCGAGGCAGAACTCCCCAACGTGGGCCTGGTGCCCATGCAGGATGCCGAAACCGGGCAGATCCGGATGATCAATACCCAGTCAGCCAGGCTGCGCAGCCAGTATGCGGCACGGTACCTGGAACGGGTCGATTACTTCCGCGACACCTTCAACCGTGCCGGATGCGGCATCCTGGATTGTCGGGTAGACGAGAGCTACGTGAAAAAATTATTGGGATATTTCAAACGTCGCGCCTGATGCAAGCCACAACCACATACAGGCGAACTAAGCCCTCCAAAGGCCTGCTGGCCTTCCTTTTGCTGCTGTGGCTCCTGCCGGTGTCCGGGCAACAGGCGCCCGGCATCACCACCTCGATCGACACCACTTCGATCCGGATCGGGGAACAGGTGCGGTTCACCATCGCGGTGGAGGCCGACACCACCTCCCAGGTCATCTTCCCGGAAGGGCAGACCTTTTCGCCCCTCGAAACCGTGGAGGCCTTCAAGACAGATACCACGGTGCAGGACCGGCGCATGACCTTGCTGAAGACCTATGCCCTCACCCAGTTCGACAGCGGGGTCTACCTGCTGCCCACCCAGCGCATCGAGGTAGACGGAAAGGGGTACTTTACCGATTCCCTCCTGGTGGCAGTTGCCACGGTGCCCGTAGATACGACTACCCAGAAGATGTACGACATCAAGCCCATGATGGAGGTCGAAGGGCGCTCGTGGGCCTGGCTCAGGTGGGCGGGCTGGATCGCCCTAATCCTCGCAGTGGCAGGCGGGCTGTACTACTGGTTCTTCCTGCGCAAAAAACCGCTGACCCCCCAGGAAGAGGAAGCCCTGCTGCCGCCTTTTGAACGGGCCATGCGCGAGCTCAAACGCCTGGAAGAATCGCGTTACCTCATCCAGGATGAATTCAAGCAATACTACACGGAGCTGACGGGAATCGTCAGGTCCTACCTGGAGGAAGAGGTGCACATCAGCGCCATGGAGAGCACCACGGGCGAGCTGATCACCAAGCTCGAGATGCTGCGCGATGCCGGGCAGCTGAAGCTCGAACCCGACACCCTGCGGCAGTTCCGGAAGATCCTCGAAACGGCCGACCTGGTCAAGTTTGCCAAGTCGAAGCCCCCTGTATCGGAGGCCGAGCAAGACCGGAAAGAGGTGGAGCTCATCGTGGTCAAGACCCGGGAAGCCCTGCCCGAGCCGACGGAAGAAGAATTGCTCGAACAGGAGTCGTACCGGCAGGCCCTTCAGGCACGGCAGCGGCGCAGGCGCATCCGGATTGCTGCCGCCAGCCTGGCAGGCCTGCTGCTCCTTTCCGGGATTGCAGCAATAAGCTATTTCGGATACGGGCGCGTGCACGACGCCGTATTGGGCACCCCGACCAAATCATTGCTGGAAGGGGAATGGGTGGCCAGCTCCTACGGGTTTCCGCCCATCCTGATGGAGACCCCGGATGTCCTCTACCGGAAGGAAGTCGAAATTCCGGCAGAGGCCCGTGAAGCGATCAGGAGCATAGCGGTATTCGCCTACGACAACCCGCGGGCCAACCTGTCGATCATGGCGACTTCCACCATTCAGGCAGACCCCAAGGCCGAGCCCGATTTTGAGAAAAGCATTGAAGCGGTCTTGCAGCGGCTGGAACAGGCCGGGGCCCGCAACATCATCACCAAGCAGGAGGAATTCACCACCGCTTCGGGGGTAAAGGGCCTCAAAGTGTACGGCACGGCGCGCCTGGCTGTCCCCGATTCGGGCGGTAGCATCGAAGGGGAGTACAACATCCTGCTTTTCGGGGGCAACGGTTTTATGCAGCAGGTGGTCATGTCGTGGGAGCGGGGCGACCGGTATGCGGAAGCCATCGTGGAACGAATCCTGAAAACCCTTGAAGTGAAAACAGTCATATGATCGGGAGCCATATCGAATTTGCGAATCCGGAATTCTTCTGGCTGCTTCTTTTGCTGCCGGTGGCCGTGCTATGGTACTGGTTCAGGCGCAGGAAGCTTTCGGCAATTCTGCATATGCCGAGCCTGGGCGGGTTTGGAAAGCCCTCCCTGCTGGCGAGGCTGTACCCGGTCTTGCCCGCCATGAGGCTCCTGGCCCTGGCGGCCGTGATCGTGGCCATGGCCCGCCCGCAAACCCAGGACGTCTCGACCCGCACCAAGACCACCAAAGGGATCGACATCGTGATGGCTATTGACGTTTCTTCGAGCATGCTGGCCCGGGACCTGAAGCCGAACCGCCTTTCGGCCCTGAAGGAAGTGGCTGCAGAATTCATCCGCAAGCGTCCCAGCGACCGGATCGGCCTGGTTGCATACGCCGGGGAGAGCTATACGAAAACCCCGATCACCAGCGACAAGGCCATCGTGCTGAGCGCCCTTCGTGAAATCACCTATGGCCAGCTCAGCGATGGCACGGCCATCGGGATGGGGCTTGCGACCTCGGTAAACCGGCTCAAGGAAAGCAAAGCCATTTCCAAGGTGATCATTCTGCTGACCGACGGGGTCAACAACGCCGGCTTCATCGAACCCCAGACGGCCGCCGACCTGGCGCTGGAATACAACATCAAAACGTATACGATTGGCCTAGGGACCAATGGCAATGCCCTCTCGCCCATCGGGTACAACCCCGACGGCTCATTCCGCTACGGCATGCGACAGGTAGAAATCGACGAGGATTTGCTCAAGACGATCGCAGAAGCAACCGGGGGGCGTTATTTCAGGGCGACTGACAACGAAGAGCTCGAAGCGATCTACGACGAGATCAACAAGCTTGAAAAAACAGAAATCGAAGAGTTCAAATATTACCGTTTCGAAGAGGAATTCAGGCCCTGGGTGCTGTTGGCCGGCGGTTTGCTCCTGCTCGAATGGCTGATGCGGTACAGCCTGTTCCGCAGTTTTATATAAGGCATTATGATTCAACTGGACGAAAAGGCGTATTTCTACCTGCTGTTGGTAATCCCGGCCCTGGTAGTCCTGTACCTGCTCCACGGGCTCTGGAAGCGCCGGGCCCAGCGCCGGTTTGCCGAAACCCGGCTGTTGCGCCGCCTGGCCCCCGACCGCTCGTACTTCAAGCCCCAGCTGAAATTCCTCTTGCTGCTGGGGGCCCTGGCCCTGCTGGTGGTAGGCCTGGTAAACCCAAAAATGGGCACCAAGCTTGAAACCGTCAAGCGCGAAGGGGTCGACATTGTCTTCGCGGTAGACGTCTCCAAAAGCATGCTGGCCGAAGACATCGCCCCGAACCGCCTCGAAAAGGCAAAGCGCCTGGTCTCTGAAATCATCAACGAACTGGCCAGCGACCGGGTGGGGATCATCGCCTACGCTGCCCAGGCCTACCCCCAGCTGCCCATCACCACCGACTACGGGGCGGCCAAAATGTTCCTGCAGAGCATGAACACCGACATGCTCTCTTCCCAGGGCACGGCCATCGGGCAGGCCATTGACCTGGCCGCCACCTATTTTGATGACGAGCAGCAGACCAACCGGGTGCTCTTCATCGTTTCGGACGGGGAAGACCATTCGGAAGGGGGCATGCAGGAAGCCCTCGAAAAGGCTGCAGAGCAGGGCATCCGCATTTATACCATCGGGGTGGGGAGCACCAAGGGTGCACCCATCCCCATAAAACGGAACGGGGTGCTCGAAAGCCTGAAAAAGGACATGCAGGGAGAGGTGGTCATCACCCGCCTGAATGAGGAAGTACTTTCCGATATTGCCTCGGATGGGAACGGGGAGTATATAGACGGCTCCAATACGGCCGATGCGGTGGCTTTTATCACAGAAACCCTCCAGCAAATGGATAAAATGGAGTTTGAGGCCAAACAGTTCGCCGAATTCAAGGACCAGTTCCAATGGTTCCTGGGCGGGGCCCTGCTCCTGCTTTTCCTGGATATCTTTGTGCTCGAGCGAAAAACGGGTTGGCTCAGAAGGCTCGACCTGTTCAATGAAAAACAAGCAGCTTAAATGAAAAGGATTTGGATCTTGACGGTTTGCTGCCTGCCCTGGTCTGGCCTGGGCCAGGAGGGGGAGCAGTATGACCCAAAAGCCCTGCGCGCCTCTGAAGAACTCACCCGCGAGGCCAACAAAGAACTGGCCGACAACGACTTCATAGACGCCGAGGCGAATTTCAGGCGCGCCATCTCCAAAAGCGTGGAAAACCCGGTGGCTCCCTATAACCTGGGCAATGCCTATTACAACAAGGAGAGTTACGGGGAAGCTTTCGGCAGTTTTAAGGAGGCCGGGGAGCGGGCCGGCGAAAAGCCCCAGAAACACAGGGCCTTTCACAATATGGGCAATGTGTATATGAAACAGAAGGATTACGCGAAGGCTGTCGAAGCCTATAAGGAAGCCCTCCGTAACGACCCTGCCGACGAGGAGACCCGGTATAACCTGGCCCTGGCCAAGGAGCTCATGAAAAAGGACCAGCAGAACCAGGACCAGCAGAACAACGAAGACAACGAAGACGAGCAGCAGCAAGACGAGCAAAATCAGGACCAGCAGAACCAGGACCAGAACGAGGGCGACAGCCAGGATAATCAGGAAGACCAGGAAAACCAGCAAGACGGCGATTCGGAGAAGGAAGACAACAAGGAAGGCGACGGCGACAAAAAGCAGGAGCAAGACCGCAAGCCCGAAGACAAGGACCAGCAGCAACAGCCCAGGCCCAATCAGCTCTCGCCCCAGCAGATCCAGAATTTGCTGCAGGCTATGGAGAACGAAGAAAAGAAAGTAAAGGAAAAACTGGATGCCCAGAAGGTCAAAGGGGCCCAGGTAAAAACGGAAAAAGACTGGTAGATGCACGGCCTGATTCGGCATATCATCCTCATGGCGATCTGCCTGCTGCCCGCTGCCCTGCTTGCCCAGGAGAGCGGAGACGAGGTTACCTTTGAGCTGCAGCTGAGCAAAGACCGGCTGGGGGTCAATGAACGGCTCCGGGTAGATTTTACCATGAACCGTGACGGGGATAATTTTATCCCCCCCGATTTTGAAGGGTTCAGGGTGTTGATGGGCCCCTCCCAGGCGATCAGTTCCTCGTGGGTGAACGGCGTGCGCTCCTATTCAAAAACGTATTCGTACGTACTGGCCCCCCTCCAGAAGGGCACCTTCACCATCGGGCAGGCCTCCATCGTGATCCGCGGAGACACCTACAAGACCATCCCCCGCAAAGTCACCATCACAGAAGCGGTCGACCAGCCCGGCGGGCCCTCTTCCCTCGACGACGTGGCAGCGCAGAACCTCCACCTGGTTGCCGAGGTCTCCAAGACCGACCCCTACCTGAATGAACCGATCAGCGTAGTGTACAAGCTGTATTTCAGCGCAGCGGTGGGCCTGTCCAATTTCCGGCCCCTCGACAACCCGAAGTACAACAACTTCTGGAGCCAGGAAATCCCCTTCAGCAAATACAACATCGAGAACGGCCTGTACGAAGGGCAGCCCTACAGGTATGTGGTGCTCAAGCGCGTGGTGCTCTACCCCCAGAAAAGCGGAGAGCTCGAAATCGAGCCCCTGGCCCTGGAGGTGTCCCTGGAGGTCCCCACCGACCGCCGGAACTTTTTCGGGGAACGCATTTACGCCAATACCAACAAGACAGTGTCGGCAGGCAAACGCACCATTCAGGTGCGCCCCCTGCCCGAATCGGGCCGGCCCGACGATTTCACCGGCGCAGTCGGCACCTTCGACTTCAAGGTGGAGGCGAGTCGCGACGCCCTGAACGCCTCCGAGTCGCTGCAAGCCACGGTGACCGTCAACGGCAAAGGGAACCTGAAGCTTTTCCAGCTTCCCCGCCTCACCCTCCCGAGTGCCCTGGAAGTCTACGAACCGGAGTTCACGGAAGACATCCGCACCACCATCAGCGGCATGCAGGGCAGCGTGACAGAATCGTACACCATTGTCCCTTCCTTCCAGGGCAGGTATCCCATCCCCGAAATCGGCTTCTCCTATTTCAACCCCGAAACCCAGCGGTATGAGCGGCTCAAGTCAGAAGAGAT
>CAYWZF010000039.1:0-8099 GCA_964461555.1 uncultured Robiginitalea sp. | reverse complement strand
ATGAAGATCAAACGGGCCAACCGCCTGGCCCGAAAATACCTCTCCCGGGCCCGCAAGGAACTGGGCGACAAAGATGCCTTTTATGTGGCCCTTGAAAAGGCACTGCACAATTACCTGAAGGCCCAGCTCAACATCGAGACCTCCGATTTCAGCAAGGATAAGATCAGGGAGCTCCTGCTGGGCCGCGGGGCATCAGAGGCTTCGGTCAACGGGTTTACAGAACTGCTGGTCAATTGTGAAATGGCGCGCTACAGCCCCTTTTCCCGGGTGCAGATGCAACAGGATTACGACAAGGCCAGCGCGGTCATAACCGCCCTGGATAAAGAAATTTGATATGAAGTGGCACTGGCTTTTTACTGGTACCCTCCTTTTGCTGCTGATCCAGGTGTTCCCTGCCCGGGCCCAGGCAGAAGCGCGATTTGAGAAGGCCACCGCTGCCTATAACGAGGGCGATTACCTGAAGGCGATCTCCTATTATGAAGACATCCTGGCCGGCAAGCAGCATTCGGCCGCCCTGTACTACAACCTGGGCAACGCCCACTACAAACTGGGCCACATCGCCCCCAGCATCTATTACTATGAGAAAGCGCTGCTGCTTGACCCCGATGACCCTGAAATAAGGAACAACCTCGGGTTTGCGCAAAACATGACCCTCGATGCGATTCAACCCCTGCCGAAGACCGATTTGCGGCGGCTGTACGACAGGCTGGTTTACTTTCTCAGCCTTGACACCTGGGCCTATGCAGGGGTTTTGTTTATGCTCCTGTTCGTTACAGGCTACATGCTTTTTGCCTCCTGGAGGCGCCCCAACCAGAAACGCGTGGCCCTGATCGGAGCGCTGACGGCCCTTGTTCTTTCCCTGGGGTGTACTACCCTGGCTTACCTGCAGTATGCCGCCTACCAGGCTGACCAGCCCGCCATTGTTTTCGATGAGGAGGTGGTGGCCCGCTCTGAGCCCAACCAGCAGTCACAGGAAGCCTTCCGCCTGCATGAGGGGACCAGGGTACAGCTCCGGGATTCCCTTGACACCTGGCAAAAAGTAGTGTTGGCGGATGGGCAGACGGGGTGGTTGCCCCGGAATTCTTTAAGGCCTTTGAAGGATTTTTAATATCTTTTCATCCTCAAGGGATCCGATTCCCTACTCATAAAAGCAACATTCCCTGGGCATGAAGGTAAAACTCCTGCATATCTGTGTGCTGCATTTCTGGGCGCTCTCCCTGATCGCAGCCCCTATGGCGTTGCTCTTTATGCCCGATGACAATGTCGTGCTCACCCTTAACAATGCCTGTGAGGAAGAGACCGGGGAAACCGACCTCCCCGGCCCGATTCAGGAAAAGCTGATCGTTCTCATACAGGTGCCCGACTTCTGTCAGGTAACCGCTGACCGGAGCGAAGTTCCGGCAGCCCATCCGTTTGTCGTCAGAGACTTCATCTGCGATGTGGTCCTACCGCCCCCCGAAGGCAGGCACCTTTAATCAGCGCTGACTGAAGCCCTTTCAAAACAACACCTAACCCTGGCGCCTCCGGGCGCTTCAACGCTTTGACCATGTTTAAACACTTCCGGCAGGACCTTCCTGCCAGTATCGTCGTCTTCTTCGTTGCCCTCCCCCTTTGCCTGGGCATTGCCCTGGCCAGTGGTGCCCCGCTCTTTTCAGGCCTCATCGCCGGGATCATTGGCGGAATCATTGTGGGGGCCCTGAGCGGCTCACATATTGGGGTAAGCGGCCCGGCGGCGGGCCTGGCTGCCATCGTGCTCAGCGCCATCGGCACCCTGGGGGGGTGGGAAAACTTCCTGGTCGCCGTGGTGCTGGGCGGCGCCATTCAGCTCCTTTTCGGGGTCCTGAAAGCCGGGATCATCGGCTACTATTTTCCCTCCTCTGTCATCAAGGGCATGCTCACCGGCATCGGGATCATCATCATTTTGAAGCAAATCCCGCATTTCTTTGGCTATGACCAGGACCCGGAAGGCGACTGGGCCTTCTTCCAGGTAGACGGGGAAACTACCTTTTCCGAATTGCTGAACACCATCAACAATGTCTCCCCGGGAGCCACCCTGATCGCCTTTGTGGGGATCAGCATCCTGATCCTGTGGGACCAGGTCCTGGTAAATAAGGCCAAATTCTTCCAGGTGATCCAGGGGCCGCTGGTAGCCGTAATCCTGGGGATCATCTATTTTCTACTGACCCGCGAGCACCCCGTGCTATCTATCTCGGAAGAACACCTGGTCAATGTGCCGGTGCCCGCCGATGCCGCTTCGTTCCTTGACCAGTTCAGCTTCCCGAACTTCGGCGTGATCTTCCGGCCCGAAATCTGGGTCACCGCCTTCACCATCGCCCTGGTGGCAAGCCTTGAAACCCTGCTTTGCGTGGAGGCAACCGACAAGCTCGACCCCGAAAAGCGCGTCACCCCTACCAACCGGGAATTGCTCGCCCAGGGGGCGGGCAATATGCTGTCGGGCCTGGTGGGCGGGCTTCCCATTACGCAGGTAATCGTCCGCAGCTCGGCCAACGTGCAATCGGGGGGGCGCACCAAGCTCTCGGCAATTATCCACGGCCTGTTGCTGCTGACCTCCGTGATCCTGATCCCGCGGCTGCTCAATATGATCCCCCTTTCGGTACTGGCTGCCATCCTCTTCCTGGTGGGCTACAAGCTGGCCAAACCGGCCCAGTTCCGGCAGATGTACGCCAAGGGCTGGAAACAGTTCGTCCCCTTTACCGTCACCGCCATCGGCATCGTGTTCACCGACCTGCTGGTGGGCATCCTGCTCGGGCTTACGGTGGGCATCATCGTGATCCTGATCAAGAGCTACCAGAATTCGCACTTTTTGCATATCGAAGACAAAAGCAACGGCCGCCACCGGATCAGGATGACCCTGGCCGAGGAGGTCACCTTCATCAACAAGGGGGCTATTTTGAAGGAACTCGACCGTTTGCCCGAAAACACCTATCTTGAGCTGGATGTGCGCAAGACGCGCTACCTCGACAACGACATCATTGAAATCCTGGACGATTTCACGACAACGGCGCGGGCGCGCCAGATCGATATTTTGCTGATCTCCGAGCGCGGCCAGATGGAGAACCCGCCCAGCTATACCGAATTTTTCAAACTCCGACCCAAAGTAGACCATTACAACCCGACCAAAGCATGAAGGCACATACCAAAGAGACGCAGGCAACCATGACGCCTGAAAAGGCGTTGCAGTTCCTCAAGGAGGGAAACCAGCGATTCCAGAACAACCTGAAGGCCAACCGCAACCTGCTCGAACAGGTGAACGAGACGGCCGACGGGCAGTTCCCATTTGCGACCATTCTGAGCTGCATCGATTCGCGGGTTTCGGCCGAACTCGTCTTCGACCAGGGGCTGGGTGATATTTTCAGCATACGCATCGCCGGAAACTTTATCAACCAGGATATCCTGGGCAGCATGGAGTTTGCCTGCAAGCTGGCAGGCAGCAAGTTGCTGGTGGTGCTCGGGCACACCAGTTGCGGGGCCATAAAGGGGGCCTGCGACCACGCCCGCATGGGCCACCTTACTTCCCTGATCTACAAGATCGAGCCGGCCGTGGCCGCCGTGAAGGAGCCCAAAGACGAATCGCTCCGGAACTCGGGGAACTTGGCTTTTGTTGATGCCGTGGCCGAAATGAACGTACATATGGCCCTGGAAAACATCCGGTCGCAGAGCAAGATCTTAAGCGATATGGAAAAGTTCGGGGAAATTGCCATCGTGGGGGGCATGTATGACGTGAGCACCGGCGAAGTGATTTTTTTCAATGAATAGGGGCTCCGAAAATTTGGATGCCGGCAGTGGCCTTGTGTAACTTAAGTTCGGTTTTATTTGGCTGATTTGTCCTAATTTTCAGGCTGGAATAACCTTTCCCGGCATGAAAACCATTTTTGCCCATTTTCGGGGCGACCTGTTCGGGGGTGTCACGGCTGGCATCGTGGCCCTCCCCCTTGCCCTTGCCTTCGGCGTCAGCTCGGGCCTCGGGGCCAGCGCCGGTTTGTACGGCGCCATCTTCATCGGCTTTTTCGCGGCCCTGTTCGGGGGCACCTCCACCCAGATCTCCGGGCCAACAGCACCCATGACCGCGGTGAGCATGCTGGTGGTCGGGTCGGTCGTGGCCCTGAACCAGGGAAATCTTGAAAAGGCCCTCCCCACCATCCTGGCCATTTTCCTGCTGGCTGGCCTGATGCAGATCGGCCTGGGACTTATTGGCCTGGGGCGCTATATCCGATATATCCCCTACCCCGTGGTATCGGGGTTCATGACGGCCATCGGCGTGATCATCCTCATCACGCAGCTCTTGCCGGCCCTGGGCTACTACCCCAAGGAAGACGAGGAGCTCACCGCCAAATTCCGCGTGAAGGCTGAGGCTGCCATCCTCACAAAAATCCTGAAGGAAGAAGCCGAGGAGGGCATTCCCGTGCTTGAGGATTTCCCCGAACTGGCGCGCCGGTCCGAAATCTACACCGACGAGGTGATCACCCGCGAAGCCCGCAGCATGGCCGCCCAGGAATCCTCAGGGGTACTGGGCACCCTCAGGGTGCTGGGCAGGGCCGTCAAACAGACCAACGGGCTCGAACTCGCCCTATGCCTGGTGACCATAGGCGTCATCTATGGCTTTCGCAGAATAACGCGGGCCATCCCCAGCACCCTTGTGGCCCTGGTGCTCGTTTCAGGGGCAGCCTTTGCCTTGGGCCTGAATTACCGGCCCATCCAGCAAATCCCCGAGGGCTTCCCCCTTCCCCGGATAGAGATCCTTACCCAGTTCAGCCTGCCACAGGTGCTCCCCTTCCTGTTCTCAGCCTTTACCCTGGCCCTGCTGGGCTCCATCGATTCCCTGCTCACTTCGGTGGTGGCCGACAACATGACCAAAACCCGGCACCAGCCCAACAAGGAACTGGTGGGGCAGGGCATCGGAAACAGCCTTGCGGCTCTCTTCGGGGGCATCCCGGGGGCCGGGGCCACCATACGCACCGTGGTCAACATCAATTCAGGGGGCAAGACGCGTCTCTCGGGCATGGTGGCCGGCGTGCTGCTGCTCGTGGTGCTGCTCGCCCTGGGGCCCGTGGCCTCCCAAATACCTGCGGCCGTTCTGGCCGGAATCCTGATCACCGTCGGCATCAGCGTGATCGACTACAAGGGGTTGAAGGCCATCCCGAGTCTGCCCCGGGATATCAGGCTGGGGCCATTGCGGTTGAGCTCTGAGGTGGTGGTACTGGTGGTGGTTTTGCTGCTCTCGGCCCTCTGGAACCTGGTCTACGCCGTGGGGATAGGGTTGATCATCGCCTCCCTCATGTTCATGAAAAAGATCGGAGACCTGATGGTGATGAGCTCAGATGTCAAACCCCTGGAAAAAGAAAAAGCCTGGCCCGATGAACGCGATTTCCCTGAAGGCCTCAAGAAAGTAGTCTTTATCAAACACCTCAAGGGGCCCCTGTTCTTTGGAACGGCCCGCGATTTTCTGCAACTGGCCGAACAGATTCCTGAATCGGCCCGGGCGGTCATCATCCGCATGGGGCGCATGCCCTATATAGATCAGTCAGGCCTGTACGCCATGGAAGAAGTAGTGACTTCCCTGCAGAAAAAAAACATAACCGTTCTGCTTGTAAATATTCAGGAGCAGCCCCGCTACCTGCTTGAACGCATCGACATCATTCCCGACCTGGTGCCCGAAGATCGCATCTTTCCTTCGTTCGAGGCCTGTGTCGCATGGGTGCGCGACCATATAGAAGCGTAGAGCCTGCTGGGCCACCTAGCCCGTTTTAGGCCCTGGCGGTATTCCGCCAGTTGCCGGAAATGTGTACCTTTGACTCAGCCCTGCACAGCCGCCGGCTGCTGGCGGGGCAAAGATTAGGCAAGATGATCGACCAACTGAAAAAAGACCTGGAAGAGGTACGGGCCTTCCAGGCCGATTCTGAGCAGGCCCTGGAAGAATTCCGGATCAAGTACCTCGGCAAGAAAGGGTTGCTCAATACCTACTTCGCCGCCCTGAAAGAGGTTCCGGCAGACGAGAAGAAGGCATTCGGCCTTACGGTGAATGAGCTTAAAAATGCTGCCACCGAAAAGATCGAAACCCTCCGGGCCACCCTGCAGGCGGGGAAAGCCACGGAATCGCGCTTTGGAGACCTCACCCGGCCCGGGGAGCCCTTTGAGCTGGGTTCCAAGCACCCGATCTCCATCGTCAAAGACCGGATCATCGATATCTTTTCCCGCATTGGCTTCACCGTTTCGGAAGGGCCCGAGATCGAAGACGACTGGCATAACTTTACCGCCCTGAACCTGCCCGAATACCATCCGGCCCGCGACATGCAGGATACCTTCTTCATCCAGACCGACCCGGATATATTGCTGCGCACCCATACCTCCTCGGTGCAGGTTCGTTATATGGAAAACCACAAACCGCCCATCCGCACCATCTCGCCGGGGCGTGTCTACCGGAACGAGGCCATCTCGGCCCGCTCCCACTGTTTTTTCCACCAGGTCGAAGGGCTGTACATCGACAAGGGGGTTTCGTTTGCAGACCTGAAGCAAACCCTGCAATACTTTACCACGGCCCTGTTCGGAAAATCCCGGATCCGCCTGCGCCCCTCCTATTTCCCGTTCACGGAGCCGAGCGCCGAGGTCGACGTGTACTGGGGCCTTGAGACCGAGACCGACTACCGCATGACCAAGGGCACGGGTTGGCTTGAAATCATGGGTTGCGGGATGGTAGACCCCAACGTGCTCGACAACTGCGGGATCGATTCCAGGGAATATTCGGGCTTTGCTTTTGGGATGGGGATCGACCGCATTGCGCTGTTGCTGTACCAGATTCCGGACATCCGCCTGCTGAGCGAAAACGACATCCGTTTCCTGAAGCAATTCAAAAGCGCGCGCTGATGCCTCAGCGCAGCGGGAACCCCTTGGCAGCCCACCAGGGGTGCACCTCAATGACCAGCCTTCCGGCCCTGACCGAGGGGTCGAGGTTGGCCAGGCTGTCGGCCATGGCAAGGGTGGGTACATTGTAGATGGTAATGCCCCTGATCTCACCATCATCCCCGAACGGGCCCGAAATATCGGCATAGCCTTCCTCGTACATCCGGCCCAGGTGGGCCATATGCAGGGCCTGCAGGCTGTCGGCCTCTGCCCGGTTCTGAGACCGTACCGGCCCGCTCTTCAGAAAGGCGATAAAGTATTGTTGCATCAAGATGGTGTCGCCGGTTTTGGCATCTACATAGTCAAAGAGCTGGTACCCTTCCGACTCGAGGCGCTGGCGGAGCTCTGCCCCTGACTCTTCATGGGTTTGCGCCTCCGGGAGGGCAGAACCGGGTGGCTGCACGGCCCCGGGGTTCTCTGAACAGGCGAAAAGCAGGCAGTACAGAACAATCATTAAAAAGGGTGATCTCAGGTATGCCATGTCTTGAAGGGTTTAAGGCTCAGCTGTGAATTGTAGTAGGCTGGGTCACCGGTTACTTCGCGCCCCAGCCAGGCCGGCTTCTCGAAGGGTTCGGCCGGGTTTTTCAGTTCGACCTCTGCCAGAATGAGCCCCTCGTTTTCATCCAGGAATTCATCTACCTCAAAAAGGTGGTCGCCCACTGGCACGTGGTACCGCTTCTTGTGCACCACCCCGGGCTTGCAGATCTTTATCAGTTCCTCGGCCTCCTTTACCGGGATAGGGTATTCCCATTCGCGCCGTGTAGTCCCGCCTTTGTCTGTTTTTCCCTTCACGGTAATCCAGGCCTCACGGCCCATGCGGCGCACCCTGACGGTCTTAGCCGGGTCGGTGTTGAGGAACCCCTGCACCATTTCGATGTGGGAAGTGGCGGCTTCGCGGTAGGAAGTGTCTCTGACCAGAAATTTACGTTCGATCTCTATCATGTTGCCACACAGAACCGGCAGGGGTCCTGCGCTTAAATATACCTAAATTTGCGTATGCCCGAAGGCGAAATCATACGCAAGATCATCCACGTAGACATGGACGCCTTTTTCGCCTCCGTGGAGCAGCTAGACAACCCGGGGCTGCGGGGCAAGCCCATTGCGGTGGGCGGAGCCGGGAAGCGCGGGGTGGTGGCCGGAATCAGCCAGCCGCCCATTGTTCACGCGCTGGCTCACGCCAT
>CAYWZF010000038.1:0-22435 GCA_964461555.1 uncultured Robiginitalea sp. | reverse complement strand
GGGAAGTATCTTGTTCCCGGGGGTAAAGGGCGCAGCCCCGGGGGGAACTCGATCCATGAGGCCTGGCCTGCCACCGGCCATAAAAAAAAGCCTCCCGTAATCGGAAAGCCTTTCATGGGATGCGGCACTGTGTGCCGCCGACCCAATTCCCCTTTCGGGGAACACAACACAACAAGGCAAAGATAGGAAAGCTTTTCCATTTTTCCGCATCTATAACCCCATTTCGGGGAATTCGCCTGCCATTTGCCTTCAACTCCCTGTAAACGTTCGGTGTTATCGACCAACTGCAGGTGGGCCTATCAGGTAAAAACCCGATATCCCGGATAAATGGTCTGACAAGGTGTCGTTGGTCGAGAACTCCCCTGTTTTCAACGGATCGCACCCCTCCCCGGGGCACCCGGCCGTACCTTTGTGATATACAACCCCAAGTCATGCGAACTGCAACCATAACCCTGATGCTGGGCACCCTTTGCTTATGGAGCGGCAAGGCAGCCCCCACCACTCCGGATTCCCTGGAACCCGTGCAGAAAAAGATCGATTGGTCCCGGCCCGGGGAGGTCCTGAGCCCTTTCGAAAGCGGCGTGGAATGGGTGATGCAGATGCAACATCCCAACGGCCTTGTAGAAAGTGCTTCCCAAACCAATTTCGTCTCCCTCTACGACAACGCCCTGGCAGCCCTCCTGTTCCTCCAAACCGGGCAGCCCGAAAAGGCCCGGCTGATTTTCGATTTTTTCCAGGAACGCCTCGAAACAGAATTCGAGGCAACCGGGGGAGGTTTTTACCAGTTCCGGGATACCCTGGGCGCCAACGCTTCGCGGGTGTGGATGGGAGACAATGCCTGGTTGCTGATTGCCCTTAGGCAGCACCGGCTCTCGTACGGCTCGCACGAGTATGATGCCATGATCAGCCGGCTCGATGCCTGGCTGCGCAGCCTGCAGGACCCTGACGGAGGCCTGCGCGGGGGGCGCAATGAAGACGGCAGCGCCATCGCCCGGGTTACGGAGGGCATGATTACCGCCTACGCGGCAGTTTCCGGCTTTGACGAATTCCACAGGAGATTGCTCGAATTCCTGCAGCGGGAACGCTGGGATGGGGCCGAGTCCCTGTTGCTCACCGAACGTTCCGGGGGGCGGTACGACCATGCGCTCGACCTGCATACCCTTTCGGTCCTGATCTGGGGTGAGGCGGCTGCTCCCATGCTCGAAACGGCCAGCCGGTTTTACAACGTCCAGCGTCACAGCCAGACCCAACAGGAAGTTGCAGGATATTGCTTTGACACGGACCGGGACGTGATCTGGCTGGAAGGGAGCGCACAAATGGCCCTGGCCCTGCAGGTTGCCGGGCAGGAAGGCCCCTACCGCAGGCTCCTAAGATCGCTGGAGCAATCGGCCGTACCCAGCCGCCTGCACCCTGAATTGAAGGCCCTGCCCTACACCGCCAACCCGGGAAGCACCTTCGGGCGGGATCCGCTCTGGCAGCACGCCGACCAGAAACCGGCCATTTCTGCCACGGTCTGGTACCTTTTTGCACGAAACCACTTCAACCCTTTTGACTTGGGGGAAGTGCCCAAGCCCATGCCCGGCCTGAATTCCTGAAACCTCCCCGATTTAGGTTTCCCTTAACGCCCCGGGAAGGGTGATTTTTGTAACTTACCCTGACTTCAGACAACCGGCCCAACCCACCCTCCTGAATGCCCGGGCACATGGGAGGGGGAACAGTAATCTACTGCTAAAATTGTACGACATGAAAATAAAAGCCATGGACTGGGTATGGATCACCACCATTTTTCTGGTGCTCCTGACAGTGGCCGCCGCCCTGAATGTGCGTTTTGTCTGGATCTTTTTCGCGACCGTGACCGGCCAGGCCCTGGTCTTGCTAATGGTTTACAAGGTCCTGACCGATGCGTGGGATACCCAAAAGACCTTCGAGGATTTCTATGAAGATTGCCCCATTCCGAGGGAATAGGCGCAGGCAGCCGTTCAAAGCGAGGCCTGAGGGATTACCAGCAACGGGATGGGCGTATGGAACGCCATGCGCTTGACTACCGGTTCGCGCAACAACTCCTCTACCGGGCTGTGTTCATTCCTGACCAGGATCATCATGTCGATGCCCGCTTCAGCAATGACCTTTTGCAGGTCTGACGCCTTGCTGGTCTCTGAGGCTACCCATTGCATCTTCGGGCTTAAGAGCTCCAGTTCCAGGAACAATTCCTTTTTGTGGAATTGCTGCAGGCTGCTCAGGGCGTCTTCCGTGCCGATGTGCACAATTTGGAGTTCGGAGTGGAAGCGGGTTGCGAAAAAGTGGATCAGGTCTAGCTGAGACCCCGTAAAAGGCCGTGTGAAATCGGTGGCAAAGACGATTTTTTCAGGCGCCTTAAAGGCTGACTCTTCCGGCACCACCAGCACCGGACAGGAAGAGGCTGCCCGAAGGATGCGAACCGTATTGCTGCCCATGAAAACCTCCTTGAGGCCTGTGGCCCCGGTAGTCCCTGAAACGATGAGGTCCGTTTGCCCCAGCGCCACCCGCTCGCGGATTTCTTCCGGAAGCAGGCTGAAGGAAGAAACGGTTTCATACAGGTTGCCGGAATCGGGATAATCCCGCTCCATGCGCTCAACCAGATACTGCAGGCCCTCCTCTGAGCGACGCTGCATATGGTCTTCCTCCATGCCGGTAATGGGGGTCACCGCCATCACCCGGCTGTTGATAAAGTCGGGAGTGTAGGTGTTCAGGAATTGAAAGGTGCAACCGCAGCCCTTAAAAAATGACAGTGCGTAGTCGGTGGCGTTTCCGGCAGCTCTGGAAAAATCAGTCGGGATCAATATTCGTTCCATGGCAGAGCGGTTCTAAGTGGGGTAAATTTAGAACAGGCCCCCTGAGGAAAAGAATGATAACTGTCAGGTAATGAAAAAAAAGGGTGGATCTGATCAGAAGCCGTCCACCAGGTCCTGCAATTTACGCGCATCCACGATGGCCATCCGCTTGCCGGAGGTCTTGATCAGGCCTTCCTTCCGGAAATCGGAAAGGATGCGGATGCACGATTCGGTGGCCGTACCGACCACATTGGCGATATCTTCCCTTGAAAGCACCAGGGTGAGGAATCCGTCGGCATCTTCCCCGAAGCGGTTTTTCAGGTAGAGCAGGGCCTCTGCAATGCGTTGCTTGACCGTCTTCTGCGACATATTCACGATCACGTCGTCGGCTTCGCGCAGGTCGTGGGCCATGTGCCGCAAGACCTCAAAGGTGAAATCAGGGTTTTTGTGCAGGGTGTTGACGATGGCCTCTTTGGGCACAAAACAGACCTCCATGTCGTTAACGGCCGTGGCGCTCAGGTTGGAATGCTCCTCAGCCACCACCGAACGCTGGCCGAGTACCTCGCCCTTGGAGGCGAGCTTCACGATCTGGTCCTTTCCGTTCGAGCTTAGTTTGGCGAGCTTGGAAACCCCGTTGCGAACGCAGTAGACCCCCCCGAGCTTTTCCCCTTCATCGAAGATAAGTTCGCCCTTTTTGACTTTCCGCATAACCTTGCTGTCAGAAACAGCCTTCAGCTCTTCCTTGCTCATTGCCCGTAAGGCATTGAATTTTCGGACAATACAATTCTCACAGCGGTTATCCATAGGTTCCAAAATCTGATCCTTTCCGTAAAAATAGCTCTTTTTTGAGATTTTCGGAAATTGATAATTGTCATCTTTTAGGGCGGGCAGTCTCCGGATTTTTGGAGGGGTTTTACGAAACCCCTACCTTTAATATGACAACTATTACCTATGGAGGAAAAGCCCTGCTTCCATTGCGGCGAACCCTGCGGGTCTGAATCCCTGTCCTACGACGGGAAAGATTTCTGTTGCAACGGCTGCAAGACCGTGTACAAGATCTTCCGCGACCACAAGCTCGACTATTACTACGAGCTGCAGGGGGGAGCCGGCCAGACGCCGAAGCTGGAAGAAGGCAAATACGATTTTCTCGACGACCCTGAGATTGCCGGGCGCCTCCTGGACTTCCAGGATGGCACCCACCATGTGATCAACCTCTCCATTCCCCATATCCACTGCAGCTCGTGCATCTGGGTGCTGGAAAACCTCAACAAGCTGCACCCGGGGGTGCTCAGCAGCCAGGTAGACTTCCCCAAAAAGCAGGCCCGGGTGCACTACGATTCGCAGCGCGTGAGCCTGAAGGAACTGGTGCAGTTGCTCGGGGCCATCGGGTACGAGCCCTCCATTACCCTCGAACAGTACAGCGGCAGGGAGCCCAAAAAGGACCGCACCCTGATCTACCAGCTCGGGGTGGCCGGTTTCGCCTTCGGGAACATCATGTTCCTCTCCTTCCCGGAATATTTTGAGACCGGGGAATTCTGGCTGGAGCAGTACAAGGGGCTATTCCGCTGGCTGATGTTCAGCTTTTCGGTGCCCGTGGTCTTCTACTCCGGGTCGGGCTACCTGAAGACTGCCTACAAAGGCCTGCGCGCCGGCATCCTCAACATCGACGTGCCCATTGCCCTGGGCATACTGGTCCTCTTTTTGAGGAGCACGGTCGAAATTGCCTTCGACTGGGGAAGCGGGTTTTTCGACAGCCTGTCGGGCCTGGTTTTTTTCCTGCTGCTGGGCAAATTCTTCCAGCAGCGCACCTATTCCTACCTGTCTTTCGAACGCGATTACAAATCGTATTTCCCGATCGCCGTGACCCGCATCAGGCCGGGGGGCGGGGAAGAGAACGTGCCGGTGTACCAGGTCGAACGGGGCGACCGCCTGCTGATCCGCAACAATTCCCTGATCCCTGCAGATTCCATACTGATGGGCGGGCAGGCCGAGATCGACTACAGTTTTGTGACCGGGGAGGCCCGGCCCGTGCGCAAGCAGGCCGGAGACCGCATCTACGCCGGGGGCAAGCAGCTGCAGGGGGTCATCGAGGTAGAGGTGCTCAAGCCGGTCTCGCAAAGCTACCTCACCGAGCTCTGGAGCGATTCGGCCTTCTCCAAAGCCCCCAAAACCTCGTTCAGGAACCTGACCGACCGCATCGGCAAGCGCTTTACCCTGGCGATCCTCACCATTGCCGCGGTCGCAGGGGTCGTATGGCTGTTCATAGACCCGTCTCGTTCCCTCAACGTGCTGACCGCCGTGCTCATCATTGCCTGCCCCTGCGCCATCGCCCTGGCGGCCCCCTTTACCCTTGGAAACCTGTTGCGCATTTTCGGCCGGAAGGGGTTTTACGTAAAGGACACCGAATCGCTGGAGCGCATGGCCCAGGCAGACACCCTGATCTTTGACAAGACCGGTACGATCAGCACCACCCAGAAGAACGACATCCGCTATACGGGCATTCAGTTGAGCGAGCGGGAGGCGGCCGTGCTCAAGAATGTACTTCGGGCGTCAGGGCACCCCTTAAGCCAGGCGCTTTACCGGCAGCTGGCGCCTTACAACATCGTGCCCCTGGAGGCCTTTGAAGAACACCTGGGCCGCGGCCTCGAAGGGCGGGCCGACGGGCACCACATCAAAGTGGGCTCCCGCGATTTCGTCCGCGCCGACGGGGCAGGCAGCAAGGCGGGCACCGAGGTGCACGTGAGCTCCAACGACGATTACAAAGGGTGTTTTACCATCCTGAACAGCTACCGGGAAGGGGCCGGGGCCCTGTTCGGGAGACTGTCGGGGCGCTATTCGCTGGCCGTGCTCTCGGGCGACAATGAAGGGGAAAAAGAGGCCCTGCAAGAGCTGTTGCCCCCCCTCACCCCCATGTATTTCAACCAGAAGCCAAAAGAGAAGCTGCTGTTCGTGCGCGAGCTGCAACAGGAGGGCCGCAAGGTCACCATGGTGGGAGACGGCCTGAACGACGCCGGGGCCCTTGCCCAAAGCGATGTGGGCATCGCTGTTTCGGAAGATGCGAACCTTTTTACCCCCGCCTGTGATGCCATCCTCGACAGCCGGCGGTTTGCCTCCCTCGACTCGTTCCTGGCCACGGCCCGCAAGGCAATAGGGGTGATCAGGCTGAGTTTCGGGCTTTCGCTCCTGTACAACCTGGTGGGGCTCTATTTTGCCGTCACCGGCCAATTGCAGCCCGTGATCGCCGCCATCCTGATGCCGCTCAGTTCGATCAGCATCGTGGCCTTTACCACGGCCGCCACCAACTGGATTGGCCGGGGCATCACGGCCGAAAACATTAAGAAAACTGGCATTAATACTAGGTAAACACTGATAATTATCATATTTTCAGCATGACCTTCGGTCTAGTTTTACAGGCAAATTTTACGTGGGTATGAGCGTAATCTACATGTTGCTGGCTATCAGCGTGGCTGTAGCCCTGCTCTTTTTTGTCATTTTCATCCTTTCGGTTCGCAAGGGGCAATTTGACGATCCCTACACCCCATCTGTACGCATGCTTTTCGAGGACGAACTCGTCAAAGACGCGGCCGAAGAGCCCCCGCTTAATAAACCTAAACAATCCAACTAAATTCTTTTTTATGGAAGTTCAGCAATTTCATTACGACAACAAGATCGTCCAGAAGTTCCTGTACGCGACCATGCTTTGGGGCGTGGTCGGGATGCTGGTCGGGCTGCTTCTGGCCTTCATGTTCCTGTTCCCGAACCTGACCGACGGGATCTCCTGGCTGAGTTTCGGGCGCCTGCGCCCGCTGCACACCAATGCGGTGATCTTCGCCTTCGTGGGGAACGCCCTTTTCGCCGGCGTCTATTACTCCACACAGCGCCTGCTGAAGGCGCGCATGTTCAGCGACGTGCTCAGCAACATCAATTTCTGGGGCTGGCAGCTGATCATTGTGGCGGCCGCCATTACCCTGCCCCTGGGCATCACCACCTCCAAAGAATACGCCGAGCTCGAATGGCCGATCGACCTGGCCATCGCCGTGGTCTGGGTCGCTTTCGGGTGGAACCTCATCGGCACCATGCTGCGCCGCCGCCAGCGGCATTTCTACGTGGCCATCTGGTTTTACCTGGCCACCTTCGTGACCGTGGCCGTGCTGCATATCTTCAACAGCCTGGAGCTCCCGGTGAGCGCCCTGAAAAGCTACTCGGTCTACGCCGGGGTGCAGGATGCCCTGGTACAGTGGTGGTACGGGCATAACGCCGTGGCCTTCTTCCTGACCACCCCCTTCCTGGGCCTGATGTACTATTTCGTGCCCAAGGCTGCCAACCGGCCCATCTATTCGTACCGCCTTTCCATCGTGCACTTCTGGTCCCTGATCTTCATCTATATCTGGGCCGGGCCGCACCACCTGCTGTACTCTGCCCTGCCCGACTGGGCGCAGAACCTGGGGGTAACCTTCTCGGTGATGCTCATCGCCCCTTCCTGGGGAGGGATGATCAACGGGCTGCTGACCCTGAGGGGCGCCTGGGACAAAGTCAGGACCAGCCCCGTGCTCAAGTTCATGGTGGTAGCCATCACGGGCTACGGGATGGCCACCTTCGAGGGCCCCATGCTTTCCCTGAAAAACATCAACGCCATCGCCCACTTCAGCGACTGGATCATCGCCCACGTTCACGTGGGGGCCCTGGCCTGGAACGGCTTCCTCACCTTTGGGATGATCTACTACCTGGTGCCCAAAATGTTCAAGACGCGCCTGCACTCTACCCCCCTGGCCAACTTCCACTTCTGGATCGGCACCCTGGGGATCGTGCTTTACGCCCTGCCCATGTACGTGTCTGGCTTCACCCAGGCCCTGATGTGGAAAGACTTCAACCCCGACGGCACCCTGGTATACGGAAACTTCCTTGAAACCGTCCATGAAATCATCCCCATGTACTGGATGCGGGCCATAGGCGGCACCCTCTACCTGGCAGGGATGCTGGTCATGCTCTACAATATCATCGCCACCATCCGCTCGGGCAGCAAGGTCGAAGACGAGCTGGCCGAGGCCCCGGCCCTGGTACGCGTATCGGCACGTCGCCTGGCCGGCGAGAAGTACCACACCTGGCTTGAGCGCCTGCCCGTGCGTTTTACCGTTTTGACCACCGTGGCCATCCTGATCGGGGGTGTCGTGCAGATCATCCCAACCCTGCTGGTCAAATCCAATATCCCGACCATCACCAGCGTAAAACCCTACACCCCCCTCGAACTGGAGGGTCGCGACCTCTATATACGCGAAGGGTGCGTCGGATGCCACTCCCAGATGATCCGTCCTTTCCGCAGCGAAGTGGAACGCTACGGGGAATACTCCAAGGCAGGCGAATACGTGTACGACCACCCCTTCCTCTGGGGCAGCAAGCGCACCGGGCCCGACCTGCTACGGGTAGGCGGCAAATATTCCGACAGCTGGCACCTGAACCACATGTACGACCCGCAGAGCACCTCCTCGGGCTCCATCATGCCGGCCTACCAGTGGCTGGTTCGCAACGAGCATGACCGCAGCGGCGTGGAAGCCAAGATGCGGGCCATGGTAACCCTGGGCGTCCCCTATACCGACGAGGACATTTCAGGGGCCCAGGCCGCAATGGCAGCCCAGGCCGAGCAGATCGAGAAAAACCTGTACACCGATCCGGAATTCGCCCGTTCGTACGAAGAGGAAAAGAAATACGCCCAGGAAAACGGGCTTCCCTTCGTTCAAATGCGCGACCGGGAGATCGTTTCCATGATCGCCTACCTGCAGCGCCTCGGCACCGACATCAAGATCGAAGGCCAGACCGAAGTAACCCAAAACCGATAAGCCATGATGAAATTCATACAGCAAAATCTGGAAAACATCGAAGGGGTAGCTGCCTACCCCATGTTTTCCCTGATCCTGTTCTTCGTTTTCTTCCTGGCCCTGTTCGGGTGGGTGCTCACGGCCTCCAAGAAGCACATCCGGGAGATGAGCGAATTGCCCTTAGACGATGACCAACAACCAAACCCTTCTGAAAAATGAGAAATTCAATACCGTCCTGGATTCGCGTCCCCGTCCTGTTTTTCCTGATCCTGGGATTGATGGAATACTTCATCGACTCAGGCGACCAGCCGGCCTTTATCGCCTATCCGATCACACAGTTCTTCCTGCTGATGGTGCTGCTGTTGCTCATCGCCATCGAGATGATCCTCAAGTCCATTGAGAACATCATGTTCCAGACCCTGTCTGAAGAAGCCAAGCAACGCTACCTGGAAGCCAGCCAAAAACCCCGGGAATGGGCCTGGGGCAAGCGCGTCTACGAAAAGCTCACGGCCAGCCGCCCGATCGCCGAAGAAGGGGAGATCATCATCGACCACGACTACGACGGCATCAAGGAGCTCGACAACCGCCTGCCCCCCTGGTGGATCTACCTCTTTTACGGGACCATCCTCTTTGCCGGAGTCTACCTGGTGCGTTTCCATATCCTGGGAGATTACACCCAGAAAGAAGAGTTTGAACAGGAGATGGCCGAAGCGCGCCAGGCTGTGGAGGAATACCGCAAAACAGCCAAGGACCTGATCGACGCCAGCACCGTGGAATTGCTGACCGAAGCCTCCGACCTGCAGGCCGGGCAGGCCATCTTCAACACCAATTGCGCCGTATGCCACAAAACGGACGGCGGTGGTTCGATCGGGCCTAACCTGACCGACGACTACTGGATCCTGGGGGGCGGCATCGGCAATGTATTCAATACGATTTCGGAAGGCGGACGCGACGGCAAGGGCATGGTTTCCTGGAAATCAACCCTCAAACCGAGTGAGATTGCCCAGGTGGCCAGCTATGTGATCAATATGAAAGGCACCAACCCGCCCGACGCCAAGGCGCCCGAAGGAGACCTGTATGTGGACCCGGACGCCCCGGCAGCCGAAGGGGCAACCCAGGAAGCCGATTCCACAGCCACCGAGGCGGAAGCTGAGGTTTCGGTGGAGCTTCCGGCGACGGAATCAGGGGAGTAGCCCTGCTTCTGCGCCCCATGACCTATGAAAGTGACCTGAAATGAGCGAAAAAGACGAGCGCTTCCGGGATTCGATCGCTACCATCAGCGAGGAGGGCAAACGAGCCTGGATCTTCCCGAAGAAGCCAAGCGGCCGGTATTACACCTACCGCAAGTGGGTGAGTTATTTCCTGCTGGCCTTCCTGTTTGCCGCCCCGTTTATCAAGGTGAACGGCAACCAGTTTCTGATGTTCAACGTGTTGGAACGGCGTTTCAACATCTTCGGGTTCCCGTTCTGGCCCCAGGACTTTCACCTCTTCGTGATCTCCATGATCATAGGGGTGATCTTTGTGGCCCTGTTCACCGTTGCCTTTGGCCGCATCTTCTGCGGCTGGATGTGCCCGCAAACCATTTTCATGGAAATGGTCTTCAGGCGCATCGAATACTGGATCGACGGAGACCGCGGGGCGCAAATGCGCCTGGCCCGCATGCCCTGGAACGGGGAAAAGATCCGGAAGCGCCTGCTGAAATGGACGGTCTTTTTCCTGATTTCCTTCCTGATCGCCAACATCTTTCTGGCCTACCTCATTTCGAGCGACCGGCTGCTCCAGTATATTACCGACGGGCCTGCAGCCCACCTGGGCACCCTGGCCGCCCTGCTGATCTTCACCGGGGTGTTCTATTTTGTGTTCACCTGGTTCCGCGAGCAGGTCTGCATCATTGCCTGCCCCTACGGGCGCATGCAGGGGGTGCTGCTCGACAACAAGTCGGTGGTGGTGGCCTATGACCACAAGCGGGGCGAACGGGAACAGGGCCGGAAGAAGTACCGCAAGGACGAAGACCGGGAAGCCCTTGGGTATGGCGACTGCATCGACTGCAAGCAATGCGTGCACGTCTGCCCGACCGGGATTGACATCCGAAACGGCACCCAGCTTGAGTGCATCAACTGCACGGCCTGTATCGACGAGTGCGATACGGTCATGGAAAAGGTCGGCCTGCCCATTGGCCTGATCCGCTATGCCAGTGAAGACGAAATCGTCAAAAAGGAAAAGTTCCGGTTCACCTCCCGTATGAAGGGGTATGCAGCGGTGCTCGTGGTGCTGATCGGCACCCTGGTCGGCATGCTTTTCCTGCGCAATGACCTTGAAGCCACCATACTCCGCCTTCCCGGGCAGCTCTACCAGCGCATGGATGAGAATACGATCCGCAACGTGTACACCTATAAACTGATCAACAAGACCTCCCGCGAGGTCCCCGATGTGAGCTTCCGGCTGCTGTCGCACCGGGGCACGATTACCTTCGTGAAGGGGGATGGGTTTGAGGTTCCTGCAGAGAACCTGGCTGAAGGGACCGTCTTTGTGGATATTAACAGCGCCGCCCTGAACGGCGACAAGGATAAATTGAAAATCGGGGTCTACAGCGGGGACGCGCTCATCGAGACGGCCACCGTCCGCTTTTTGGCCCCCCGATCTTATAAATAAGGAACGAACATGAAATTTAACTGGGGTACCGGCATCGTGCTGGCCTTTGTGGCCTTCATCTCCTTCATCATGTATTTCGTGGTGGTGGCCAACAGCGACCCGAGGGCCGACCACGACCTGGTCACCGAGGAATACTACCGGAAAGAACTTGAATACCAGCAAGACCTCGACGCCTCGCGCAACCTGGAGCTTTTCGGCGGCCAGGTAGAGGTGCTTCGCATCTCCGGAGGCCTGGGGATCCGCTTCCCGAAAGGGATGGACCTTCAGGGCATTGACGGAAAAGTGTCCCTGTACAGACCGTCCAATAAGCAATTGGATTTTGAATTTCCCATTCAAAACTCCGACACGCTTCAGCTCATACCCGCTAGCCGCTTGTTGGATGGTCGCTGGGACATCCGCGTGAACTGGACGTATAAGGGGAAACCCTATCTGTTCAGGGAGCGGATAACTTATTAGTTAGCGAATTTGGCAATTTGGCAATTTGGCAATTTGGCAATTCCTATATAGAACAAACAGGCTGGCAACACCAATTGGCTAATTCGCTAATTCGCTAATTGCCAAATTAAATCATGATAGCAACCGCTTTCCTCCTCGGCCTCATGGGCAGCCTGCACTGCATCGGGATGTGCGGGCCCATCGCCTTTATGCTGCCCCTTGACCGGGAGCGGAAGGCCCTGAGATACGGGCAGCTGGGCCTGTACCACCTGGGGCGGGCGCTGGCATATGGCCTGATCGGCCTGGTCTTTGGGCTGGTGGGCAAAGGCCTGTACTTGTTTGGTTTCCAACAGAAATTATCCATTGTTCTGGGGCTGGTGATGATTGCCTCTGTGCTCATCCCTGCCCGCTATTTCCGCGGATGGAAGCTCACCCGACCCCTCTACCGGCTGATTGGCCGGCTGCAGGCCGCCCTGGGGAGCCAGCTCAGGCGACGCAGCCCCGACACCTTTCTGACCATCGGTTTTTTGAACGGGTTCTTGCCCTGCGGCCTGGTCTATATGGCCCTGATCGGCGCCATGGCCCTGGCATCGGCCCCTCAGGGGGCACTTTACATGATGGCCTTCGGCCTGGGCACCCTGCCGCTGATGAGCGCCGCAGCCCTTTTCGGGAAATTCCTGAAAGGGCGGTGGGCCCCGGTCGCGCGCAAGGCCATTCCCGCCTTTGTGGTGGTGATCGGGCTCTTGTTCGTGCTGCGGGGGATGGGCCTGGGCATCCCCTACCTCTCGCCGAAAATGCAACCCCATGCCGTGACCACCTCGGTCGAGTGCCATCCGCAGGAGTAAGGCCTGCCAACCCACGCCCGATGAACCCCTCCTCTTCACTTCAAAGCCAGCATCCATGAACATCGTTTCCCTGGAAACCGCCGCCTCTTATATCAAGTCAGGAGACCGCGTCTTCGTGCAGGGGGCAGCCATGACCCCCAACCTGTTGATCAACGCCATCTGCGAGCGCTACCGCGAACTGCGGGAGGTGGAGATCGTCTCGATCCACACCGACGGGGAAGTCCTTTTTGCCCGGGAGCCCTACCGGGATTCGTTCCGGATCAACACCTGTTTTGTGGGCGCCAACGTGCGGGAAACGGTCAATACGAACCGGGGCGACTACATCCCGATCTTTCTGAGCGAGATCCACCTGCTCTTCCGCCGAAACATCCTGCCGCTCGACGTGGCCGTGGTGCAGGTCTCCCCCCCTGACAAACACGGTTATTGCTCCCTGGGGGTATCGGTAGATGTAACCCTGCCTGCGGTACAAACGGCCAAAAAGGTGATCGCGCTGCTCAACCCGAGGGTGCCACGCACCCACGGAGACGGCATTCTGCACGTAAAACAGATTGACGCCCTGGTAGAGGTCAGCGAACCCATCCACGAGTATCCGGCCGGGGGTATTTCAGAGACCGAAGAGCGCATCGGCCGCCATGTGGCCTCCCTGATCGAAGACGGGGCCACCCTGCAAATGGGGATCGGCAATATCCCCAATGCCGTGCTCAGAAACCTGGGCGGGCACAGGCGGCTCGGCATACATACCGAAATGTTCACCGATGGCATCCTGCCCCTGGTAGAGTCGGGGGTGATCACCGGAGAGGAAAAGACCATCGAGACCAATAGCATCGTCACCTGTTTCGCCGCCGGTTCGCAGAAGCTCTACGACTTTATAGACGACAACCCCCTGGTGCACTTCAAGGAAGCGGCCTATACCAACGATACGGCCATCATCAGGCAGAACCCCAGGGTTACGGCCATCAACAGCGCCATCGAGATCGACCTCACCGGCCAGATCTGCGCCGATACCATTGGCAGCCTGCAGTATTCAGGGGTAGGCGGACAGATGGATTTCATCCGGGGGGCCTCCCTTTCGGAAGGCGGCAAGCCCATTATCGCCCTCTCTTCGGTAACCAACAAGGGGATCTCCAAGATTACCCCCTTCCTCAGGCACGGGGCCGGGGTTACCACCACCCGGGCCCACGTCCATTTCGTGGCCACGGAATACGGGGTGGTAGACCTCTTTGGCAAAAACCTGAAACAACGGGCGAATGCCCTGATCTCCATCGCCCACCCCGACCACCGCGAGGGATTGCAGGCCGCGGCCCGGGAGCGCTTCGGCTAGGCCCGGCCCGACTGTCGGCTTCGGGTTGTGGCAGACCCGGGAAAGGCGTATCTTTCTGCTTGAACCAAAGCCATACCCGATGAAAAAATCTGCCCCCTCCAGAAGGTCTTTCCTGAAAAAAAGCACCCTGCTTACCGCGGGCCTCACGGCAGGGCCCTACCTGCTTTCTGCCAGGCCCGCCAACCGCATCCTCTGGCGCCCCGATGCGGAGCCACGGGGCTTTTCTGCCAACGACCAGGTGCAGCGCGGCCTGATCGGCTGCGGCATTCAGGGGATCTACGATACCCGTTCGGCCCTTCAGGTGCCCGGAGTAAAACTCAGTGCCGTTTGCGACCTGTATGCGGGCAGGCTGCAGCGCGCCACGGAACTCTGGGGGGAAGGCCCCTTTTTGACGCGCGACTACCGGGAGCTCCTGGCGCGCCCCGATATAGACGCTGTGATCGTGGCCGTGCCCGACCACTGGCACAAGCGGATCACCATCGAGGCGCTCAAGGCCGGGAAGGCGGTGTACTGCGAAAAACCCATGGTGCAAAATGCCCGTGAAGGGCATGAGATCATTGCCGCCCAGAAAGAAACCGGGAAAGTCTGCCAGGTCGGCAGCCAGGGCATGTCTTCCCTGGGCAATGAAAAGGCGAAGCAACTTTACGAGTCGGGCGCCATTGGCGAAATGGTGATGCTCGACATGTACAACGACCGCTACAGCTCCGAGGGGGCCTGGCAATATCCCATTCCCCCCGACGCCAACCCCGATACGGTCGACTTCGACACCTTTCTGGGCACCGCCCCCAGGGTTCCCTACGACAACGTGCGGTTTTTCCGGTGGCGCAATTACCGCGATTACGGCACCGGGGTGGCGGGCGACCTTTTTGTGCACGCCTTCTCAACCCTGCACTACATTTTGAGCTCCCACGGCCCGGAAAGGGCCCTTTCGACCGGGGGGCTTCGCTACTGGAACGACGGGCGCGACGTGCCCGACGTTACCCTTACCTTTTACGATTTTCCCAAAACCCAAACCCACGCGGCCTTCAACGCCGCCTTCCGGGTCAACTTCATCGCAGGGGGCGGGGGCGGAGGCGGCTTTCGGATGGTCGGCACCGAGGGCTCCATGGAGGTAGGGCAAAACTCCGTAAGGCTCAGCCGCACCCGGCTCGACCCCGACCCCGGGGGGTATTCCATGATCGCCCAGACCGAGGCCAACCAGGAAATGCTGAAAGCCGAATGGGCCAGAATGGAGCCGGCCCGGCGGGCACCGACCCTGGAGCTGGGCGAAACGGTATTCGAGGCGCCCCGCGATTACAAGGGGGCCCATTACGACCACTTCCACAACTTTTTCGAGGCGGTTCGCGGCAACCGGCCCGTGGTGCAGGATCCCACCTTCGGGCTGAGGGCGGCCGGGGCGGCCCTGCTGGCCAATGAGAGCTATTACCGGGCCCAGCCGGTGCGCTGGGACCCGGAGGCCATGAAGCTGCTTTGAGTGCCGAAATTGGAAAGGGAGGCGTCCGCCTTTGTCGGATTCGCCTCCCTTTCGCTAACAGCAACTATAAATCGGTCAGATCTTAAACGTGATTACCGGGATAAAGGAATGGTTGGCCAGGTCTTCCCCTATACTGCCCATGAAGAAATGGGAAATACCCTTGCGGCCATGGGTGGGAATGCCCACCAGGTCGGCCCCAACCGAGGCACAGTAGTTCAGCACGCCCCGCTCCACACTGTAATCGCTGTACTGGTCGATGATCATGCCCACTTTGGCTTTCTCCAGGAATTTGGACACCAGTTGGTTGATATCGCCTGAGCTCATGAAATGGTCGCCGGGGGTGTTGATATAGACGGCCCGGAACTGGGCGCCGAGGTTCACAGCAAAGGTTCGTGCGCGCCGGAAAGCCGGGATACAGTCGTCCTGAAAATCACAGGCAAAGACAAAGGTGCCGATCTTGAAATCTTCGCGGTCCTTTTTGACCACCAGCACGGGCACATCAGAGGTCCGCACCACTTTTTCGGCATTGGATCCGAAAAAGATCTCCTGCAGGCCGTCGGTGCCGTGCGATCCCATCACGATCAGGTCGGCCTTGTGCTTCTGGGCCACCTCATTCACTTCTGAGAATACCTTGTAGTGCTTGATCACCGGGGTAACGGTTATGCCTTTCAGGTAGGGTTTGTCCAGGAATTCGTTCAACCGCTTTTCGGCTGCCTTGATCAGGAATACAGTCTGCTCGGGGTGGTAGGCTTCCGAAGAGGTGATCATGGCGTAGTTCAGCTCGAGCATATGCAGCACGATGATATCCGCCTTGTGGTTTTTGGCCAGGGATGCCGCGGTCTTTAATGCGTATTCGGATTGCTGCGAAAAATCGACAGGTACAATAATGGTTTTCATGGGGTCAGATTTAAGTTAAACCGTCATTGAAAATAACCTGGTTTCAGGGGCTTTATTGTGCAAACGCAGGTCGAAAGCCATACAGATATTACGGATGAACAGCCGTCCTTGTTCTGTTACGCGCAAACGGTCGGGGAGCATTTCAACCAGGCCGTCTGCCTCGGGTTCGCGCAGCCGTTCCAGGATGGCTTCACGCGTGGTTGCATCGAGGCCCTTGTCCCAGACCGTTTCAAAGCGGCACATCAGGTCAAGGATATGGCGCCGCACCTGCCGGTCTTCCCTGCTGAGCAGGTGCCCGCGCATCAGCGGGATGATATCCGAGGCGACCAGGTGCTGGTACTCTTCGATGCTCTTCACATTCTGGGAAAAGGCATACCAGCTGTCGCTGATGCTTGACACACCCAGGCCGATCATCAGCTGGGTGCTCGATTCGGTGTAGCCCATGAAATTCCGGTGGAGCCGTCCCGACTTCATGGCCCGGTACAGGCCATCGGAGGGGAGGGCGAAATGGTCCATCCCGATCTCGGTATACCCGGCGGCCGAGAGGGCCTTTTTGCCGAGTTCGTACTGCCGGCGCTTTTCATCCGGAACAGGCAGGTCTGAATCCTTGAAGCCGCGTTGCCCGTTGCCTTTGAGCCAGGGCACATGGGCATAGCTGTAGAAAGCGATGCGGTCGGGCCTGATCTCGGCGGTCTTGCGCAGGGTCTCGGCCACGTGGGCGGTGGTTTGCAGGGGAAGGCCGTAAATGATATCGTGGCCCACGGAAGTAAAGCCGACCTCCCGCGAAAGGCGGGTAACCTCGGCCACCCGCTCAAAGGGCTGGACCCGGTGGATGGCACGCTGCACAGCCTCGTTATAATCCTGCACCCCGTAGGAAACCCGTCGGAACCCTACGTCGTACAGGGCCTGCAGGTGCTCGCGCGTGGTGTTGTTGGGGTGGCCTTCAAAGCTGAATTCCCAGTCTTCGGCCCTGTCTGCATGCCTGAAGATGCCGCGGATGAGCATTTGCAGGTTCTCAGGGGAAAAGAAGGTAGGCGTGCCCCCTCCCAGGTGCAGCTCGCGGATAACGGGGCGCTCCCCGAACACCCCGAGGTAGAGCTGCCATTCTTTGAGCAGGGCCTTTATGTAAGGAGCCTCGACGTTATGCTGGCGGGTGATGCGCTTGTGGCACCCGCAAAAGGTGCACAGGCTTTCACAGAAGGGGAGGTGGATATACAGGCTGATACCGCTGCTGCCGTTGCTCTCGTCAAAGCTCCGTTTGACGCTTTCCTTCCAACTGGCCGCCGAAAACCGGGCGGGGTCCCAGTAGGGGACGGTGGGATAACTGGTATACCTCGGTCCGGGGACGTTGTATTTGGGGACCAAATCACACATGATAGTTGCTGTTTGGTACAAAGCTAACCCATGGGGCCATCCCAGAACATGACAAAAATCAGGTGCTTTTCAGGGCGTCGGCCCGGCGTGATCAATAGCTGTCGCGGATCCAGTCGTAGGGCTCCCTGCGAATCCAGCGGCCCCGGGTGAAATCGGGGAAATACTGGGGTTCGCCCCCTTCGGCAATGGAGCGCTCCGAAAGCGGGGTCACGGCGCTCCAGGCCGCCGCGTCGTAGGCGTCAATGGGGGGCGCAATGCCCTTTTTTGCTGATTCAACAAAGGCCTGGATCACGAAGAAATCCATGCCCCCATGGCCCGAGCCGGCGGCGTAATCGCCGTACTTTTTCCAGAGCGGGTGGTCGTATTTTTCGAGCCAGGGCGCTGCGTCGTCCCAGCGGTGGGGCTCGGCCGACTGCCCCTCTATATAGATGCGGCTGCCGTCTACTTCCCAGAGCCCGTTGGCCCCCTGCACGCGAAACCCGAGCGAATAGGGCCGGGGCAGGTTGCAGTCGTGGGTCACGATGATGGTCTCCCCGGCCGCCGTGGTGATGGTGGAGGTGATCACGTCACCCTGCTTGAATTTCAGGGCGGCGTTCGGGTGGTCTTCGCCCCCCTTGGCCACGATGTGGTTGTGCAGGCCGATGGCCTTGGAGGCAGAAGAAGTGAGGCTCACCAGGCGGTTGCCCCGGTTGATGTCGGCCATGGCGGCGATGGGCCCGAGCCCGTGGGTCGGGTAAACATCCGCATTGCGCTTCAGGGAGTGGAAGGTGCGCCAGCGGGCTTCGTAGGTGGCTTTGTCCCCGAATTCGGCCCCGTCGAACTTCACCTCCCTCAGGTCGTGCTGGTAGCCGCAGCGGAAATGCACCAGTTCGCCGAACAACCCCTGTTTGACCATATTCAGCACGGCCAGGATGTCGCGGCGGTAGTTTACATTCTCAAGGAGCATCAGGTGGCTGCCGGTGGCTTCATGGGTGTCTACCAGGTCCCAGCATTCTTCCAGGGTGGTGGCGGCCGAAACTTCCAGCCCGGTGTACTTCCCGGCCTTCATAGCATCCACGGCCATGGGCGTGTGCCAGAGCCAGGGGGTGGATATCACCACGGCATCGACGTTTTCAAGGGCCAGCAGGTCGCGGTAGGAATGCGCGTGTTCCCCGAAAGTTCTGGGCTGTGGCTTGCCGGCCTCGCGGATCATGCCAGTGGCCACGCGGAGGCGTTCAGGATCGGTGTCGCAAATGGCGGGCACTTCCACATCGTCGCGCTGCAAGAGATTCCTGAGGTGGCTGGCGCCCCTGAGGCCCACCCCGATCAGGCCCACCCGCAAAGAAGTTGCTGCCGCGTTCCGGGGTTGCGAAAAGGCAACCGCGGGTTGCAGGCTCAGGGCTGTGGCGGCCGCAGCCGATTTGTACAGGAAGCTTCTTCTGGTATCCATAAATCTGGTTTTATGTTAAGGTTATGGAAGGTATGAAATAATCGCCTTTTGGGTCGCTTTCCGCCACAAAATACTATTTTTGGGCCAGCAAAACTTTCACATCCATGACTTTACTTCTTATGGCGGCCGGGCGCGGCAGCCGGTACGGCAAGCTCAAACAATTCGACGACCTGGGGCCCGCGGGCGAATTCCTGATGGAATTCAGCATGTATGACGCCATTGCCAACGGGTTTGGACATATCGTGGTCATCACCCAGAAAGACAACGTGGATTTCCTGCAAGAATACCTTGGGGCCCGGCTTCCGAAGGAGGTCAGGCTGGATGTGGTCGCCCAGCAGCTCACCGACCTGCCTGAGGGCTGTTCGTTCACCGGGGAGCGCCCCAAGCCCTGGGGCACGGCCCACGCGGTCTGGACCGCACGCCATGTGATCAAAGAGCCCTTTGTGGTGATCAATGCCGACGACTACTACGGGCAACCGGCCTTTGCCCGGGCCGCGGAGTTTATCGCGCAGGAAGGCGGCTCCGGGAAATTCGGCCTGGTAGCCTATACGCTCGAAGACACCCTTTCCCCCCACGGCTCCGTTTCGCGCGGGGTTTGCAGCCAGGAGGGCAACAAGCTGGTTTCGGTAAACGAACGCCTTGAGATCGCCCGGCACGAAAACGGAATACGCGATGCGCACAGCGGCCTTGAATTCAGGGGCGATGAACTGGTCAGCATGAATTTCTGGGTGTGCCACCCTGTGATCTTCGGGCAGATCGAAGCAGACTTCCGCCACTTCCTGGAAACGGCCGAAGACCCGACCAAGGGGGAGATCTACATCCCTTTCGTCATCCAGGACATGCTCAGCAGCGGAAAGGCCGAAGTGCAGGTTATCCCTTCGGGCAGCGACTGGTTCGGCGTTACCTATGCCGCCGACAAGGAGCAGGCCGTGGGCACCCTGAAAGACCTCACCAGGGCCGGGAAGTACCCCACCCCGCTCTGGAATTCCTAAACCCGGCAACCCCGCCATGGCATCCCCCGACCCGCATGCCGGCCTCGCCCTCTTCGGCCTGACCGAGCCCCCCACCCGGCTCGAACCGGTATCGGAAGGGTATATCAACGACACCTTCAAAGTTTGGATGGGTGGCGAGCCCGCCTATATTTTGCAACGCATCAACACCGGGGTTTTCGGCGACCCCGCCGGCCTCATGGCCAACCTCGAGGCTGTTTTGCCCCACCTCAGGGCAGCCGATTACATGGCCCTGGAACTCATCCATACCCCTCAGGGAAAGGCCTGGGCCAGCGATGCAGCGGGTAACCCCTGGCGCATGTACCGGTATATTCCCGGGTCGCGCACCCACGGCTCGACCTCCGATCCGCACATCGCCCGCGAAGCCGGGCGCATCCTGGGGCGTTTTCACCAGCTGGCAGAAGCGGTTCCGGCTTTGTCCCTTAACCCGACCCTGCCCCGGTTCCACGACCTGGGCTGGCGGCTCGAACAGCTCGAGGAAGCCGAGCAGGGCGGGCGGGCAGACCGCCTTCAAAAAGCGGCCCCCTGGACGGCCCTGGCCCGCGAGCTGGCTGCCCTTTGCGGGGCAATCCCCTGGCAAGAGCTGCCCCTGCGGGTCTGCCACAACGACACCAAACTGAGCAACATCCTCTTTGCCTCCGGTTCAGACCAGGCCCTTTGCCTGATTGACCTGGATACGCTCATGCCCGGGTATCTGCCATATGATGTGGGGGATGCGGTGCGCACCCTGATGAACCCGCTGCCCGAAGACCACGCCGACTGGGAAGCCATCCGCACCCGCCCTGAGCTCTTCCGCGCCTTTGTACAGGGGGTGAAGCAGAGCGGCCTGGCCCTCGACCCTGCCGAACGGGAGGCCCTGCCCTACGGGGCGGTGCTTATGCCGCTGCTGCACGGGGTACGCGCCCTGGCCGACTACCTGCAGGGCGACCGGTATTACAAAACGAGTTTTCCGGAGCAAAACCTGGTACGCGCCTGCAACCTGCTCCAATTCGCGCGTTGCGCTTCAGAACAGTTGGGCACCCTCCGGGAAATTTGCCGGGAAGAACTGGGCTAGTTATTTGAATGCGCTGAAGCCCGTGATATCGGCCCCGGTGATCAGCAGGTGGATGTCGTGGGTCCCCTCGTAGGTGACCACCGATTCCAGGTTCATCATGTGCCGCATAATGGGGTACTCCCCGGTAATGCCCATGCCGCCCAGCACCTGCCTCGCCTCGCGGGCTACCTTCAGGGCCATGTCGACGTTGTTCCGCTTGGCCATGGAAATCTGGGCCGTGGTGGCCTTTCCCTCGTTCTTGAGCTGCCCCAGGCGGAATACCAGCAACTGGGCCTTGGTGATCTCGGTGATCATTTCGGCCAGTTTCTTCTGCTGGAGCTGGGTCGCAGCGATGGGCTTGTCGAACTGCACCCGCTCCTTGGCGTAGCGAAGGGCCGTATCGTAGCAATCCATGGCCGCCCCCACGGCGCCCCAGGCAATGCCGTACCGGGCCGAATCGAGGCAGCCCAGGGGGGCGCCCAGCCCGCTCTTGCCGGGCAGAAGGTTTTCTTTGGGCACCTTCACGTTGTCAAAGATGAGCTCGCCGGTGGCCGAAGCCCGCAAAGACCACTTGTTGTGCGTTTCAGGGGTGCTGAAGCCTTCCATGCCGCGCTCCACGATCAGGCCGTGGATGCGGCCTTCCTCATTCTTGGCCCAGACCACGGCGATATCGGCAAAGGGGGCGTTGGAGATCCAGAGCTTTGCCCCGTTGAGCAGATAGTGGTCGCCTTTATCCCTGAAGTTGGTAACCATGCCGCTGGGGTTGGAGCCGTAATCAGGTTCTGTGAGCCCGAAGCAACCCATGAGCTCCCCGCTGGCGAGCCTGGGCAGGTACTTGCGCCGCTGCTCCTCAGACCCATAGGCGTAAATGGGGTACATGACCAGGGATGACTGCACCGAGGCCGTGGAACGCACCCCGCTGTCGCCCCGCTCAATCTCCTGCATGATAATGCCATAGCTGATCTGGTCCAGGCCGGCCCCCCCGTATTCCTCGGGTATATAAGGCCCGAAAGCGCCGATCTCGGCCAGGCCTGCAATGATCTCTGTCGGGAACTCGGCCCGCTGGGCGTACCCCTCGATAATGGGCGATACAGAGCGTTTCACCCAGCTGCGGGCAGCGTCGCGCACCAGTTTGTGTTCTTCGGTCAGCAAATCGTCGAGCTGGAAGTAGTCAGGGGCTTCGAAAAGATCGGGCTTCATGGAATGGATTTTTGATGGCGCAAAGGTAGGTAAATATCACAAAGCTGCGAGCAAATGTTACATTTTAAAGTGTTGCCCTGCCCCCTGTTTTTCCGCCGGCTTTACCGGCCCAGGAAGTCGCTGAGCAGGCGGTGGAAATGGT
>CAYWZF010000037.1:0-22775 GCA_964461555.1 uncultured Robiginitalea sp. | reverse complement strand
TGAATCTTTGTTTTTCAGACCTATTAACAGCCTAACATAAACCCAAAAATCGGTTTTCTTAAGAAATGATTTTAATAGTATGCAAACTGTAATTGTTAATGACGCGGCAGGTTTGTCGAAACCCTTCCGGGAAACTGCGTGGAATATTATTCGTAATTTGCGGCGAAATAGATTTATGAATGTCGAAGAAGAAAAAGCGGGCGAAGAATCAACTGATCAATGAGATTACCAGGGGGATTTTCAGCGTTCTGGAAAAGGAACCAAAAAAATCCTTCAACTATAAACAAATAGCTGCCAAGCTGCAGATTACCGATACTGAGCAACGGAACATGCTCATCAAGCAACTGGGTGAACTAACCAAGAAAAACAGGATTGCCCAACCTTCCCGCGGAAAATACCAGGTCATTTTTGTGCCGAAATTATACACAGGCCCCATAGACGTAAATACCCAGGGGAATGCCTACCTCACTGCCGAAGACCTCGATCAGGATATTTTTATCAGTTATCCCAACCTGAACCGGGCCTTTAATGGGGACCATGTAGAGGTGCAACTGCTGCAGAGAAGGAAAGAGGGAAGGCAAGAGGGGAAAGTGGTTCGCATTATCGAGCGCAAACGGACTTCTTTTGTGGGGGTGGTAGACCTGTATAAATCCTTCGCCTTTGTGCGGCCCTCAGACCCGCGCATGTACAAGGACATCTTTGTTCCCCTCGAAGATCTGCGACAGGCCCGGCATGGGGAGAAAGTCATTGTCGAGATGCAGCGCTGGCCAGACGACGCAGATTCCCCTTTTGGAAAGGTAACCGACATTCTGGGGATGCCCGGGGAGCATGATACGGAGATCCATTCCATCCTGGCTGAATACGGTTTGCCGTATTCCTTCCCCCCCGAAGTGGAGCAGTTTGCCAACAGGCTCGACACACAGATCCATGAAAAAGAGGTAGCCCGCCGCAAAGATATGCGGGCCGACCTGACCTTCACCATCGATCCGCGCGATGCCAAAGACTTTGACGATGCCTTGTCGTTTAAGGTACTCGACGACGGTTCTTATGAGATCGGCATACACATTGCCGATGTAGCCCACTACCTTGAGCCTGAAACCGTCCTCGACGAAGAAGCCTATAACCGGGCCACTTCGGTTTACCTGGTAGACAGGGTAGTGCCCATGTTGCCTGAAATCCTCTCTAACAACGCCTGTTCGCTCAGGCCGAAAGAAGACAAGTACACTTTCTCAGCGGTATTTGTGCTTGACTCAGAGGCCCGGCTCAAAAACCAGTGGTTTGGCCGAACCGTCATCCATTCTGATGAGCGCTTTGCCTATGAAGAAGCCCAGCATATCCTTGAGACCGGAGCAGGGGCAATCCCCGAAACGGTTTCGATCAGGGGGGCTGCCTACAGTGTATCGGACGAGATCGTAGAGGCCGTTAAGACCATGGACAAGCTGGCCAAGATCATGCGGAAGCGGCGCATGGATTACGGCGCCATCTCCTTCGACAAGGTCGAGGTCCGCTTTGAGCTCAATGCCGAGAACGAACCCGTGGGCGTATATTTCAAGGAAAGCAAGGACGCCAACAAACTCATCGAGGAATTCATGCTGCTGGCCAACCGCAAAGTGGCCGAATTCGTTGGGAAACAACAACCCCAGAAAACCTTTGTTTACCGGGTACACGACGAACCGGATGAGGACAAGTTGCTGGCCCTTAACGGGATCGTGAAACGTTTCGGGCACCAGCTCAACTTCAAGAGCAAAAAGGCACTCAACAGCTCGCTCAATAAGCTGCTCGAAGATGTCAGGGGCCAAAAGGAACAGAACCTGGTAGATACCCTTGCCATCCGGAGCATGAGCAAGGCCGAGTACAGCACCCAAAATATCGGGCACTATGGGCTTGCCTTCGATTATTACACCCATTTTACCTCCCCCATCCGCCGTTATCCCGACGTGATGGTCCACCGCCTGCTGGCCCATTACCTGGAAGGAGGAAAATCACCCGATGCCAGGGCCTATGAAGAAAAGTCTAGGCATTCTTCCGAAATGGAAAGCCTGGCGGCCAATGCCGAGCGCGATTCTGTAAAGTACATGCAGATCAAGTTCATGGAAGACCACCGGGACCAGGAATTCAAAGGGGTTATTTCAGGGGTTACCGAATGGGGTATTTATGTGGAAATCATCGAGAATAAGTGCGAAGGCATGGTTAGAATCCGGGATATCAGGGATGATTATTATACCTTTGATGAAAGGCAGTATGCCCTTGTAGGCGAGCGCAAGGGAAAAATTTACCAGTTAGGGGAAGAGGTCGTGGTAATGGTAAAGAGTACGGACCTGGTCAAAAGGCACCTCGACTTTACGCTGATTGGGAAGGCCTGATCCTTCATCGGGATAAAATCAAAAGGACCTGAAATGAATCGCAATACGGTTTTTTCGCTTTTTCTCTGGCTCCTGACCTTCCAGGTGGGCGCCCTCCACGGCCAGGGAGATCGTATTACGCATGCCCTCAATCCTTTTAAGGAAGTAAAGGTTTTTGACGGCATTTCGCTCAATCTGATCCGCAGCGATCGCAACGAGGCGGTGGTAAGGGGAGAAAACAAGGAAAAAGTGGCGGTGGTCAACACCGATGGCGTGCTGAAGATCCGGATGGAGATTACCAAGATATTCAGCGGGTACCGCACCTTTGTGGATTTGCATTATAAGGACCCCCTTACGGTCATAGACGTAAACGAAGATGCGCGTATCGTGTCGGAGGAGGTCATCCGGCAGGAAGTGCTGGAGGTCAAGGCCCAGGAAGGGGGCGAGATTGAGGTTCAGGCCGAGGTAACCCAATTCCTGGTGAAGGCGGTCAGCGGCGGTATTATAAAGGCTACAGGCAAGTCGAAGAACCAGGATGTGCAGATCAATACCGGCGGCATTTACAATGGAAAATCGTTTGTGACCGGTTTTTGTACCGTGAATGTGAACGCAGGCTCCACGGCAGAGATCAACGCAACCGATTATGTCAGGGCCAGCGTAAAGGCAGGAGGCAAGGTGTTCGTTTATGGAAACCCTGCCAAGATGGAAGAAAAAACGGTCTTTGGGGGTACCATAAAACGGATGTAGGAGGTGGTTTGGGACGACATACACGGCGCCATTCCTTTGGGGTTCCTGCTGAGCTTCATGGTGGGCCCTGTTTTCTTCGTCCTTCTGGAGACCAGCGCAACAAGGGGGTTCCGGGCGGGCCTTGCCCTGGATATGGGGGTTATTCTGGCTGACATCCTTTTTCTGACCATGGCGTATTTCAGTAGTTTCCAACTGCTGGAAAACCTCAGCAACCAGCCCGGCCTATATGTCTTTGGAGGGGCCATTTTGCTCGTGTACGGCCTGACCATCGTCTTCAGGTCTGATTTCAAGGCCAAGAATCCGCGGATTGAAACAAAGGGCAGCGACTACCTGGGCCTTTTCGTGAAAGGATTCCTGCTGAATTTCATCAATATCGGGGTGCTGGTCTTCTGGCTTGGCGTCATTATTATCGTCGGCCCGAGCCTTGACAACCAGCCCAACCGGATGATCACCTTCTTTGCCTCTATGCTGGGGGCTTACCTGGTAACCGATATTTTCAAAATACTCCTGGCCAAGCAATTGAGGAGCAAACTTACCCGTGAGCGCATCTTTTGGGTCAAAAAGGTCCTTGGCATCATCCTCGTGATTTGCGGCATCGTGCTGATCGTAAAGGGATTTTTGCCTAAAGACAAACTCAATATCGAGCAGGGCATCGAAATGATGCGGGAATAAAAAACCCCGGAAAACCCGGGGTATCCTTAGAGGCATCGAGCAGATTCGAACTACTATATCAGCTCTTGCGGAGCTGCGCCTAACCATTCGGCCACGATGCCTTTCGATCCAGCATTCAAAAATAAAAAGTTTCCTGTCTGGCCCCTTGTATTTTAACCAGAAAATCGGTGACGCATATTACTTTATCGCCTATCGGGAGGCCGATATGGGCTGTGCCCTTTGGCCGCTTAAACACCTGCAAGGGGAGGCCGGAATTTGGAGCCGTAAAAATGCGGGAATAAAAAACCCCGGAAATCCCGGGGTATCCTTAGAGGCATCGAGCGGATTCGAACCGCTGTACAAGCTTTTGCAGAGCTGTGCCTAGCCACTCGGCCACGATGCCAGTATTTAAAGGGCCAAAGTTATAATATTTTAAGGGGAATCAAATAGCTTTCACCTGTTTTTAACGAGCGAAACAGTGACCTGTTCCACATCTCCCCCGATGGGCGGGTTGATTTTGGAAACCTCCACTTCAGCCGACCGCACCTGAGGGAGCTCTTCCATGATCCGTTCCAGGATGCGGGCCGCCACGGTTTCGATGAGCTTGGTGCGGATCGCCATTTCTTCCCGTATAATGGTTTGCAGCCGCACATAGTCAACCGTTTCGGAGAGCTGGTCGGTTTCTGCGGCTTTTGCCAGGTCGGCCGTGACTTCCAGGTCGACCCTGTAATCCGAACCGATCATTTCCTCTTCTTTCAGGCATCCGTGAAAGCCGTAGAGGCGCACATTTTTCAGGCGTATCTTTCCCAGCATGGTGTGGTTTTTTGCAAAGCTAGGCGATTTCCGCAAATATAATCCCGGCGGGGATCAATAGGTACAACGGCAGTTGCTGAGGCCCTGAAAGAGGTCCATTCCCACCGTAATCACGTGGGTGCCGTAGCTGTATGCCAGAATTTCGTTGAGAATGATCTGCACCGAATACCCAAAGTAGAAATTGCTTTTTTTGAATCCCACAAAGGGAGCGATATACAGGGGCTTCCCGATTTGGTCGTTCAGAAAGCGGTAGTTGATGCCCCCGTAGTAATAATCCTCAAAATCGTACACCCGCACCTTCATGTTGAGGTCCGTTTCGGAGCGGCCGTCGCTTTCGAAGAGCTTATACAGGAGCGAGGGCTCAAGCTCCAGCCGGCTGTTCTTGTTTTTGGAATAACGGTACCCCGTGTAGAGGTAATAATTCCTCAGGTGGTTGGGCTCAAAGACCGGGTTGAACCGCGTCAGGTCCTTGTCGAGCAGGTTCGAGGCGTTCAGGCTGGCGTAGAACTTGTTGATCCGGTACATGACCCCAACATCAAAGTTGTGGTTGCTGGTCGACCGGTCGTCGGTTATGCTGGGGTCGTTTGGCGGCAGGCCGGTGGCATCCCTGAATTTCTCGATATCGATGCGGAACTGGTTGAAGTTGTATGAGATCCCGAAAGACAGGAACTCGTCTTCATACCGGTCAAGGGTCAGGTGGTGGGCAAAGGAGAGCCTTGCCCCCTGCTGCCGGGTGTATCCGTTGCGGTCGTTGTACAGGAAGATCCCCACGCCCGACTTGTTCCCGATGCGCGCATCGGCGGCCAGTGATTCGGTCATCGGGGCATCCTTGATCCCAACCCACTGGGCCAACCCGTTCAGGCGGATCTTCACGTGGTCGCCGATGCCCGCATAGGTGGGCGCCAGCACGAACGGGTTGTCTGCCAGGTACTGCGAAAGCTGCGGGGAATTCAATTCCTGCGCTTTCGAGCCAAAGACTCCTCCCAGCAACACAAGCACGTATATCAATCTCCGGCGCATACTTCTCAGTTAAGTTGGTTAACGGTACAGGGTAAAGTGTCCTACGAATTCGCGTTCGTCGCGCTCTCCGTTGAGTTTGATCACATACCAGTAATCTCCGGTCGGCAGCTCTTTGCCATTGTAGGTGCCGTCCCATCCCTGCACACCGTAGGATAACTCGGCAATCACTCTACCATAACGATCATAAATTTTGATTAGTATTTCCGGGAACCCTTCCAGGTTGTTTGGGATCCAGAAATCATTCATGCCATCTCCATCCGGGGTAAAGTAGTTCGGGATTTCAATGTCTATGAATTCCATTTCGATCTGGGCCTCTACCACGCAGCCGTTCTGGTCCATGACACGTACCGTGTACACGCCCGATTCGGTAATGTAATACGTGTTGTCAGAGCCGTTGTCGTCGTCGTTGAACCAGAACTGGTATTCCGGCTGTCCGCCTTCGGCTATGGCCGTGATCTCGTTGATGTTGCGCTGCTCCAGCACCAGGGTAAGGGGCTCGAAGGCGGCGATTTCGAAATCGATGGTCTGAACGCAGCCGTTGGCATGCGAGATGGCCAGGTAATGCGGTCCGGGCGCCAGGCTGCTGAAATTGGCCTCGAGCTGCATGGCTGCCGGGTCGGTCGAATCCAGGGCGTACATCACCTGGTCTGCCATGGAAGGATCTGCCAGCACCACTTCCAGATAGTTGTCCGGAATTGCGCCCGTACACTCGTAGATCGGGGTTACGGTGGCGTTCAGGTTCACCCCGGGGTCTACTGTTACGATCACGTTGGTTTCACAACCCATGGCATCGCGCACGAAGATCACGTAAGTTCCTGCCGCCAGATCTGTAAAGCTGGTCTGGGCGGGCCCGAAATCGGCATCCTGGTTCGAATTGAACGCCGTCAGGTAGGGCGCTGTACCACCTGTGATCACGATGTCGATGGTTCCGTCGTTGCTGCCGGCACACACTTCAGGGGTTGAAGTGGCGGTAAGGTCGATCGGCAGCGGCTCTGAGATCGTGAACTGGAAGGTGATGAAACAGCCGTTCTCATCCTGGGCAATCACGTCGTAAACCCCCGGATCCAGGTCGGTGAAGGTATTCACGTCGTCGAACTGGTTCAGGTTCGGGCTAATGGCGTACAGGATGTTTCCGGTGCCTCCCGACACTTCCACGGTAATGGTTCCGTCTCCCTCTCCGGCGCAGGTCACGTCGGTGAACTCTTCCCGGTCAATCTGCAGGGGCGCAGGTTCGGTTATGATCACCTCGTTCGAAACCTCCTCGCAATCCTGGCTGGTTACGCGAATCCAGTAGCTGCCCACGCCCAGGCCGCCGAAATCGCC
The DNA here is from genome assembly GCA_964461555.1 of uncultured Robiginitalea sp. Classification (GTDB taxonomy): domain Bacteria; phylum Bacteroidota; class Bacteroidia; order Flavobacteriales; family Flavobacteriaceae; genus Robiginitalea. The sequence goes on along the minus strand of CAYWZF010000037.1, from coordinate 15,879 downwards.
TGAAGCCTGGGGCCCGGCCAGAAGGGTGCTCAGGCCGGCATCGGCATACAGTTCATACTGGTAATTGCCCAGCCCTCCTGTGGCCGTTGCCCGCAGGGTAGCGGTCATTTCACCCGTACAGTTGATCATGGCGGCACTGGTGTCGATATCGAGCACGAGCGGCTCTACAGGCTCAATGGTTACCTGGTTGGAAATGTCGGCCTCGCAGCCAAAGGAATCACGCACGTAGTACTGATATACGCCGGCCGGAACGGCAAACGTATGGGTGTCGCCTCCCGACATCGGGCTGTAGTTGATGCCGTCGGTGCTGAATTCGTAAGGCCCGGTTCCGCCCGAAGCCGTAAGCACGATTTCGGCTTCATTGGTACAGGTGAGCATGCTGGTTTGCACCAGGTTGCTCATCACCTCAGAAGGTTCGCTGATGGTGACCTGAGCTGTTTCCATATCACAGTTCCATCCATCTGAAACCGTGATGCTGTAGATGCCGGCGCCCAGCCCGGTAAAGACCGGATTAGATTGCGCTCCGGAAGTGAATTCAATCACCGACCCGGCAGCATCATAGTAATTGAGCTGGTATTGATAGCTTCCGGAACCACCGCTCACGCCTACGGCGCTTACCACGCCGTTGGTGTCTCCGTAGCAGGCCAGCACCGCCGGGGCAGCGGTAATGCCGGCAGCGATCGGGGCGGGCTGGCTCAGAACAATGCCGTCGTTATACACACATCCTGCAGCGTCGGTAATAACCACGGTGAACGAGCCCGCAGACAGCCCCGTGAAGACCTGTGAAGCCACATTGGAGGCAGTGTATGCCTGGGCCGTGGTGGTATTGGTCAACACGATATCATAGGGGGCAAAGCCGCCAGACGGTGTCACCAGAATTTCACCCTGGTCGTTTGTACAGGTCACATCTGCTTCCTGGCTCACAACTGCGGTAAGCGGCGTGTCGGGAGAGGCAATGGTGAATGTGTTTGAATCTTCCGAACAGAAGGGGGCTGCGGTCTCCGAGATGCGGACATAGTAATTGCCGCCACTCAGGCCATTGATGACCAGCGGGTTGGTGGCCGTGCTGGCGCTTCCGGCAATACCGGTGCTCACCCCGGCGGAATCAAACACTTCATAGTCGTAGGTGCCGCTGTAGCCGCTCACCAGAAGGGAAAGCGACCCATTGCTGTCGCCGAAGCAGGTGACCGGGCTCACCGGGGTGGCAGCCACCTGAACAAGGTCAAACGGAGCAATATTGAATGGGGCAGTGAGCACGTAGCATCCTGTGGCGTTGTCGGTCACGCGGAAGACATAACTGCCAGGGGCCGTCAATTCAAATACCGCCGTAGTATTGGTGGGCGTCGAAATAAGCGACCCATTCGGATTGCCGAGCGGCAGCAACTCGAAAGTATAGGTGTTGGCCGGGTTTCCGTTGTCGGTAACGCTTACCAAAACCTCTTCCGGGTTGGCGCAGGTTATCGCGATATTCTGCGAAACGGCAGCGGTAAAGCTATTCAGCGGATCCAGGGTGACAGGCGTGGTTGCCAAACAACCATTGGCATCCCTCACAAAGACTGTCAGGTTCTGGACCAGGCCGGTGTCAACCACTTCAAAGGTGTTGGCGGTCTGATAATTTACCCCGTCGAGGCTGTACAGGTAAGGCGCGGTACCTGCTCCTACCGGCACAGTAGCCGTAATGACAGCCGTATTTATGGTATTGTCCGGGGCACAGGCAAAGGCTGTTGCGCTGGCGCTAACGGTCAGCAGGGCCGGCTCGGTGATCACTATGTTTTCGGTTACCGAACAACCAAGGGCTGAAATGGCTTCCACCGTGTAATTGTTTCCGGCAGGCAGCCCTGAAAAGAGCGGGCTGGCCTGGGGCCCGGCGATTGGCACGCCTCCCTGATACAAGATGTAGGCGTAGGGCGGGTTGTCATTTACGCCAGGTGCGGTAGGCTGGAGGTTCACCCGGATGCTGCCATCGCTTCCACCGAAACAGCTCACATTAGTCACTGTCGACGGATCGAGCGTTACCGGGGTTGGGGCCACCAGGGTCACGGTGGTGGTTTCGGTACAGTTCGGGGTGGTATCCAGGTCGCTTACCACAAAGGTGTAAGTACCCGCCTGGCTTAGGCCGGTAAAGACACCGGTATTGTTGCTGGCGGTGGTGACACCGTCGGGGAAGGTGACCGTGAAGTCAAGGTTGGAAGATCCGCCCTGAACAGTCAGGGTAATTTCCCCATCGGGGGTAGCCGTACAATCCAGGGGTTTCACCACGGTTCCAACCACCGACATTTCTTCATAAAGCACCTCAGGCCCAACCACGGTAGAGCATCCCCATTGGTCGGTGATGCGGACTTCATACGATCCGCCGCCGAGGCCGCTGAAAACAGGACTGGTCTGCGGGGCGCGGAAATCAGCGCCGTTCAGGATGAGCTGGTAGGTGTAATTGCCGCCTTGGCCGCCACTTACGCCCACTACTTCCAGTTCCCCTTGCAGGCTGGTGCAATTCTCCTGGTTTACCTGAAGGGCTCCGGCGATCGGGGCCGGATCGACCAGCACAATGTTGTCAAGGATCAGCTGCTGGCATCCCTGGCTGTCGATGACCCAGGCCTCGTACGTGCCGGCGCTCAGGTTTTCAAAGCGCGGCCCCGGCACGAAATCGCCGGGCCCGGCAGGCGCGGAGGTCCCTACATAGTAGGAATAGCCGCCCCATCCACCCTGGATGTTGTAGAGTTCAATCACCCCGTCGTTCCCCACGCAGGTTATCGGGTCCACAGACACATTGCCGGTTATGGCCATGTCGGGACCGGCAATGTTGAAGAGCTCAGACTGGGTACACTGGGGCGCACCGGTCTGGGTTATTTCAACCCGGTATTCGCCTGCGTCGAGCGGAATAGCAGGGGTGGGCCCGTTGGTCGGGCTGTTGCCCGCCACCACCACCACGTCGTCAGCCGTGTTGGCCGGGGTGCCATTGGTGTCGTAGATGGTCCAGTCAAAGCCGCCCACATAGGTGGCGTCGACCAGCTCAAAGGTTACCGCTCCGGAGGTGGTGCCAAAGCAGATCACATCCTGCAAGACGTCCACCGCAATGTCGAAGGGCGTCGGATCGGCAAGATTCTGGGTTACGCTCAATACACAGCCCGTATCGATATGGCGTACCAGGAAGGTGTAGTTGCCTGCACTCAGGCCCCCGAACACGTTCGAGGCCTGCCAGGAAGCTCCATTGTCGATGCTGTATTCAAACAGGGCGGTATTTCCGGTTGTTGAGGTAGCCGTCAGGGTTATTTCCCCGTCGCTTCCGGGCACACAGGTTATTGTGTTCGTGATGGCAGCTGAAAGGCCCAACAGTTCGTCAAAAGCCGGGATGAGGGCCGTTGTGCTTCCCACGCAGCCGTTGCTGTCGTACACGTTGATCGTGTAGCTGCCTCCTGCGGTGTTAGTCTCGACATACGAGGGGGAGGGGCCGCTTTGTACCACCACGTCGTCGGCGGGGGAAGGGGTGCCCTGGTCATTTATGAACTCGTACACCGTGTAGATGCCGCTTCCACCTGTAATGCCAGCAGAATTCACGGTGATGGTGGCATTATCCGGATTGTTTCCAACCGTGCAGCCGAAGGGCACCACGAGCGGGGCCGGCACGGCAAGAGGAGCTGGTTCTGCAATGATGATACCCGAGATAACGGCAGTACAGCCATTGGTGCCCGTGGCGGTTATATCGTAGGTGCCCGCGGGCAGGTTTTCAAAGGTATTGGTAGCCGCGTTGAAGGTTCCGGCCACCGGGCTGATGGAGAAGGTCAGCGGGTTTACCCCGTTGTCGGTCTGATACAGGGCAATGGTGCCATCGGCTGAGCCGTTGCAGGTCACATCGGTGTGTGTTTCAGTAAACTCCGGAAGCACGGCAGCCGGCACTTCCACATCGATGCTTCCAAGGCAGTTGGGCACAGGCGTGCCTGTGTCATATACCGTAACGGTGTAAGTTCCCGGTAAGGAAGCCAGATCCCAGACAAAAGGCGAGGCCGCAAGGGTTGTGCGCACCTGGCTGACCGGTCCGGTGACCTCGTATTCATAGCTTCCCGAACCGCTGCTCACTTCAATGGTGATTTCAGCATTGTTGGCCGGGGCGGGCTCGCAATCGAGCAATGTCGTCAGGCTCGCGGTAAACTGAAGCGGCGGGTAAATGTCTATCACCTGGGTGTCTGAGCATCCGTTCAAATCCCGCACAGTCACGGTTTGCCCCAGGCCTGAATTAAGCCCGGAAATCGTGAATTGGTTGCTGCCGTTGAAGGTAACAGCCTGGAATGCACTGCCGTTCACACTGATCTGATAGGGAGGCATTCCCGGGCTGGTCAGGCTTACCAGCACCTCAAAGGACCCCTCCGGCACACACTGGTCCACCACCGCCAGGGCTATGGCCGGGGCGGGATCAAGCCCCACGGTAACCGCATCGCTCTGGATACAGCCGTTCGCGTCCTTAACATAGACGATGTAATCGCCCGACTCTACATTGGCTGAAGTACTGCTGGTCCAACCCGGATCTGTGGCCAGAGGCGCCGGATCGGTGTTCAGCAGATACTGGAATTCATAGGGGGCGGCGCCGAACTGGGCAGTGGCCGTGATAATCCCCGCATTGGGGTTGCAGTTGTCGTTTTTCGGCGAGGCGGCCGTCACCTGCAGCAGGTTGGTAGACTGCGTGATCGTGAACTCTGCGGTTGCGGTTGAACAGCCATTCAGCACAGGATCACCATTTTCAGTAAGCAACACATAGTAGACTCCCTGATCCAACGGACCGAGATTGCTCAGAGTGATGGGCCCGGAAGGCGCTGTAAGCACCTCGGTGCCAGACACAACGGGTACCAGGGGCGTATTTGACTGGAAGTTGTAGATCTGCCAGTCAAGGGAGGTCGAGCCGGCTGCAAAACCGCTGATGTCAAAAGTGACATTTCCATCTGCCGACCCGGTACAGGTAATGTTTTGGGCAACCAGAGAGCTCACGGTCATGGTCGACGGGCTGTTAATCGGGGCGGCAGCAGTTTCAAAGTAGTAACAGAGCGTTACCAGGTCGTGCACTACAAAGGTGTAGGTAATGCCTGGAACCAGCCCCGTGAAGGTAGCCGTATCGCCTCCTGGCACGTCAGGCAGTTGGTAGCTGGAAGAATAGGGCGCCGTATAGGTCTCCAGGATGGCAAATTCGTAGTCGCCGCTTCCAACCACCGACGATACCGTAACGATGGCCGTTCCCCCAGTCGTACAATCTGCTGTGGCTGTCGAAACGTCGATATCGAGGTCGTCAGGGGGAGAGGCAATAATGTTGGTGGTTCTGAGGGAACAACCATTGGCGTCTACCACATCCACTTCGTAGATGCCGAACTCCAGGATGTTGAAGGTGTGGTCTTCGCCTCCGGCAGTTGTGGTGTAACTGGCCGAATAGCCGTTGTTCCCGGTCAGGTAGTAGGTGTATTCGGCTGTTCCCCCTGTCAGGGTCTCAACGGTGATGGATCCCGGGGTGGTGCCACTCAAAGCATCACAGGTAATAGGCACCAGATTAATGCCATAGGCAATGGCATCGGGCTGGCTGATGCTCACGGGGAAGGGAAGAGATGCGCAGCCTTTACTGTCGGTTATGGTCACCTCGTAGTCGCCGGCGGGCAGCCCGGTAACCTGGGTGCCATAGTTGGTGGAGGTGTTGGTTTCAAACACGTTGATCGTAAAGGGCGGCAAGCCCACAGAGGTATCGATCACCACGTCCAGCGCTCCTGTCAGGTCTCCGTTGCACAGGATGTCTGTCGGAGTAACGGCGGTGATGACAGGCGTTTGTGTCGGGCTAACGGTTACCGGGTTGGTCAGGGCCGTACAGGCCGTCGGGGCTGTGGTATCGGTGACCCGGAACACAAAGGTGCCGTCGGTATTGGTCGTAAACGTATTCCCGGTAAACTGGGTATTGTTCCACGAAGCCCCGCCGTCATCTGACCATTCATAGCTATAAAAGCCAGATCCGCCAGAGGCATTTACATCGATGGTGGCCGGAGCCAGACAGGTCAGGTCGGCCGTCAGCACAGCAGAGGCCAACAGCTGCGGGTTGATGGTAACAGTGATAGGCGTGCCTACGCAGCCATAGGCGTCCTTCACATTGATGTCATAAGACCCAGCGGACAGGTTGCCGAAGGTATACGTGGTGGCGCTGGTCGGGCTGGGGGAAAGCCAGGGCCCCCCGCTGATACTGAACTGGTAGATGCCGTTTCCGCTGGTAACGCTCACCAAAACTTCCCCGTCATTGGCTCCGCTGTAGCAGGTGGTCGGTTCGGCCGTAAAGGCTATTGTCTGGGGAGGGGCTACGGTGATAACCACATCGATGGGGTCTGTGCATCCATTGGCGTCCTGCACCCGCACGAAATAATCGCCGGGCGGAACAGTTGTAAAGACAGGGCTTGACTGGTATGCAGTAATGATGTTGCCCAGGTCATCTTCCAATTGGTAGCTGTATGCGGGGGTGCCGCCAGCGGCAGAGGCAGTGATGGTGGCGCCTGCGTTGGTACAGTTGACCTCGTCGGTAATCCCGGCAGAGGCCACCAGGGCGGCTGGCTCCGAAAGGGTTGCATTCAGCGTAATGATACACGACGGGTCGAGCACATCACGCACCTCAATGGTGTAGGCGCCTGCGGCCAGACCACCCAGGGTGATCGGGCTGCTAGTCTGGGGGGCTGAGTATCCGCCTGCGTTTACCTGGTATTCAAAGCCATTCACCCCGTCGAAGTTTTCCACTTCAAAGACGATCTCGCCGCTGTTATCCCCGTTACAGAGGATGTCAAGCGTGCTTACGATATTCGCGCCAAAGGCCAGTCCTGGAGAAACCACCACAGCGGCATCCACAGCGCAATCACTGCCGTAGTTAACCGTAATGGTGTGGTTGCCGGGCATGATCCCTGTAAAGACATTGGATGCCTGAGCTACTCCGCCGTTTAGGCTATAGGTGTAAGATGGATCGTTGGGCAGCACGGTAATATCCCCTGTTCCGTCGCAATTGTAGCTCGCGCTGCTGCTCACAACGGGCTCTGTGGGCAGCGGATCAACGATTAGGGCCGGAAGGGTCAGCACACATCCCGGTGCGACCGCATCGCGAACCCTGATGGTATACGTGCCGTCAGTCAGGCCATTATAAACGATCCCGCCGGGTGTCGGGGCGCTCCAGCCCCCCCCGTTCAGACTGTATTGATAGCTGCCTGACCCGCCGCTGGTAGGCGTTACCCCGCCAACGGTGATTTCGCCGGGCAAAAGGCAGGTATAGGCCTGGGTTATCGCGGCTTCAGCCACCAGCTGCGCCGGCTCAGTAATGGTAACCGTGTCAGTGACTTCACATCCTTCGGCATCTTGCACCCGAATGGCATAGGTTCCGGCGGGCAGGTTCACAAACAGGCCGGCGCTCTGATAGGTGGCGCCGTCATTGATGCTGTAGAGGTAGGGCGCATTGCCGCCGTTTGCTGTCAGGGTGATCGACCCGGTGTTGTTGCCGAAGCATAGCACATCGGCGGCAAGCGCAGTTAGCGTCAGGGGCGGGTCCTGGGTGATGACGAGGTCATACAGCGCCTCGCAATATCCGGCATTGCCGGTATTATCACGCACATAAACGTCATAGGCTCCGGGGCCAGTAACCGGGATTACATTCGAGGCCCCGAAATCACCGGCTGTCGGGGCTACTCCGTCACCTACAACCGCGTATACGAAATTGCCGTCTCCGCCGGCTGCCGTGATGACCACTTCCGTATCCGTGCCACAGGCTGTAATCGGGTCGGCGACCGCAGTCATGCTAAGTTCAGGGTCTACTGTAATCGTGGCGCTGTCTGTACAGTTTTTGCCGTCGATCACATCTACCGTGTAAGTGCCAGGCCCAAGTCCGCTGAATACGTTCGATGGGCCATAGGCTCCACCATTGATACGATACAGGAAATTGCCGTCTCCGCCAGAAATTATACTGGCCGTCAGGCTAAGGCCGGTGGCGTCGTCGTAACAAATGTCATTCGGCGTCAAAGCCAGAACGGGGGCAACGGCCGGGTCGAGGGTTACGTTAGCGGTGGTGGTACAGCCGTTCGCGTCGGTAACCTGAAGCGAATAGACCCCGGTCTGGGCCAGGTTGGTAAAGGAGGCGTTTGCCTGTGGGCCAAGCACGGTGGCATCGGGCTGGGTGAGTTCATAGCTGTAGCTTCCCCATCCCCCTGAGGCGACAAAGGTAATGGTGCCGTCTGCCGAACAGGTTGGCTGCACGGCTGTGGCAGCAAGCGCCAGGGCTGTGGCCGGGGCTTCGATGGTAACCGAAGCGGCGTCGGTACAATTGGTGTCGGTATCGGTTACCGTGATATCATAGGTGCCTGCAGGCAGGCCGGTCAGGTCAAGGATGGCATTGGTTTCCCCGCTTCCCGAGAACGCAGCCGGACCGGTAATGGTATAGTCGTAAGAAACGGCAAATCCTCCCACGGTGAAGCGGGCTTCTCCATCGGCGCCCCCGAAGCAGCTGACAGCCGAAACGGGCTGTCCGTTTACAGAGATCGGAGTGATCGGGAAGACCGTATAGGTTTCTTCATAGGCACAACCATTCGCATCGGTTACACGGAACGTATAGGTGTCGGGGGCCAGGCCGTTGAAGGTGGCGCTGGCGCCGCTGCTGCTGCTGGCCGCAATGGCTGAAGGCGCTATAATGGCGACGGTGAACGGGCCGGTACCGTTCGACACGGTGGCCGTAACATCCGAAGTCAGGGCCGGGCAGGTTAATGCGCTGGCTGTAAAGGCCAGGTCGTCGGGCAGGTTCAGCGGGGCAATGGTGATCGGGGCAGTAGTAGTGGTACAGCCGTTTGCATCCCGGATGGTGATCGTGTAGGTTCCTGCAGTAAGTCCTGCAAAAGTGTCTGAAGCCCCGAAGGTTACCCCGTTTAAGCTGTATTCATAGGGCGCTGTTCCGCCGGTCACATTCTGTGCCTGAATGCTGGCGTCTTGCAGACACGTGTAAGCTTGCAGCAGCGCAGCATCGCCTGCCAGGGCATTGGCAGGGGTCGAAATGGTCTGATTCTCAATGTAGTCACATGACGCACTTCCCTTGCGTTGGTTTACTACGATGACGTAGTCGCCCGCAGGCAGACCCGGGAAAGTTCCGGACCTGTTCGTGGCCAGGGCACTGGCAAAATCGTAGTTGTTGGCGTCGAACGTAGTTCCGTCAAAGAGGTAATAGGTCAACTGATATCCGTTCGAATTCACCAGGTTGAACCGGATCTCGCCAGTAGACTCTCCAAAGCACAATACGTCGATCACGGAGGTTGGATCAAAATCCGCGGCGGGGCGGAATTCGATTTCCACCGGGTTCGAAATGTCAAAGCAGTTGTTGCGGTCTACGACCACGAAAGTATAGGTTCCCGGATCCCAGACATCAAAGATCTGGCTGGTCTGGAATTCGGAGGGCGGAATCGAGGCCGGGTCAGGGTACGAGATCTGAGATATGCCATTCAGGTCCACATATTCCCAGATGGCATAGGTATGGGGGGTCTTCCCTCCTGAAGAAGACATCAGGATGTTCCCTTCCTTGCAGGTAATGTGCTGCGAAACACGGGCTTCCAGTTCGAGGTCAGAAGCGTCAACCACGACCACCTGTTCGGTATACAGACACCCGTCATCGGTGGTGACCCGTACGTCGTAGGTTCCCGGGTTGACATTCTGGAAGGCGTAGTTGTTGTCGACGCTGGGGCCAAAGGTGTCGACAACCGTGCCTCCCTGAGAGATTTCGTAATAGTACTGGGGCTCAACGTCCAATACCGAGATGTCGATAATTCCAAGGCCCGAACAATCCGCGTCCGTGGTGGTGATATCCACATCAAAATCGCGGGCAAGCACCCCGATATTTTCCACATAAAACAGGCAGCCACCTACAACCCCAACCTGCCTCATTTCAATGGTGTAGGCACCGTTGTTGGCGATATCGAAGCTTGGGCCGTTATTGGCGCTGTACGGCACCAGCACATTGCCTGAAATGGCGTTGAGCAGCTGGTATTCGTAGTCGGCCGGCATGTTGGTAACCGTGATATTCCCGGGCGAGTTACATATGATATCCGTAACGTCGTACTGGGGGTTCAGGGGGTTCTTGAAGATGTTGAAATAGAAGCGGGTAAAACAACCGTTCTGGTAGTTGACCACCACGCGGTATTCTCCGGCATCCGAAGCCAGGAAATCATTCCCGGCCCCCACCGGGCTCCAGGAACAGGCAGAGTTTTTATTGGCACAGTCATCTCCTGAATCGATACAGCTACCCTCATCCAACTTCTCCCACACAATACTTGTGGCGTCCGGAATGTTGATTTCAATCAGCTCCGTATCGTTCAGCCCGCAAAGGAAAATCTTCGGCAAAAGGTCCCCATCGTTCGGACAGGTCACCACCTCCCCCTCCACGGTGTTGGTCGGGTCGTTGATCAGGGTGACGATCGGGTTGAACTGGGTGGCCCCGGGCAGGGTAACCTCGATGATTTCCTCAAAGCCCTTGCAGGGGTCTGCCACGATCTTGTCCACAATGTACTGGCCCACTTCGGTAACGCGAAGCGTGCTGGGGTCGTTGTCGGGATCACCGTCGGTTATTACGGTATCTCCTGTGTCGATAAGACCGTTGGCATTGTTGTCGCGGTACCAGACGTACGAATCAAAATTGTCGCCCGCATCCAGTATCACATCGTTGCCACAGAGTTCGACGGTGCGGTAGAAGTCGCAGTTTTCCAGGTCGTCAAGCAAAAAGTTGGTGGCGCCCGGGGTCACAAACCCGCAGGCGTCAAACTCGGAAACACTGGGGTCGTCGGTGATCGGGTTGTCGTTGATAACACCCTGGTAAGATGAATAGGCGAGGTTTTGGATCAGGTCGGTACAGGCGTCGATAAAGTCAAAGCAGTTTTCTGCGACCTGCACGCGCATGCGAATGTCGTAGGCCGGGTCGCCTACCTCCACCAGGTTGTTGGGGATGTTGAAAATAACCTCTCTATTGGAGGGGTCATAGGAATAGGTAACGCCCGAGGGCAGGTTCAGGTTGGCCTCGTCCAGGGTTACGTTGATGGGCAGCACGTCACGAATCGAATAGTTGTCGGCGTCATCGTTGCCGATGTTCTGGAAGGTCAGCACGTAATCCAGCAATTGCCCGAGGTTTACGCCACCTCCCGTAATGTCGTTTCCGGCAATGTCTTCCACCCGCTTTTCGAGCACCATGTTTGGCTCGATGATCTCCACGTTGAAGGAGTTGAAGAAGGGGTAGTACTGGTCACCATTAGAGGTGAACCGGAAAGTGGCCGCGGTTTCGTTGTTCGGGATTACGGAATTGAACGGGTTATTCAGCAAAAACATGTCGGTGTCATACCCCAGCGTGTTCACGCTATTTGGGTTCCGGCTGGTCACGATGCTGCCATCTTCGGTGATGTTGCTGTTAAAAAAGTTATTCGAAGCGTTTGCGGCATTGCTCAGGGTGGTAAAAGTGCCATTGCTGGCAGCCCTGATACGCAGTTGGTCGCCCGTAATACGGTTGTCCCCTTCCAGGGCGGCCACGCCGATATCGGCGCGCACCGGGCCGGCGGGAATTGTATTGAACCCGTTGTAATTGATGTCGACGGTCGGGTTCGCGCTGCGAACCCGGGCAAATCCGTCGAAGGTGGTAATCAGTTTACCGCTCAGGGTAGGGTTTTCATAAACAATGACCAGGGTCCAGCCGGCTGAAGCCCCGCCCCCGGGAGAAAGCGAGCCGGTCACAGCCCGAACGTTGGCCACCGTGTATTCGCCCTGTGGGTCTGCCAGGGCCGTCACCAGGGCGGTCACATCGGCATAACAGGCATAAGGGCTGTTTTGCCGCATGGAGGCATCGGCGCTCGTAAAGCCGTCATAAATCACCTCATCGGCTACCACATCTACATAGGAACCACCGGGCACCCGAAACCTCACTTCGTTAAAATCATTTTGCCGGCCGGCGCCTACGGGCTGTCCTGCCTGGGCGCTTGGATAGGTGGCCGACCAGTAAAGGCCCGCATAGCGGATCAGGTTACAGGAAGGATCGGGATATGCAAATGTGGCCGAACTCGAGCTGAAAGTGGTCGGGTCCGAATCCACGTCGATGTACTGCATGTCCAGGTAGTCGTTGTACTGAGATGAGCTACCTGTGGTATTGTAAGGGTCCTCCGGATCTGTGCCATTGGTATCCCGGTTGAGGATGTTGTTAGCAATAAAGGTGAGATCTCCTTTGAGGTTATTCTGATAGCGAATATCAAAGGAGTTGTATTCCTGAGAGAAGCCGTATGCCGCAAAAATCAGCATACAGGCCAGCAATAGCTTCTTGAGTCTGGTTGGTCTCATCTAAGCGATTAAGTTTGGCGTCACACGCATGATCCACATCTTTTCATCATACGTATTGTTGAGTTTGGAGTAGTAGGATATCAGGGCGCTGTTCCACGTTTCGTGGCGCTTCAGATACACGTAACGGTAGTTGTTTTTGGGATTGATGAAATAACTGGCGCTCAGCCCGAGGGAATTCAGGTACTTGATAAAGCGGGCCGCATTCCTGGGGTTGGCAAATACGTTGGCAATGATGTAGTATCCAGACCCGGTTCCTTCTACGTAGCTGGGCTGGTTCTCAGCCTGGGCCGCGGCAACCTTGTCGCGCACCACCACGTTTTTGCGCAATACGTCAGTCTCGTACTTCTCAGCCTTTTCTTTGATCTTATCGGCATTGGCGGCATAGGCCTCATTGCTATACCGATTGGCTACGTTCATCACCCAGAGGTCGCCCGAGTAGGCGCCGTTGAGCCGGGAATTCACGGCCATTTCAGCATCCTTCCAGCTGTCGAACCGCTGCAGGTAGACGTATTTCAGGCCGTTGTTCGGGTTGTCGATAAAGTCTGCCTGCAGGCCTTCGGCGCTCAGGCGGTCCATGAACTTGTTGAGGTATTCAGAGCCCTTGTACACGTTGGCAATCACGTAATAGCCGTCTGCCACGCCCTCGAGATCGCGAAACTGCCTTCTTTTAACAGGTTCACTGGTTTTCGGGGCGGTTTGGGCCACGGCGTCGCGCTCAACCTGTTGCACGGCCGGCCGGGCTTCGGTTTGTTCCTTTTCTTTGCGCGGGGCCTGAACAACGGCAGGTTCGTCAACAGGCTCTTTTATGCCGGTCGGTTTTTTCGCGGGTTCCTGGGCTGCAACAGCTCCCTGGTCATTGTTCAGGAAATACACCTGCCGGGCTTTTTCCTCAATTTCAGGGCGGTTTCCTCCGGTTTCCTGGCGCACCATACGCATGACCATTTCAAACCGCTTTTCCAGGTCGCGTTGCTGGTTGTTTTCCAGGGAATCCTGTCGGAACATAAGCTCGGCCAGAATGGCGTCGTTCTCGGCCAGGCGGCGCTTGAGTTCCGCGATTTCCGCATCTTTGTCTGTGGTGCCGGCCGGCGCTTCATCTGCCCCCTGTTCAGCCAGGGATTCGTCGTAATCGGCTTCCAGCATCACGCGGTCTTCAGTGAGGTTGGGCGTAAAGGAATAGGCAAAGGATATTTCATGGGTGACCCCAAAATTGTCGAAGTTGCTCGACAGGCCTTTTTCCATGGTATACCCGATGGAAATCCGGCGGTTCAGGTTAAACCCGATACCTGCAGAAGCCCCGTAGAAGCTGTCATAGCCGCCTTGCAGCCACCCGATCTTCGGCAGGTCCAGGATCAGGTTCCCGCCCAGTACGAAATCCTCCTGCCCTACAATTCGGGCACGCGCCAACGGCATCAGCCGTCCGCCCTCAAAAATGCCCGAAGAGGCTTCAAAGGGATGGGTGTACTGCAGATGGCCCGAAAAGGTCTTGTCTTTGAACCCGGTGATCGACTCACTGGTTTTCAGGTTGTAGTCGATCAGGTTTTCGGCGAACATCCCGAAGTCAAACTGACCGTACGAAATGTTGAAACCGGGCTGGAAAGTAAGAAACGAACTGTCCTGAAACCCGCTGAGAAATGGGTCGGTCTCTACGGGGTTGGCCCGGCTTTCGTCAAACCCGCTGTTGTAGTAAGACAGGTTCGCGCCAAAGGTGAAGTTGCTCTTGTCGCTCAACTTAACCCCGTAGGCGTAGTTGGCCAGCACCCCGTAATTGCTCAGGGTTCCTTCCCGCTGAGTGTAGAGGCTGAGCCCGAGCCCCGAACGGTCTCCGATACGGCCACTGTAGCTCAGGAAGTACATCTGGTTGTTGTCGTCAAACGATACCGATTGGTTTCGATGCAGCAAATTGATATAGGATTTGTCTTCCCGCACGGTTGAAAAGGTGGGGTTGATCAAAAACCGGTTGAATTTCAACAAGTTCTGTGATGGCACATCATAGGCAATAAAAGGACTCTCCTCCTGTGCCCGCAGGGCAGGCAACAGGGTGAGCATCATCATCAAGAACAGTAGTTTGCGTTTCATCGTTTCTTTAGCGTATGACGGTAATGGTACCCTGCTTCAGCACTTTTTCAGCATCCCTGATTTTATAGTAGAATACCATGTTCTGTTTCGGGAAGCTGGCAGCCGAAGAGGGCCAGTTGTTCTGATAGTTGAATTCGTTCAGGACTTCCTCTCCTTTCTCATTGTAAATGATTACGTTAACGTCGGCGCGACCCGAGTAGCTGTTCGGGATCACCCACTGGTCGTTTATGCCGTCCCCGTTCACCGAGATCACATTCGGCACCTTGAAGGTGTCGAGGTAGCTTACGGTAAGGGTGCGGGCAACCTCGCATCCGCCAATGGTGGCGATGAGCAGGTATTGCCCTTCGGTTGTGAAGGAGTAGGAAGAGGCAGAGCTTAACTCCACGTTGTTGCTGTCGAGCCAGCGGTAGGTGTCTCCCCCCGAGGCATTTACGGACCTGGAAGTCCCTTCGGGGATGCGGATGTCCGCCCCCGGATCAAGGGTTATCAGGTTTTCATCCAGGCCTGAAAGGGTCAGCTCGTTTGAAGGCACAGGGCATCCGTTCCGCTGGATAACCAGCTGGTATCGGCCCGGGGTACTTACGTCGATTGAAGCGGTGGCCTGATTCAGGTTGGTGCCGTCGCGGAACCAATCAAAGGAAACACCGGTAAGGTCGGTGGAGGTGCTCAGGGTAATAGGCTCGGCCGGGCCGCAAACCGTAGTACCGGTACCGGCAATGGTCAGGGTTTCGTTCACGCGCAGTTGCACGGGAAGCGTATTGGAAACAGGAGTGTATCCTGAAATGTTGCCGGTCAGGCTGTAAGAGCCATTTTCGGCCGGGTTGGTCAGGCTGATCGAAGAACCGGTGGCACCGCTAATGGCATTGCCGTCATGCGACCACTGGAAGTTCATGTTGCCCAGCAGTTCGCTGGTGACCACCGTCCGGTTCCCTCCGGCATCTACGGCCCGTATTTCAAGCACTTCCAATACGACATCCGTATTGGCGCATGAGGCATAGGTGCCATTATAGGCGATGTCGAGCTCCAGGGATGTGGGGCTAACTACCGTGGTGGTTTCGGAATCTGCCGAGGTAGTGGCGCAAACGCCTCCGGTAAGAGATACCCGGGCAAAATAGGAGCCGGTTTCCGTGTTCGATACGGTCAGGGAAGCAGAAGTGGCACCTGATACGGGAGATCCGTCTTTATACCACTGTATGGTGGCGCCGGAGGCGTCGGTGGTGATGCTGAGCTGGGCGGTCTGCCCTGGTAGTACCACAACAGAGGCCGGGTTTACGCGCGTAACCGTGAAGTTTCCGGCATTGGTTATGGCTACTGGAGCGGATTGTTCCACACAGGCGCCAGGGCCGAAAATTTCCACCTGGTAGCTTCCTTCAAATCCGGCGAAAGCGGCGTCTACAGTATACGATGAACCATCCACCACCGGGGCGGTGATGGGGGAGCCGTCTTTGAACCAGGTATAAGTGAGGC
>CAYWZF010000036.1:0-23421 GCA_964461555.1 uncultured Robiginitalea sp. | reverse complement strand
TATCCTTACTGAATTACAAGAATTTCGTGTCGCGGGAATTCGATTTCGACGCCAAGATCAACTGCCTGGTGGGGGCCAACGGGGTCGGGAAGACCAATGTGCTCGATGCGGTCTACCACCTGGCCTTTGGCAAAAGCTATTTCAACCCCATTACCACCCAGAACATCAGGCATGGGGCCGACTTTTTCGTGATCGACGGGAGGTTCGACAAGGAAGGCCAGGCCGAACAGGTGGTCTGCAGCTTCCAGAAGGGCTCCAAAAAGGTGCTCAAACGGAATGGCAAGATTTACGAGCGCCTTTCCGAACATATCGGGGCCGTGCCCCTGGTGATCGTTTCGCCAGCCGACCGCGACCTGATCGTGGAAGGCAGCGAGACCCGGCGCAAATTCATGGACGGGGTGATTTCACAGGCCGACCGCTCTTACCTGCAAGACGTGCTTGACTACCACAAGGTCGTGTCTCAGCGCAACGCCCTGCTCAAATTCTTCGCGGCCAACCACCGGTTCGATGCCGCCACCCTCGAGGTCTACGACCTGCAGCTGGCACAGCTCGGGGGCCGCATCCACGCCCGGCGCCAGGCTTTCATGGCGGAGTTCCAGCCGATCTTCGCCACCCAGTACCGGGCCATCTCAGGAGGGGAAGAACCCGTGTCGCTGGTATACGAAAGCCAGCTCAGCCAGGCCCCCCTCGAAGAATTGCTCCGCAGCCATCTCGATAAAGACCGCCTGCTGCAATTCACCACCCAGGGGGTGCACAAAGACGACCTCGGCATGGAGATCGAGGGCCATCCCATCAAAAAATTCGGCAGCCAGGGGCAACAGAAGTCTTTTTTGATCGCCCTGAAGTTTGCCCAGTTCCAGTTCATGAAAGCCCAGGTGCCGGGCACCCCCATCCTGCTGCTCGACGACATCTTCGACAAACTCGACCAGCAGCGGGTGGCCCATATCATCAGCCTGGTGAACCAGGACCTGTTCGGGCAGATCTTCATCAGCGACACCCATGCCGACCGCACCGAGGCCGTCGTCAAAGAAATCCATCAGAGCTATGCATTCATCACCCTTTAAGGCCCTTTCGGGGCGAATAGCCCTGGCCTCCCTTTTGGCGCTGCTGGCCTGCGGCGCCCCCCCGGGGGAAGAAGCCCTGGCCCACCTGCCCGGATACTGGGAGATCGAAGAAGTAGAATTCCCGGGTGGGGAGTCGCGGGAGTACACGGCCAACAGCTCCATCGACTACTACCACCTGGAAGGGCGCAAAGGCTACCTCAAAAAGCTGCAGCCCGAGGCCAACGGCCGCTACCTGGCCTCCGATGACGCCCTACCCCTGGAGGTGCTGTCGCGCAACGGACGGCTGGTCCTGCGCTTTGAAGGCGAAGCGGGTGCCTGGGAAGAAGAGGTGCTCGAACTGGGGCCCGACCACCTGGTGACCCGGCATGAGAACGGGCTGCACTACAGGTACCGCCGTTATGTTCCCCTGCAAATACCCCGGTTGTAATGGCGCGGAAAGACCCCCAGCAATCCCTGGCAGATGCCCTGAAATCCTTCCTGCAGAAAAATGACCTGCAGAAGGGGCTCGACCAGGTCGACATCGCCAGGGCCTGGAATGAAGTGCTCGGCCCGGGGGTGGCCCGGTACACCCGGTCAGTGCGCCTCAGGGGCGGGGCCCTTACCGTGCAGCTCAATTCCTCCGTGCTTCGGGAGGAGCTCAGCCTGGGTCAGTCGAAAATCATCGCCCTGCTCAACGAGCATATGGGGCGCGACCTGGTGGAGGAGCTTCACCTCCATTAAAAGAAAACCCCGGGGCGAATGGCCCCGGGGCAGGTATCAGATTCGGTTTTTCAGGAGCCGGGGCTTCAGGAGTAGATCTCCCGCCCTGAAAAATGGAAGGCCCCTTCGATGGCGGCGTTGGCGTCGCTGTCTGAACCGTGGATGGCATTTTCAGCGATATCCACAGCAAAAAGCCGGCGGATGGTGCCTTCTGCGGCCTCGGCCGGGTTGGTGGCGCCGATCAGGGCGCGGAAATCTTCCACGGCGTTGTCTTTCTCAAGGATGGCCGATACGATCGGGCCCCGGGTCATGAAATCGACCAGTTCCCCGAAAAAGGGGCGGTCTTTGTGAATGGCGTAAAACATTTCGGCATCCCGGCGGCTGAGCTGGGTGTATTTCATCGCGATGATCTTGAAGCCGGCAGCGGTGATCTTCTCGAGGATCGGGCCGATAAAGCCCTTTTCCACCGCGTCGGGTTTGATCATGGTAAATGTTCTGTTTCCGGTCATTTCGTAAAATTTTCGGCAAAAATACACTTTCTTGCCCCATCCCACAACTTTAAAACACCTGCTGTTGCATGCAGGCGGGTTTGTGCCGTACTTTCTGAAACATGCCGGGCACATGCCTCCCCTGAAAAATAGCCTTTTTGGTCAGGGGTATTAAATTGTATCTTTGGCCGCATGAAAGCAGAGACCGCCAACCAGCTCAGCCAGCTGCTCGCCCAACCCCGTCGCATCGTGCTGGTGCCACACCGGAACCCCGACGGGGATGCCATGGGGGCCTGCCTGGGGATGGCACGATACTTAAAGAACACCGGCCACCAGGCACAGGTTTTGTGCCCGAACGATTTTCCGGAATTCCTGAAATGGATGCCGGGTGCCCGCGAGGCGCAGCTCTACGAAAAGGCCCCAGAGGCGGGCCGCCACCTGCTGGAGCAGGCCGAGCTCGTCTTCACCCTCGATTTCAACGCCCTCGACCGCACAGGCGAGATGGGGGAGGCCCTGCAGCAGGCCCCGGGGCATTTCATCCTGATCGACCACCACCCCGAACCGGGCGATTACGCGACCCTTTGCTATTCGGATGTGCAGGTAAGCTCTACCTGTGAGATGGTTTACAATACCATCGAGGCCCTCGGGGGGCTCCCGCAGGTAGATGCCGCCCTGGCCAGCTGCCTGTATGCGGGCATCATGACCGACACCGGCTCTTTCAAATTCGCCTCGACAGCCCCCCGCACCCTGCGGGTGGCGGCCGACCTCATGGAAAGGGGGGCCGATCACGCCGAGATCCACCGCCTGGTCTACGACACCAACCGGCCCCAGCGGCTGCAACTGCTGGGACGTGCCCTGGGGAACCTGCGCATCATACCCGCCCTTCGCACGGCTTACATCTCCCTTTCTCAGGATGAGCTCGACGCCTGTGACTTCCAGAAAGGCGACACCGAGGGGTTTGTCAACTACGGCCTTTCGCTCGACGGGGTGGTGCTGGCGGCCATCTTCATCGAACACCGGGGAGAAGGGATCGTCAAAATCTCGCTGCGGTCTCAGGGCTCCTTCGATGTGAATGCCATGGCCCGGGCCCACTTTGAAGGGGGCGGGCACCGCAATGCGGCCGGGGGGCGAAGCCCGGAATCGCTCGACGAAACCGTACGCCGCTTTGAGGCCGTGCTGCCATCTTATAAAAACGAACTCCTGAAGGCATGAAACCCATTACTGCCCTCCTTTCTTTGCTAACCCTGGCCGTTTCGTGCCAGGAGCCCGAACCCCGCTGGCCGGTCAAAGCCAAAAGCGGTTCCTTCCTGAAACATTCTGCAGAACGCAACCGGCGCCTGCTGGAACAGGAAGAAGCCCTGATGGCTCAGCTGATGGCCCGCGACAGTGCCCATGCCTGGCTTGAAAGCGCCAGCGGCACCCATTACTATTACGAGGTGCAGGCCCCGTCGGAAGGCTACCGGCCGCAACCCGACGACCTGGTGACCCTGAGGTACAACCTGCTGACCTGGAACAACGATACCCTCTACAGCGAAGCGGAGATCGGCACCCTGATCTACAAAGTAGACAAACAGGAGTTGTTCCCCGGGATGCGAAACAGCGTGAAACTGCTGCAGGAAGGGGAAACAGCCGTGTTCCTGTATCCGTCTTCCCTGGGGTATGGCTATCACGGAGACGAAAACCGGATCGGCCCGAACATGCCCCTGAAAAGCCGGCTCACCCTGCTTAAAATCGAAAAACAAACAGAACCCCTACCCTCCAATGATTAAACCTATGAAACCAAGCATTGCATTCCTTTTCCTGTCGGCCGCACTGATGACCGGTTGCAAATCGAACCACCTGGGCGACCTGGGCGACGGGCTGTACGCCGCCATGAGCACCAACAAGGGCCAGATCGTCCTGAAGCTCGGATACGAACAGACCCCGGTTACCGTGGCCAACTTCGTCACCCTGGCCGAGGGCACCAACCCCTTTGTCAGCGAAAACTACAAAGGGAAACACTACTACGACGGCCTTGTCTTCCACCGCGTGATCAAAGACTTCATGATCCAGGGGGGAGACCCCACCGGCACCGGCTCGGGCAGCCCCGGCTACCGCTTTGCCGACGAGTTTGTGGATTCGCTCAAACACGACCGCAAGGGCATCCTCTCCATGGCCAATGCAGGGCCCAGGACCAATGGCAGCCAGTTCTTCATCACCCACGCCCCCACCCCCTGGCTCGACGGCAGGCATACCGTATTCGGCGAAGTGGTGAGCGGGCTGGAAGTGGTCGACTCCATTGCGAACGTGCCGGTCTCTGAAAACGGGAACAAGCCGATCGACCCTGTAATCATGGAGAAAGTGGAAATCATCCGCAAAGGCAGGGCAGCCAAAGATTTTAACGCCGTGCAGGTGCTGTCTGACTACTTTGAGCAGGAAAAAGCCCGGGAAGCCGCCCAGCAGGAACGCCTCAGGAAGTTTGTGGAAGAAATCGCCCAGCAGAAAGCTGCGGCCCAGACCCTGCCGACCGGCCTGGCCTACCAGGTGCTCAATGCCGGAACGGGGGAAAAGCCCGCGGAGGGCGCCATGGTATGGGTAGAATACGCCGGGTGGCTCGAAGACGGCACCCTGATCGACACCAGCGTGGAAAGCATCGCCGAGGCCTTTGGCCGTCTGCAGGAGTTGTCGCAGATGCACGGCGGGAAGTTCGGCCCCGTGGCCATGGAAAACAGCCCCGATTCAAACCTGATCGCAGGCTTCAGGGAAGCCCTGATGTCTATGCGGGTTGGGGATAAATGGCGCGTCTTCATTCCGCCCCACCTGGGGTATGGAGAGCAGGGAAGGGGGCCCATCCCCCCCAATGCCCCCCTGGTCTTCGACCTGGAAATCACGGGCATCCAATTCCCGTAAACACTAA
The DNA here is from genome assembly GCA_964461555.1 of uncultured Robiginitalea sp. Taxonomy (GTDB): domain Bacteria; phylum Bacteroidota; class Bacteroidia; order Flavobacteriales; family Flavobacteriaceae; genus Robiginitalea. The sequence continues at coordinate 18,274 of CAYWZF010000036.1, read as the reverse complement.
TGCCGGCGGCCTGAGGCCGCCGGTGCTGTTTCACGCCCCGGGGATGTGGGCCAGCACGTCGCGCAGCAGCTGCCAGAATTTCCGGGTTGAAGAAACCGATGCCCGTTCGTCGGGGGAATGGGCCCCCAAGATGGTCGGGCCAAAGCTGATCATGTCCATGTCTGGGTAATGGGCGCTGATGATGCCGCATTCCAGGCCGCCATGGCTGGCTACCACCCGGGGAGATTCCCCGAAAAGTGCCTGGTATCGCTCCTGAAGCAGGGCCAGTGCCCCCGAAGCGGCATTGGGCTGCCAGCCCGGATAGGCATCCCCCGTTTCCATAGCATACCCTGCCAGGGAAAGGACCGATTCGATGCTGCGGACCAGGTCTGCCTTGCGGCTCTCGCGGGACGAGCGCGTCAGGCACCCGATGTGCACCTTGCCATCCCCGACGCGGAAAAGGGCCAGGTTGTTGGAGGTCTCGGTCTGGCCCGGAAAATCATGGCTCATATAGGCCACCCCGCTCGGCAGGGCGCAGAGGCAGCGCAGCAGCTTCAGCTGCTGAGCTTCTGGCATGACGGTTGCGGGGGGATCGGCCCCAACGAGGGTGATCTCGATACCTTGTTCCACCGGGGCGAATTCACCGAGGATGGCCGACCGCTCCGTTTCGAAGGCCCGGGCAAATGCCTCGCGCGTGGCCGGGTCGGGGGCGAGCAGGGCCCCGGCCTCCCGGGGGATGGCATTGCGCAGGGTCCCGCCCGATGCCTCGCCCAGGCAAAAACGGGCCTGCCCGGCGCAGGCGTAAAGCAGCCGGGCCAATATTTTGTTGGCGTTCGCACGCCCCTTGTGGATGTCCATGCCGCTGTGCCCGCCCTGCAGGCCGCTGACCCGCACCCGCATGCCTTCCCATTCGCCGGGCAGGGGTTCGGGCCGGTAGGTGCCGTGGGCCGTTACGTCGATCCCGCCCGCGCACCCCACGTCGAGCTCGTCGTCTTCTTCCGTGTCGAGGTTCAGCAAGAGCCGGCCGCGGAGCCAGTCGGGCGAGAGCGCTTTGGCCCCGCTCATGCCTGTTTCCTCGTCTACCGTGAAAAGCGCTTCCAGGGGGGGGTGTGCCAGGTTCCGGGCCTCGAGCACGGCCATGATGGCAGCCACCCCCAGGCCATTGTCGGCCCCCAGGGTGGTGCCCCGGGCCCGTACCCAGTCTCCGTCGACATACATGTCGATGCCCCGGGCCTCAAAATCGAAGGGCGTGGCCTCGTTCTTCTGGTGCACCATGTCGAGATGGGCCTGGAGCACCACCCCCTGCCGGTGCTCGTATCCAGGGCTGGCCGGTTTGCGGATCAGCACGTTGCCAATCGGGTCGCGGTGGGTTTCCAGGCCCAGCGACCGGCCGAAAGCCATCATGAAGGCCGTGATGCGTTCCTCCCTTTTGGAGGGCCTGGGAACGGCATTCAGGGCGGCAAAGTTTTTCCAGATTTCCGCGGGTTGCAACTGCGCTATGGCATCAGACATAAGGATTGGATTTGCCTGCTAAAATACGGATTGACCAGCTTCCCTCCTGCCAAAATGGTTACTTTTGGCCCCATGCGATCGCGTTTCAAAAATATCCTGGCCTTATCCCTCCCCCTCCAGCTGTTGCTGGTAAGCTGGGCCGCCGCCCATCCGCAATGGGTGGAACGCTGTTACAGCCAGGGGGTGTATACGCATCTTTCGGGCTTTTTCAGGCTGCTCTACGGGTGGGTCCCCTTCTCGGTGGGGGACGTGCTTTATTTTGCCCTGGGGGCCCTTGCCCTGGGGTACCTGGTCAGGCATGGCAGGCGGATCCGCACCCATTTTTGGGCCTCCCTGCGCGACCTGGTCGCCGCCCTGGCCGTGTTGCACCTTACCTTTTACCTGCTCTGGGGCCTGAATTACTTTCGGGAACCCCTCTCGGCCTCCCTCGGCCTGGAAGAAAGCTATACCCAGGCCGAACTGCTGGCCCTTTCCGCAGAACTGGTGCAGGAAGCAAATGCCCTGCAGACCCAGCTTGCCGGCGATACCGTAAGCCCCGTGCAACCGCCCTATACCCGCCGTGAAATCCTGCGCAAAACGGTGGCTTCGTATGGCTACCTGGCTGAGGAGCAGCCCCGGTTCCGGTACGGGCAAGCCAGCCTGAAGACTTCCCTCTTCAGCACCCTCTTGTCGTACATGGGCTATGGGGGTTACCTGAATCCATTCACCGGGGAGGCCCAGGTAAACGCCCGCCTCCCCCTATTTCGCTTCCCGGCGGTAAGCGGGCACGAGGTGGGGCACCAGCTGGGGTATTCGGCAGAAAACGAAACCAATTTCATCGGCTACCTGGCCACCCGAAACCATCCTGACCCCTATTTCCGGTACTCGGCAGCCACCTTTGCCCTGAGCTATTGCCTGGCCGAGGTAGACCGGCGCGATTCCCTGGCCCGTAAAGCGCTCACCCGGTCGCTGAACCGGGGGGTACGGGCAAATTACGCCGAGGTCCAGGCCTTCTGGGAGCGGTACCAAAACCCTATGGAACCCGTTTTCAAGGCCCTTTTTAACCGCTACCTGGAAGTGAATCGCCAGAAAGACGGCATTGCCAGCTACAACCGCATCGTCTCCCTGCTGGTCGCCTATCGCCGGAAGGAGGCAGGGGCCCGCAAGGAGGCCCCTTAAAAATTTGTTAAAGTAACCCCATCGGGAAAGCTGCCGGCCATATTATCCTAATTTTAGCCGACTAATTCAAAATCGGACTTTCAAAATGAAATGGAAACTCATTCTCCCGGCCGTACTCGGGCTGGGGATGTTTGCCCAAGCCCAGGAGTACTTCCCAAAGAATGACGGGGTCAAGGCAAACAACGACAACTACACGGCCCTGACGCATGCCCGCATTTTCGTGAGCCCGGGGCAGGTCGTCGAAGACGGCACCCTGCTGATCCGAAACGGCAAGGTCGTACAGGCCGGCGCTTCGGTGCGAATCCCTGAAAACACCGTGGTGATGGACCTGCAGGGGAAATACGTCTACCCCTCTTTTATCGACGTGTTTTCAGAATACGGCATTGAAAAGCCCAAGCGGGCCCCGGGGTCAGGACGCTCGGCCCAGTACGATGCCTCAAGGGAGGGCTTTTACTGGAATGACCACATCAGGCCCGAACAGGCCGCCGTGGCGGCCTATTCCTTCGACGGGAAGGCCGCCGGGGAACTGCGCAAGGCCGGCTTCGGGGCCGTGAACAGCCACCTGGCCGACGGCATTGCCCGGGGTACCGGCGTACTGCTGGCCCTGAGCCCGGAAGGCAACGATGCCCAGCGGGTGCTCGACGATGCCAGCGGGCAGTATTTTTCATTTGATAAGAGCGTCACCTCCAACCAGTCGTACCCCACCTCCCTGATGGGCGCCATGGCCCTGCTTCGCCAGATGTACCACGATGCCGACTGGTATGCGAAAGGGAACGCCTCCACCACCGACCGCTCCCTGGAAGCCCTTAACCAGAACAAGGGGGAGATCCAGTTTTTTGCCGCCGGCGACCGCGACCATGTGCTCCGGGCCGACGGCATCGGCGATGCCTTCGGCATTCAGTACGTGATTCTGGCCGGGGGGCAGGAATACGAGAAGATCGACCAGATCAAGGCTACCGGGGCTTCCCTGGTGGTGCCCCTGAACTTCCCCGAGGCTTTCGACGTTTCGAATCCGTATGAGGCTTCCCTCATTTCTCTGGAAGACATGAAGCACTGGAACCAGGCCCCGACCAACCCGAAAGTGCTGGCCGAGAACGGCATCCCCTTTGCCTTTACCCTGCAGGGGCTCAAGTCGCCCTCAGACCTCCACAAGGCCATCCGCAAGGCGATGCGTTACGGGCTCAGCGAGGGCAAAGCCATTGAAGCCCTCACCACCGAGCCGGCGCGCCTGCTGGGCAAGTCTGCCCTGCTGGGGACCCTCGAGCCGGGCCGCCTGGCCAACTTTTTGATCACCTCAGGGCCGGTATTCGACGAAAACACCACCCTCTACGAGAACTGGGTACGGGGCCAGCGCGAGGTCCTCGAAGACATGGGCCGCAAAGACATCCGGGGCCAGTACAGCCTGAATGCCGGCGGGAAGGCCTTTTCCCTCGAGATCGGCGGGAAGGCCTCTGCCCCCACCCTCAAGGTGAAGCGCGATACCACCGAGCTCACTTCCAAGATCAATTATTCAGGCGACTGGGCCGACCTGAGCTTCTCAGACGGGGATGACCGCTACCGCATGACCGCCCGGGTACGGGAGAGCAGCGAGGCCCTGCAGGGCACCGGGGTGCTTCCGAACGGATCTGAAACCCGGCTGACGGCCCGTAAAACAGGGCCCTTTGAGGAAAAAGAAAAGAAAGAAGACGAAAAAGACGCTTCGGCCCCGGTAGTGCTCCCGATGAGTTTCCCCAATGTGGGCTACGGGTACGATACCCCGCCCCGGCAGGAAGACGTCCTGTTTAAGAATGCCACGGTCTGGACCAGCGAGGAGGCAGGCGTGCTCCCCGATACCGATGTGCTGGTGCGCAAAGGCAAGATCGTGCGCATCGGCAAAGACCTGAGCCCGGGTGGCGCCCGGGTGATCGACGCCACCGGCAAGCACCTGACGGCCGGCATCATTGACGAGCACAGCCACATCGCCGCCGTGGCCATCAACGAAGCGGGGCACAACTCCTCGGCCGAAGTGCGCATGTCAGACGTGCTCGACCCGGAAGACATCGATATTTACCGCGACCTGGCAGGCGGGGTCACCACCGTGCAGCTGCTGCACGGCTCGGCCAACCCCATCGGGGGGCAATCGGCCATCTTCAAGCTCAAGTGGGGCCGTCCGGGATCTGAGATGCTGTATTCCGACATGCCCAAGTTCATCAAGTTCGCCCTGGGCGAAAACGTTAAACAGGCCAACTGGCAGAGCTACGACCGTTTCCCGCAGACCCGGATGGGGGTCGAGCAGGTCTTCGGGGATTACTTCCAGCGCGCCCGGGAATACCAGGCCCTGAAGGCCTCCGGCAAGCCTTACCGCCATGACGAGGAAATGGAAATCCTCGGTGAAATTTTGAGGGGGGAGCGCTTTATTACCTGCCACTCCTACGTACAGACCGAGATCAACATGATGATGAAGGTAGCCGAGCAATTCGGGTTCCGCGTCAACACCTTCACCCACATCCTGGAAGGCTACAAGGTGGCCGACAAAATGGCTGCCCACGGGGTGGGCGGCTCTACCTTCAGCGACTGGTGGGCCTATAAGTTCGAGGTGAACGATGCCATCCCCTACAACGCCGCCATCATGCACCACGAAGGGGTAACCGTCGCCATCAACAGCGACGATGCCGAAATGTCGCGCCGGCTGAACCAGGAAGCCGCCAAGACCGTCAAATACGGCGGCATGAGCGAAGAGGAGGCCTGGAAGATGGTCACCCTCAACCCGGCCAAGCTCCTGCACCTCGACCATCGGGTAGGCAGTATCAAGGAAGGGAAAGACGCCGACCTGGTGCTCTGGTCGGGCCACCCGCTCTCGGTCTATTCCAAGGCTGAAAAGACCTATATAGAGGGGGTTCCCTATTTTGACCTGGAACAGGATGCCCGTTTGCGCCAGCGCGTGGCCGAGGAGCGCAACACCCTGATCAACCTGATGCTCCAGGACAAAGACGGGGGCGCCAAACGCACCCCCCGCGGCCGCAGCCAGGAACGTTTCCACTGCGACAGCCTGTAACCTGTATCCACAAAACAATGAAAAAGCAAATGAAACCTTCCCTTATAAAAATACTCGGAATGCTGCTGCTGGCCGGGGGCCTCATGCAGGCCCAGCAAACGCCGGCCCCGCCCCAGTCCGAACCTGTAAGCATTACCGGGGCCACCCTGCACCTGGGCGACGGCACCGTGGTTGAGAACGGCACCCTGGTTTTTGAAAACGGCACCATCACCGCCCTGGGATCGGGTGCAACCACCCGGGGCAGGGTGATCGATGCCACGGGCAAGCATGTCTACCCGGGCCTGATCGCCCCCTCGCGCTCGCTCGGGCTCGTCGAGATCGACGCCGTTCGCCAGAGCGATGACGAAGACGAAATAGGCAGCCTGATCCCGAATGTGCGCAGCCTGATCGCCTACAATGCCGAATCCAAGATCGTGGAAAGCATGCGCCCCAACGGCGTATTGCTCGGGCAGACCACCCCCCAGGGGGGCACCATTTCGGGCACCTCTTCCATCGTGCAATTCGACGCCTGGAACTGGGAAGATGCCGCCGTGCGGGTCGATGACGGCATCCACCTGCACTGGCCGAGCGCCTTCCGGCGCGGGCGCTGGTGGCTGGGGGAGCCTCGCGGCATGCAGCCCAACAAGGATTACGGCAAGGAAGTGCAGGAGATCATGGATTTCGTGCGCAATGCAAAGGTCTACGGAAAAGGGGGCGATGTTCCCGTAAATGCGACCTTCGCCGCCATGCAGGGACTGTTCAACGGGAGCCAGCGCCTTTATGTCTACGCCGACGGGCAACGCGAAATCGTCGATGCGATTTCGAGCCTTAAGGATGCCGGCCTGCCCAAAGTGGTGCTTGTTGGCGGGTACCAGGCCTACCTGCTGACCGATTTTCTGAAGGAGCACGACATCCCGGTGCTGGTCAACGGCCCGCACAGCCTTCCCGCCCGCGACGATGACGACTACGACCTGCCTTACAAGCTGCCAAGGCTGCTGGTCGATGCCGGCCTGCTGGTGGGCATACAGAACCTGGATATGGCCAATTTCCAGACGCGCAACATGGCCTTTTACGCCGGGCAGGTTGCCGGCACGGGGCTTGACCGGGAAAAAGCCCTGCAGCTGGTATCGGGCAACACGGCCAAAATACTGGGGATCGATGACCGCTATGGCACCCTGGCCGAGGGCAAGAGCGCCACGCTGTTCATCTCGGAAGGCGACGCCCTCGACATGCGCACCAACAAGCTCACCCACGCCTTCATCGACGGGCGCGAAGTTTCCCTGGAGACGCACCAGACCGAGCTCTGGAAGCGCTACTCGGAGAAATACGCACGCGAGTAATCCTTTTAACCCCTATCTTTGAAACGGAACAGGCGGGGCCTGTTCCGTTTTTTGTTTTCCATGCCAGCCCTGAAACACATCAGCAGCACCCAAAACCCGGAAATCCGCCAATTGCAGCACTGGAGCCAGAAGGCCCGCGACCGCCGCAAGTCTGGCCTGTTTGTTTTGGAAGGCCTGCGCGAGCTCGGCCTGGCCCTCGAAGGCGGCTACCGGGCTGAGACCCTGTATTTCTGCCCCGACATCCTGCCCGAAAGCGCCCTGAGAGACCTGCCGGGGGCAGCCGGCGTTCCGCTGGTGAGCCTCAGCCCGGAAGTGTACCGCCATCTGGCCTACCGGGGAAAGACCGAAGGCGTCATCGGACTGATGCAGGCCCGGCCCCACGGCCTGAAAGACCTGGCCCTGAAGCGGCCAGACCCGCTTATTCTGGTGGCCGAGGCCCCGGAAAAGCCAGGAAATATCGGCGCCCTGCTGCGCACGGCAGACGCCGCCGGCCTCGATGCGGTAATCATCGCCGACCCCAACGGCGACCTGTACAACCCGAATGTGATCCGCTCGAGCGTGGGCTGCCTGTTCACTGTGCCGGTGGCGGTAGCCTCGAGCGAAGAAGCCATCGACTGGCTGCGCCAACACCAGCTGCGCATCGTGGCTGCCACCCTTGAAGGGGCAGTGCGCTACGACACGGCCGACTATACAGGGGGTACGGCCATCGCAGTCGGCACCGAAGCCACCGGCCTCACCCCTGCCTGGACCCGGGCGGCCGACGCCGCTGTGAAGATCCCCATGCGGGGGGCCATCGACTCCATGAATGTTTCCGTCGCAGCGGCCATCCTCATTTTCGAGGCGTGCCGCCAGCGGGGTTACGGGCCCTGACCGGCAATCTGACGACCGGGCCAACCGTTTGTCGGAATTCCTGGGGCCAGCGCCAAAAATTGGCTATTTTGCCAACTTGTACAAAAATCTCTATGAGCCCTGATACCCTTTTTTACTGCATCCTGGGCATCCTGATCGCGCAGTTTGCGATCGAAACCCTGCTCGATTACCTGAACGCCCGCCGCTTCGGGGCGGCCCTCCCTGAAGAGGTGGAGCACCTCTACGACCCTGAGGCCTATGCCCAATCGCAGGCCTACAAGAAGGCCAATTACCGGTTCGGCCTGTGGTCTTCTTCCGTTTCCCTGGCCATTACCCTGGCCTTCCTGATTTTCGGCGGATTCGGCTGGGTTGATTCCCTGGCCGCCGGGGTGAGCCAGCATCCGCTGTTAAGGGCCCTGGTATTTTTTGGCATCCTGACCCTGGGAAGCGAGCTGGCGGGCCTGCCCTTCAGCTATTACCACACCTTCGTGATCGAAGAGCGTTTCGGGTTCAACAAGACCACCCCCGCCCTGTTCGCAGCCGATAAGCTAAAAGGGTGGGTGCTGGCCGCTGTGCTGGGTGGCGGCATGCTCACTGCCATCCTGTTCTTTTACGAATGGGCCGGGCCCGGCTTCTGGGTATATGCATGGGGCCTGATCGCCCTCTTCACGGTGCTCGTGAACCTTTTCTACAGCAGGCTGATCGTGCCCCTGTTCAACCGGCAGGAGCCCCTGGAAGAGGGGCCGCTGCGCGAACGCATCCACGACTACGCCCGAAAAGTGGGATTTGAGCTGCGGCAGATTTTCGTCATCGACGGCTCGCGCCGGTCTACCAAGGCCAATGCCTATTTTTCGGGGTTCGGCAAGCAACGCCGGGTGACCCTGTACGACACCCTGATCAAAGACCTGGACGAGCAGGAGGTTGTAGCCGTGCTGGCCCACGAGGTGGGGCACTACAAGCGCAACCACATCCTGTTCAATCTGGCCGCCTCGGTGGCCATGACCGGCCTGACGCTTTTTGTGCTTTCCCTCTTTGTGAACCACCCGGAGCTCTCCCTGGCCATCGGGGTTGCCCAGCCCAGCTTCCACGCGGCCCTGCTGAGCTTCGCCCTGCTGTACAGCCCCATCTCGGAGCTCACCGGCCTGGTGATGAATTACTTCTCGCGCCGGTTTGAATTCCAGGCTGACGACTACGCCCGCGAAACCTTCGCCGCCGACCCCCTGATCAGTTCGCTCAAGAAACTCTCGCGCAACCACCTGAGCAACCTAACCCCCCACCCGGCCTATGTGTTCGTGCATTACTCGCACCCCCCGCTTACCGAGCGGATCAGGAACCTGCGTGCTGTATAGAGTTCGTTTTTGTGAAACAAGCACTTGATCTGAAGGACAGGCAGGGATTTTCGGGGAGCAGACATGCGCCCTGAAACTCATGAAGACAAGCCCCGGTACCGCAATTTCATATCAGAGGGATTATTGCCCGGCCCCTTCCATTGCCGCTCCGTTTTACGTAACCGAAAAAAGCTTAATTTTATTGGGAACCTCGGCCCGTTTTTTAAGCCGACTGACCCAAGCCACATGAAAAAAATCACCAAATTTCAGATCGTCACCCTGGTAGCCTTTGCAGCTTATTTGTTCTACGAATTTGTCCTTGTAAGGAACTGGGCGTCGGGCCTGCCAGAATCTGACCCGATCATCCGTGCCGACCTGGTATTTATCTATCCGGTTCTGGCGCTGCTGGCGCTGGTCTCCCTTTATCAGCTTTTCAGGAAAGGCAAGGGCGGCAAATAAGTGGTATATGATTGGTAAAATACTTTTGATGCGCAACTGGCTTGTACTCTTCGGATTCTTTGTTTTCACGATCGGGTGCAGGCAACAAACGGATACCCACCCTGCCCAACCGGTTGCCAACAAGGCCCATCCCATTTCGGCAAATTACCTCCCGGCTGTTTTTTCAACCGAAAACCGGGTAGAAAAGATCCGCGGGCTGGCCCCCGAATTCCAGCGACTGATCGAAGCCCACGCCCAGGCCCGGCACATACCCGGCATTGCCTACGGGGTCGTGGTAGATGGGGAACTGGTATTCTCAGGGGCCACCGGGCTGCTCGACCTGGAAACCGAAATCCCGGCAACCCCCACCTCGGCCTTCCGCATCGCCTCCATGAGCAAGAGCTTTACGGCCATGGCCATTGTAAAGCTGCGGGATGAAGGAAAGCTCTCCCTGAGCGACCCGGCCGAAAAATACGTTCCCGAGATGGCCGGGCTCGAATACCTGACCAGCGATTCCCCCGTCATTACGATCGAAAACCTGCTGACCATGACGGCCGGCTTCCCCGAAGATAACCCCTGGGGCGACCGGCAGCTTGACGAGCCCGATTCGATGCTCACCGGGCTAATGGCAGCGGGGGTCGCTTTCAGCAACCCGGCCTCCTTTGAATTTGAGTACAGCAACACAGGCTTCGCCCTGCTGGGGCATATCATTTCGGTGGTCTCGGGCCAGCCCTACCAGGAGTACATCACCGAACACATCCTGGAACCGCTGGGAATGCAGCATACCTACTGGGAATACGACAGCGTGCCGCCCGAACAGCTGGCCCATGGCTACCGGTGGGAGGATGAGCAGTGGAAGCCCGAGCCCATGCTGCACGACGGCTCGTTCGGGGCCATGGGGGGCCTGATCACCAACATCGAGGATTTCAGCAAATACGTGAGCTTCCACCTCTCGGCCTGGCCGCCCCGAAGCGGGGAAGACACCGGGCCCGTCAAACGAAGCACCCTGCGGGAAATGCAGGCCCCCAGGTACCCGCGCCTCTATGCCCAGGGCCGCGACTGGAACGGGGAACCCTGCGCCGTGATGGCCGGGTACGCCTACGGCCTCGGCAGCACCACCTTCTGCAATGGGGTGCGGCTGGTCTCCCACGGGGGGGCCCTGCCCGGTTTTGGCAGCAACTATGTTTTTTTCCCCGAGTACGGAGTAGGCCTGATGGCCTTTGGCAACCTCACCTACACCTCACCCTGGCCCCTGCAGGAGTTTGAAAAGTTGCTCTTCGAGGACCTGGCCCTGCAACCGCGTAGCCTGCCGGTTTCTGACATTCTCACTACAAGGACAGAGCAGGTGGCCGATTGGGTACGCACCGGGAATCCGGAGGTAGAATCCCGGATCATGGCTGAAAACTTTTTCATGGATTTTTCGCGCGAACGCCGCAGGAAGGAGATACAGGCCGTGCTTGAGCAGGCGGGGACGATTGATTCGGTAGAGGCCCTGAACCCGGAGAACCAGCTGCGCGGAAGCTTCCGGATGCAGGCGGCCAACGGCCACATTTCGGTCTTTTTCACCCTTACCCCCGAACGGGAAGCAAAGGTGCAGCAGCTCGATGTGACCTTTGAGCCGCACCCGGATAGGATATCTTCCCCGAACACGGCTTGGGACTGATGGCCTTCGGAAACCTGACCTGTACCGCTCCCTGTACCCTTCAGTACAGGTAAATACCGGCTTATATCTAGTGTTGCGGATCCGGAATTTTGTCAGATATTCGGCCCGTTATCTGCGAGCCTATGACTGCCCGTTTGCGCCTCCACCCCACCTTGTCCAAAAACCTGACTGTCCAGATCTTTGTCGCCATGTTGCTGGGGGCCGCCCTGGGAATTTACGTGCACCAGAAATACCCGCCCGAAAGCGCTGCTACATTCGGCAACCTGATCAAAATACTGGCCACCATCTTCATCCGGCTTGTGCAAATGCTGATCGCCCCCCTGGTTTTCACAACCCTGGTGGTGGGCATCGCCAAACTGGGCGATGTAAAGGCGGTGGGTCGCGTGGGGGGAAAGGCCATGATCTGGTTCTTCTCAGCTTCTTTTATTTCCCTGCTCATCGGCCTGTTTTTGGTCAATGCCACCCAGCCCGGGGTGGGCCTGAACCTGGAGGGGGTAGACCTATCGGCAGCGGCCACAGTTACCGAAAAAACCGAGCATTTTTCGGCCCAGAACTTCATCACCCACATTTTCCCGAAAAGCATCGTGGAGGCCATGGCCACCAATGAGATCTTGCAGATCGTGGTCTTTTCCATTTTCTTCGGCCTGGCCGCCGCTTCCATAGGAGACTACGCCAAACCGGTGGTCACGGCCCTGGAAAAAGTCTCCCACATCATCTTAAAAATGGTGAACTACGTGATGATGACCGCCCCCCTGGGCGTGTTCGGGGCCATTGCCGGGGTGTTTGCCATCCGCGACATCGAAGAGTTGCTGTTTACCTATGCCAAATATTTCGGGGCCTTCATGCTGGGCATAACCAGCCTGTGGGCTGTGTTGCTCCTGGTTGGCTACCTCTTCCTGAGACGGCATATGACCGCCCTGCTCAGGCGCCTGGTAAGCCCACTGGCCATCGCCTTTGGCACCACCAGCAGCGAGGCGGTATTCCCGAAGCTTACCGAAGAACTCGAACGCTTCGGGATCAGAAACCGCATCGTCTCTTTCATGTTGCCCCTGGGGTATTCCTTCAACCTTGACGGCAGCATGATGTACATGACCTTTGCCAGCATCTTCATCGCCCAGGCCTACGGGGTGCACCTCGACCTGGGCACCCAGCTCACGATGCTGCTGGTGCTGATGCTCACCAGCAAGGGCATTGCCGGCGTACCCCGGGCCAGCCTGGTGGTGGTGGCCGCCACCTGCGGCATGTTCGACATCCCGGTGGAGGGCATCGCCCTGATCCTGCCCATCGATCATTTCTGCGACATGTTCCGCAGCGCTACCAACGTGTTGGGGAATGCCGTTGCCACTTCGGTGGTCGGGAAATGGGAAAAGGCCCTGGAGACCTGATGGCCCTTTTCGATTCTCGCATATTCCGTACCTTTAGGCGGGGCCCGTATCCCTGCCTAAGCGCGTGAGCAACCTGGTATTGCCAGCTCTCTCACTCAGCTTCCTCGACCATATGGCCCTGCGGGTGGCCGACCTGGAACGAGCGGCGGCCTGGTACGAAAAGGGGCAGGGCCTCAGGCAATACAGGCTGCCCGAGTGGGGGCCTTTCCCTGTATTCAAGGTCGCCGGCAAATCGGGCTGAGGCCCGGGCAAAAAATATGCGCTTATGAAAAAGACCCGTTCTTTAGGCCTTGTGCTCAGTTGCCTCTTCCTGGTTGCGTTTGCCTCATGCAGGCGGGAAATCAAAAAAGAAGGCTTCGTGGCCGTGGAGGGCGGCAAGATCTGGTACAAGATCGTGGGAGAAGGCGATAACACCCCCCTGCTCGTCCTGCACGGAGGGCCCGGCGGCAGGAGTTGCGGCATGATCCCCGGGTTTTCGCTCCTGGCAGCCGACCGGCCGGTGATTTTTTACGACCAGCTCGGGTCGGGCAACTCCGACAGGCCCAACGATTCAACCTTGTGGAGAACCGAACGCTTCGTGAACGAGATCGATGCGCTCCGAGATGCCTTAGGCCTGGATGAATTACATATGCTGGGGCATTCCTGCGGCAGCACCTTTTTGATCGAATACCTGGTGACCAAAAAGCCGGAAGGGGTCCGGTCCGTGATTTTTTCGAGCCCGATGCTCAGTACCCCCGACTGGATTGCCGATGCCCAGGTGCTGCTTTCCCGGTTGCCGGCCCACGTTCGCGATACCATCTACAAGTATGAGGAATTAAAGGCATATACGGCCCCTGCCTATCGGGCAGCCACCGATTCCTTTTACGCCCGACACCTGGTGCGGAAAGGGTGGCCCTATACCTCGCCCGCATGCGAGCATTCGGGCAGCAGCAATGATTCCATTTACAACTACATGTGGGGGCCCACCGAATTCACCGCCACGGGTACCCTATTGAATTTCGACCGGACCGACAGACTGGATGAAATTGAGGAACCGATCCTGTTCGTGACCGGGCAGTATGACGAGGCCCGGCCCGAAACCATGTACCGGTATCAGAAACTCGCGCGCAATGCCCGGGTGGAGATCATTCCGGATGCTGCCCATTCCACTATGGTAGACCAACCCGAGCTAGTAGCCGAAGTGATTGGCCGGTTCCTCCGGCAGGCAGAAACCAACTAAAAAGTACTTTCCCGTCAAGCATATGCCTATAATTTCCGTACGTTATCTGTTACCCGGCGCGACCCTTTACAGTCTGCTCCTTTGCTTTGCCTGGGGCTTTGCACAGGCCCCTTCGGCCCCGATCGCCGGGATCGAAATCAGCGAGGTCCATATCGCCATGCCCGATGGTGTGCAGCTGGCGGCAGACCTGTATATGCCGGCCGACAGGGAGGCATCAGACCGCTTCCCGGTGATCCTGGAATACCTGCCCTACCGAAAAGACGAAGGGCGGAGCCACCGCTTCCCGTTTTATTCCTATTTCGTGAAGCGCGGGTACATCGTGGCAAGGGTAGATATACGGGGAACGGGCCGCAGCCAGGGAAAGCTCGTTGACGGGGAGTACTCAGAGCAGGAACAGCAAGACGGGGAACAGGTCATCGACTGGCTCGCCAGACAATCCTTTTCCACGGGAAAGGTGGCCATGATAGGCATCTCCTGGGGCGGCTTCAACGCCCTGCACCTGGCCATGCGCCGGCCCCCGGCCCTGAAGACCATCATTTCCCTGATGTCTACCGACGACATCTATGAAGACGATGTACATTTCATGGATGGCATCATGCACATCGACGCCTACGAGATCGGGCAGGACCTGGCCAATGCCCTGCCCGGGGCACCTGATTTTGTGATCGACCAGGCGTATTTCCGCGACCGGTTCGACACCGAGCCCTGGCTGTTGAGATACAAAAGGCAACAGACCGACGGCCCTTTCTGGGACCGGGCCTCCCTGAACACCGATTACAGCCGCATCGATATCCCGATGTTCGTGGTTGGGGGGTGGTACGACGGCTACCGCGATTTCGTGCCCCGCATCGTGCAACACGCCGACGTGCCCGTAAAGGCGTTGCTGGGGCCATGGAACCACACCTGGCCCAACCGGGCCGAGCCCGAACCTGCCATCGAATGGCGGGAGATGGCCGTGCGCTGGCTCGACCACTGGCTGAAAGGGATCGACACGGGCCTGATGCAGGAGCCCCCCATTATCTATTACCAACGCGACTGGCATGCCCCGGGAGGGGACCTGCCGGAAATCCCCGGTTCCTGGAAAACGGCAGCTACCTGGCCGGCCAGCCGCGATACCCTGCTATACCTGCAGCCCGACCAGCAGTTGGGCGCCCGGCCTGAAACCCTGAGGCACAACCTCCTGTACAAACCCACCGTGGGGGTGGAAGCAAGCGGCTCGGTGATGTGGTGGGGCGACTGGGCCCCCGACCAGCGGGCGGCCGACGTGTACAGCCTAACCTACGATTCCGAACCCCTTTCCGACAGCCTTGAAATCCTGGGTTTTCCTCAGGTCGTGCTGCAGGTTTCGGCAACGGCCCCGGCCGCCAACTGGATCGTGCGCCTCTCTGACGTGGCCCCTGATGGGCGGGTCACCCAGATCACCGGGGCCGGCTTTAACGCCACCCATCGAAATTCATCTGTAAGGCCCGAACCCCTGGTGCCCGACAGCGTGTATGCCCTGCCCATCGAGCTGCACGCCACCTCCTGGACCTTCCGGAAGGGGCACCGCATCAGGCTGTCGGTCAGCAACGCCCAATGGCCCATGTTCTGGCCCTCGCCCCACCCCATGACCACCACCCTTCATTCCGGAGGGCAGGCGCCTTCCCTCCTGCGATTGCCTGTGCCATCCGGGCAGGCCTCCCAGCCCCTGGGCACCCCTTTCCCCCGGCCCGCTGAAGACCCGAAGTGGCCGGGCTATGAATCCCTGGAGTCAGAAACCCTCTCGGGCTTTGCTGAGATCAGGGAAATTACCCGCAACGAGCGCACCCGCACCACCACGGTGCTGGCGACCAACTCCGGCAGCGACCGCTACCCCTGGGGCACCGTGCATTACACAGAGTCCATCACCCACCAGGTGGGCGATGACACCCCGGCCGAAGCGCAGGTGCAGAGCACCTATACCACCACCGTGGAACTGCCCGGACGCACCCTGACCTGGACCGGCATCCTCGATTTTTCGAGCGACCTGCAAAACTATTACTACCGCTATACCCGAAAACTGGAAGAGAACGGCCAACAGGTGCGCGAAAAGCAGTGGGAGGAAACCATACCCCGGAAATAAGCTGGCCGCCGGCAGCCTGTTTCGCAACCCTGCCGGTTACCGGCTGGCCCGCAAAAACGGAATGGATTTTTGCGTACATTTCATCCACATCATTTTTCTATGAGATCCATTCTGGTTATCCTGGCCCTGTGTTCCCTGCTGCCCGCAACCGGGCAGTGGAATGGCACCTATAACGGAGTTGTCAACGGCGACCCAGTGCGCATGACCCTTTCCCAAAACGGGGACGCCGTTACCGGCCAGCTCCGGGATTCCTACCAGACCTACGATATAACGGGAAGTATAAGCGGCGACCACCTGGAGGGAGCTGCCACAGAAAGCACCACCCGGTTGCAATTTGGCCTGCAGGCAAAGCTTGAATCGGAAACCCTGAGCGGCAAACTGGTCCTGGAGGCAGAAGGCGCGATGGCCGAAGTCCCTTTTGTCCTCACCCGTCAGGGAGCCAGTTCTGACCCGGCCACTGGGGCTTCTTTACCCTTCCCTCCCGATGCGCAGCACCCGACTGAGCTTTGCGGCGGGTGGACCCAGAACGAATCCTATAATTCAGGGAGCGGCGACGCCTTTATGGGTGCCAACTTCAGCCAATCGATGGCCTTTTTGCCCGGGGGCCGGCTGGCCGACGGGGGCAGCCGTGCGTCTATGAGCGGCCCGGATTATTACGGACAAAGCAGCGGCAGTGGCAGCGGCCTGCTGGAAGGGGTGGGCTGGTATGCCCTCGGCAACCAGTTTTACCTGCTGGTCTTCCATCATGGCAGCTGGCAACCCGTACACCTGGGCCGGTGGTATGTAGAGGGCAATAACTTGCTCATAACCGGGGCGAACAACCAAAAATTGCTGCTCAGCCGGTCGTAAGGCCGGCAAACCGGTTCGCGCGGATTTGCAACCACGATCGCGCGGATTTGCAATCCGTGCGTAAAGCCTAAACCTTTTACCTTGCCACGATCGCGCGGATTTGCAACCCGATGCAAACATCCCCGGTACGATTCTTGATCATAACCAGGAAAGTTAGCACACCTTGATCTGCCCCGTATGAAATCACGCAGGCACTTGCTCCTGTCTCTTATTTGCCTGGCCTGTTCGCCCCAGGCCCGGGCCGATTATGTGCCACTTACGCTGAGCCAGCTGATCCTGCGCGCCGAAAAGATCGTGTACGGGGAGATCACCTGCGTCGACACAGACGTCTTCGAAATCCGCGTGAGGGAATCCCTTGAGGCGGATGACCAATGGGTCACGGTCCGGAAATTCGGCGAATGGAACTGTGGCTCGCGCTGGGCCGACTACCAGCCGGGGCAACAGGCCCTTTTCTTCCTCAGGCGGGTGGAAGGCCGCTGGTACCCCATGGGTGGTGGGAACGAGGGGGAACTCCCCATACACGGCAACAGGCTGTACATCCACGCCAGCACGCTGCGCCGGTTAGATACCTCCCCTCCCTTTGAGCCTACCGACCGTCGGGTAGAAGACTTAGGGTTCAACAACCCGTACAACGGCTTTTATACAGCCCTTTGCCCCTTCTGGGAGGCCATTTCTGCGCTGAGAACCTGCTTCAGGAGTGAAGTCGGCCCGACAGGCCGTCTCGCAAATATTCAGTTCACTTGCCCGGAAGGGCAGTTGGAAGCTCCCCAAAAGGAGAACCCGGTCCTGAATCGGTTGGTAGTGGCCCTGCGGATGTTGCCATGATCACGATCGGGCGGATTTGCCATCCGTGCGTAATGCCTAAACCTTTTACCTTGCCAGGATCGCGCGGATTTGTAATCCGTGCGTAAAGCCTAAACCTTTTACCTTTTCTCTGTACCTGCAGTTAACCTGCATGCAAAGCTCTTAGCTTGGCACGAAAAACGCATGTCTACCAAGTACAAAGCCATCGAACCTGAAGCGGCTTACTTTATTACCCTTACAACAGTCGAATGGATCGATGTCTTCACACGAGTTCGTCAGAAATACTTGCTAATAAACAGTTTACAGCACTGCCAACAAGAGAAAGGACTGGAAATTTATGCCTATTGTATAATGACCAACCATCTACACCTGCTTTGCCGGGCCAGGGAAGGTTGTAATTTGCCTGATATCATCCGGGACTTCAAGAAACATACTTCCAAAAGAATTGTACAGAACATTTTTGACTATCCCGAGAGCAGGCGGGAATGGATGCTGGATTATTTTGCCCGGGCCTGTGAACACCTCAAACGAGGCCAAAATTATAAAGTATGGCAAAATGGGTATCATGCTGAGGCTGCCTTTTCAAACAAATTCATAAAGCAGAAAATGGCATACATTCACAATAATCCTGTCTCT
>CAYWZF010000035.1:0-23903 GCA_964461555.1 uncultured Robiginitalea sp. | reverse complement strand
ATCGGCACCCTGGTGATCATGAGGCAGATCCGGTATGCCAAAGACCGTCCGATGGGCTACAATACCAGCGGCCTGATCCAGATCCCGGTCATGAGCCAGGATTTCACCGGCAAATACGACCTGTTGCGCACGGAGTTCATCCGCTCGGGCGCTGCGATCTCCATGGCCAGTTCCAGCAGCCCGAGCACAGCGGTCTGGTCAAACCGTTCCGGATTTACCTGGGATGGGAAAAACCCCGGTTTCCAGGAAGACTTCGGCTGGATCGAGGTATCGCCCGAATTTGTGACCACCATGGGGCTCGAGGTAATCCGGGGCCGTGACTTTTCGCGGAATTTCCCTACCGATTCCCTGGCGGTGCTCATCAACGAAACCGGGGTAAAATACATGGGGGTAGCCGACCCCATCGGCCTGCAGATCCGCGACGATGACGAGGAAGACCCGGGCCCGCCGATGACCATTGTGGGCGTGGTCAAAGACATGGTGATGCAGTCGCCCTACCAGCCCGTGAAGCAGACCCTTTTCCTGTTCGACCGGGAGGGTAATACCAGCTATTACTACCTGAAGCTCAACCCCCGGCAATCCACCGCCGAAAACCTGGCGGCCGTGGAAGCCGTCTTTAAGGAGCAGTTCCCCAACCTCCCTTTTGAATACGATTTCGTGGATGAGGAATACGGGAAGAAATTTGCTTCAGAGGAACGCGTGGCCGACCTGTCTATGGTCTTTACGATCCTGGCCATCCTGATCAGCTGCCTGGGCCTTTTCGGGCTCACCTCCTTTGTGGCCGAGCGCCGCACCAAGGAAATCGGGGTGCGCAAGGTGCTGGGGGCCCGGGTGTCAACCATCTGGATGCTGCTTTCGCGCGACTTTCTGCAACTGGTGGCCATCGCCTGCCTGTTGGCCTTCCCCATCGCCTGGTGGCTCATGGACGGCTGGATCCAGAAATTCACCTACCGCACCAGCATCAGCTGGGTGGTTTTCGTGGCAGCCGGCGTCGGGGCCCTGTTGATCACCGTGGTCACAGTGAGTTTCCAGGCCGTGCGGGCTGCTACCCAGAACCCGGTAAAGAGCCTGCGCACAGAATAACGCCCATTCAAAAAGAACAGCCATGATCCGCAGCTACCTGAAAATCGCCTGGAGGAACCTTCGCAAACGCAAAGGGACCAGCCTGATCAATATTGTGGGGCTTGCCACCGGCTTCGCCTGCGCCATTCTCATTTTTCTTTTTGTCGCCTTTCACCTGAGCTTCGACACCTTCCACAGCAAAGGCGAGCGCATCTACCGTTTTACCACCGATGAGGAACGGGATATCGTGGAATACACAGCCAGCGTTCCCCCGGGCTTTGCCGGGGTCATCCGCAACGATTTCACGTTTGCCGAGAAGGTGGCCCGTTTCGCCCAGTGGCAGCAGTGGCAGGTAAGCCTCGAGCGCGACGGGCAGCCGGTGCGCCTGCTCGAAGACGTGTCCTTTGCCGAGGCTGACCTGTTCGACATCTTTGACATCCCCCTGTTGCGGGGCACCCCCGAGGCCCTGAAAGAGCCTAACACCGCTTTGCTGACCGAGGAAGTGGCCAGGCGGATCTTCGGGCCCGCCGACCCGATGGGGCAGACCTTTGAGCTGCAGAATGCCACTACCCTGAAAGTGGCCGGCGTGCTGGCACCCCGCCCCAAGAACAGCCTGATCCGCAGCGAGCTGATGATCTCCTACCCGACCCTGGAACCGATCAACAGCTTTTTGGGCAGTGAAACCTGGAACGGGATCAGCAGCAATATGCAGACCTTTGCCCTTTTTTATCCTGACCAGGATATCGACAAGGTGGTCGCCAGCCTGCAGTCCCTTCCCGACAAGTACCGTCCCAATTCGAAGAACCGCCACCGCTATGGGGTACAAACCCTGGGCAGCCTGCACCTCGACCCCCGCTACAGCGACTCAATCAATCCGCGGGTGTTGTGGATCGTATCCCTGATCGGGTTTTTCGTGCTGCTGATAGCCTGCATCAACTACGTCAATATCTCCACCGCCCAGTCGGCCTACCGTTCGAAAGAAGTGGGCGTGCGCAAGGTGCTGGGCAGCTTCCGTTCCCAGCTGCTGGCCCAGTTCCTCACCGAGGTCTTTATCCTCACCTGCGCGTCCCTGGCGGCAGGCCTTGGCCTGGCGTGGTTGGCCCTGCCCTATTTTAATGAGACGGTGGGCCTTGAATTGGGCTTCGAGGCCCTGTATTCGTGGAAATTCCTGTTATTCCTGACAGCCATCGTGCTGGGGGTCACCTTTTTGGCCGGCTTTTACCCCGGCCTGGTCCTGGGCCGCATCGCCCCGGTGCTGGCCATCAAGCGGCAGCTCTCCCAGAAGACCACCGGTGGGCTCCGCCTCCGCCAGGTGCTGGTCACCGTGCAGTTTGTAATCTCGATGGCCCTGATCGCCTCCACCCTGGTGGTGGCCAGGCAAATCAACTATGCGGTACATTCCGACCTGGGGTACAACACCTCGGTGGTCATGGTGCCCATTGCGGATCAGGTCGAGCCGGCCCGCCTGGAGGCGCTCCGCGAGCGCCTGGTGGCGTCCACCGCCATCGAATCGGCCTCCAATTGCCTCAGCAGCCCCGGCGCACCCGACAATACCTGGGGAACCATCGTGCGGTTTGACCAGCGGCCCGAGGCAGAAGACTTCTCCATCGAGGTCAAAATGGCCGATCAGGCCTACCTTGAAACCTTTGACCTGGAACTGGTGGCCGGGCGGAACTTCTTCATCAAGCGCGATACGGTAGATGAGGCCCTGGTAAACCGGGCTTTCGGACGCCTGCTCGGCATTTCGGACCCTGAAGCCCTGCTGGGCAAGGAGGTACAGTTGGGGACCAGCTACATGAAGGCCCGCATTGTGGGGGTGATCGAAGATTTCCACGACCAGGACTTCAGGGCCCGCATCAACCCGGTCTTTATTGCCCCGGTGCCAGAAACCTACTCAGAGATCGCCCTGAAGGTGGCGCCTGGCCGTATCCCTGATGCCCTGGCCCACATCGAAAAGGAATGGAAGGGCGTTTTCCCAAACAACACCTACCGCTATACCTTCCTCGACGAGCGCGTGGCCGAACAATACCAGTCTGAACAGGAATTCCTCAGCCTGGGGAGGGCTTTTTCCCTTTTGGCCATCCTGATCGGGTGCCTGGGCATCTACGGGCTGGTGTCGTTCTTCGTGGTGCAGAAGACCAAGGAAATCGGCATCCGCAAGGTGCTGGGAGGCAGTGCCTCCGACATCATAAGGCTGTTTACCAAAGATTTTATAAAGCTCATCCTGCTGGCAGGCCTGATCGCGGTGCCGGTGGCCTGGTATGCCATGGACCGCTGGCTTCGGAACTACCAGTACCGCACCCCCCTGGAATGGTGGGTTTTCACCGCCGCCGTGGGAGGCGTGCTGTTGCTAACCATGGTAATCATCGTCCTAAAGGCGGCACGGGCGGCACGGGCCAACCCGGTCAACAGCCTGCGCACCGAATAAATCATCGTCATCATCATCATCAAAAACGACCCGTCATGATCCGCAACTACCTGAAAATCGCCTGGCGCAACCTCGGCAAGAACCGGGTGTTCTCCTTCATCAATATTTCCGGACTGGCCCTGGGGCTGGCGTCCTTCCTGCTCATCTCCCTCTACGTGACCGACGAGCTCAGCTACGACCGCTTCCACGAGCACGCCGACCGCATTTACCGGGTCGACTCCGACATCCGCATGGGTGGCACCGACCTGAGCCTCGCGGTGACCTCCGACCCCATGGGCGAAACCCTCAAAAGGGAATACCCCCAGGTGGAGGAGTACGTTCGCCTTTACAACAACACAGGCTCGGAGCTTATCAGACACGGCGCTGAGTTCCTGCAGGAAGACCGGGTGGCCTATGCCGATTCGACCCTGTTCAGGGTATTCACCCTGCCCGTGGTGGCCGGCCGGGCCGAACACGCCCTGGACGATCCCAATACAGCCGTGATCTCCGAATCGGCCGCCCGGCGTTATTTCGGCGACCCCCAGGCGGCCATCGGCCAGGATCTGGAAACCCAGGACCAGGACGGCACCCGGTACCGGGTGAATGCCGTTTTCAGCGACTTCCCAGAACAGTCGCATATGGATTTTGACTTCTTCTTTTCCATGGACAATGTGCAATACAATTTCGGGAATTACTCCAGCCACAATTTCCATACCTATGTGCTTCTTCAGCCAGGGGCTGACCCGGGGGAGTTCCCCGACAAGTTTGAGGCCATCATCCAGAAATACCTGTCGCCCCTGCTGAAGCAATTCATGAACACCGACCTGGAATCGTTCCGCAAAAGCGGCAACAAGATCAATTATTCGCTCATGCCGCTGACCGACATCCACCTGCACTCAGACCGTTCCTTTGAGTTCATGCCCAACGGCGACATACAGAATGTGTACATTTTTTCCCTGGCGGCCCTTTTTGTGCTGATCATCGCCTGCGTGAACTTCATGAACCTCTCCACGGCCCGTTCGGCCGGGCGTGCCCGGGAAGTGGGTATCCGCAAGACCCTGGGGTCTGAGAAATCGGCCCTGGTGGGGCAGTTTTTGATCGAGTCCATCTTGCTGGCGGCCCTGGCCCTGGCCCTGGCTTTCGGCCTCTGCGCCCTGGCCCTGCCCTGGTTCAACGACATTTCAGGCAAGGCCCTGCAGCTGTCTGACCTGCTCCGGCCCGGTTACCTGCTGTTTTTGCTGTCGCTGCCCTTTGTGGTAGGTACCCTGGCAGGGCTCTACCCCGCCTTCTTCCTGGCTGCCTTCAATCCGATCCGGGTGCTGAAAGGCCACCGGAAAACCGGAGGCTCCGAACCCAAATTCCGCAGCGCCCTGGTGGTTTTTCAATTCGCTGCCTCCATCGTTTTGATCGTGGGCACCCTGGTGATCTACAAACAACTGGAGTTCATCCGGCAGGCGCGCATCGGCTTTGACAAGGAGCAGGTGGTGGTGGTCGATACCGGGGGCATCCCCGCCCCCAACCGGGAACCGTTCAAAAACGAGGTGGCCTCGCTGGCCTCGGTCAGCCGGGCCAGTTTTGCGGGCTTCCTCCCCGTGGCGAATTCGTCCCGGAGCGACACCTCCTTCTCGACCGACCCGGTGATGACCGAAGCCAACGTCTTCAACATGCAGTTCTGGCGCACCGACTACGATTACATTCCGACCCTGGGCATGGAAGTGCTGGAAGGCCGGAACTTCTCCCCCGAATTTGGGTCTGATTCCCTGGCCCTGGTGGTCAATGAAAAAGCGGCAGCCGTTATGGGGGGCGGCAACCCCGTCGGCAAAAAACTCTACCTGGGCGGCCCCGACATGGAGCAGCCGATCGTCTATACGGTGGTAGGCATGATCCGCGATTTCAACTACGAATCGCTCCGTCAGAACGTGGGCCCGCTGGCCCTCCGGCTCGGGCGTAACGACTGGGCCACCGCCTTCAGGGTAGTGCCTGGCAAGATCGACCAGGCGCTGGACCAGATCGAGGCGCGCTTCAAGGAACTCGCCCCGGGCATGCCCTTCCAGTATACGTTCCTCGATGAATCCTTCGACCAGATGTACCGGCAGGAGCAGCGCATGGGCCAGGTGGCCCTGAGCTTTGCCGTACTGGCCATTTTGATCGCCTGCCTGGGCCTCTTTGGCCTGGTTACCTACGTGGCCGAGCAGCGCACCAAGGAGATCGGCATCCGCAAGGTGCTCGGCGCCACCATGGGCAACATCCTGTCCCTGCTCTCCCGCGACTTCCTGAAGCTGGTGGGGATCGCCTTCTTGATCGGCAGCCCGCTGGCCTGGTGGGCCATGCACCTGTGGCTGCAGGATTTTGCCTACCGGGCGCCCATCGGCATCTGGGTCTTTGCCGTAACCGGGGGTGCAGCCCTGGGAATCGCCCTGCTCACCGTGGCCTTCAAAGCGATCCGGGCCGCCCTGGCCAACCCGGTCAACAGCCTGCGCACGGAATGAATCATCCTTAAAAAACGACGACCATGATCCGTAACTACCTGAAAACAGCCTGGAGGAGCCTGATGCGGCACAAGACGTACACCTTTGTAAAGGTGTCCGGCCTGGCCGTGGGCGTGGCCTGCTGCCTGCTGATCATGCTTTTTGTGCGCAGCGAATGGAGCTACGATACCTTCCATTCCAAATCGGACCGGCTCTACCGGGCCTGGCAGGATGAAGCCTTCCAGGACCAGCGCTTTGTGAATGTGATCACCCCCCTGATCCTGGGCCCGACCCTGGAAGCCGACATCCCGGAGGTGGAGCACACCTGCCGGGTGATGAGCCTGCGCCCCATCGTGACCCTGGGCGACAACCGCTTCACCGGGGCGGTGCTCATGGTCGACCCGACCTTCTTCAACCTCTTCGACTTTCCCCTGTTGCGGGGCAATGCCGGCCAGCCCCTTGCCGGGCCCGGCAGCCTGGTGCTGTCGGAATCGACCGCCCGGAAATATTTCGGTGACGGCCCGGCCGTGGGGCAGGAGCTGGAAATGGCCCTGGGGGACGAGCTGCGCCGCTTCACGGTCTCGGCCGTGGTGGCTGACGCGCCGGAGACCTCCAGCATCCAATACGAAATGCTCATCTCCTATGCCAATGCCGAGACCCTGATGCCGCAACAGGCGCGCGAAAACTGGTTCAACGTCAATACGGAGACCTATGTGCTGTTGCGCGCTGACGCCTCAGCCGAGTCGGCCTCGGCCAAGTTCCCGGAGATGATGAAACGCGCCCTGGGAGAAGACTACCCCGAGGGCGGTTTCGACATCCATCTGCAGCCCGTGGCCGATATCCACCTGAACAACACCCTGCCGGCGGGCAACGAGCCCATCAGCGACCCGAAGTACAGCTATATACTGGCGAGCGTGGGCCTTATCATCCTGCTGGTGGCCTGCGCGAACTTCGTGCTCCTGTCAGTGGGCCACGCTGACAACCGGGCCCGGGAAGTGGGGGTGCGAAAGGTGATGGGTGCCGGAAGGGCCCAGCTGATAAGGCAGTTCATGGGGGAAGCCATGCTGGTAACGGGCATTTCCCTCATGATCGGCCTGGGCCTGGCCCTGTTGCTCCTGCGCCCATTCAATAGCCTGATCAGCCGTGAACTTGCCTATCCGTTTGACGCGGGCTTCGCCGGCTTTGCGCTGCTGCTGGCCGGGGTGATCGGCCTGCTGGCCGGCTTCTACCCCGCCCTGGTCCTTTCCGGCTTCAACCCGGCCCGGGTGCTGAAGGGCCGCCTGCTGGCCACCGGGGGCCGGAGCCTGCTCCGGCAAGGCCTGGTGGTAGGCCAGTTTGCCGCCTCGATCGCCCTGATTATCTGTGCCCTTTTCATCGGCCGGCAAATACGGTACTTCCAGGAGAAAGACCTGGGCTATCAGCGGGAACACGTCGTAGTGGTTCCCACGAACATGAACCGGCAGGAGGGCACCCCCCTGGCCGAACGGTACCGGATCGCATTGCTGTCGCATCCGGAGGTGGCAGCGGCCTCGGTAGACCTGTACAGCTTCGCCGAGACGCCCTGGGTGACCCTCGGCTTCACCGACGCCCAGAACGCCTACCAAAGCTTCCAGTACAATATGGTCGACCCCCATTTTGTGGAAACCATGAAGCTTCGCATCAAAGAGGGCCGGGCCTTTGACCCGGCGGTCGCCTCTGACCGGGCCCAGGCCGCCCTGGTCAATGAAGCCTTCGTCAGGCATTTCGGCCTGCAAGGCCCGGTGGGCCAGAAACTCCCGGGCCGTTTCCCCCCCCGCATCATCGGGGTGGTCGAAGATTTCAACTACGAATCGCTCCACAGCCCGGTGGCGCCCCTGGTACTTACCCTCCAACCCGATTCCATGTTCCGGTATACAGAGAACATCGGCATGGCCTACAGCCCGCAGCCCCGGGTCACGGTGCGCCTGCAGGGCGGGAGCCTCACCGGGCAGGTCGCCCTGCTCAAGGAAGTCTGGGCCACCGTGGCCCCCGACCAGGACTTCGAGCACACCTACCTGGATGAAGCCGTCGCCGCCCAATACCGGGCCGAGGCGCGTACCGGGGCCATGGTAAACATCGCCTCTGGCCTCTCCGTATTCATTGCCGTGCTGGGACTTTTTGCCCTGGTTACCCTGACCCTGGCCCGCCGCCGGAAGGAGATCGGCATCCGCCGGGTGCTCGGGGCCGGGGTGGGTTCCATCGTACGGCTCATCTCCCTCGACTACGCCCGCCTCATCCTGATTGCCGCGGCGATCGCCTTCCCGCTGGCGTGGTGGTTCATGAGCGACTGGCTTCGCGATTTTGCCTACCCGATCGAACTCTCGTGGTGGGTCTTCGCCCTGGCAGCCGTTACGGCCCTGGCCGTTGCCTGGATCACCATCGGGGTGCAATCGGCCCGGGCGGCCCTTTCGAATCCTGTACATAGCCTGCGCACCGAATAATCCTACAGCCATGCTTCACAACTACCTGAAAATCGCCTTTCGCAACCTGCTCTGGAACAAACTCAACACCGGCATCAACATCGTAAGCCTGGCCATTGGCCTGAGCGCCTCTTTCGTCATCGGGCTGATGGTGTATTACGACCTCACCTTCGACACCTACCACCCCGAATCAGACCGGATCTACCGCATTACCTCCCTGTTCACCAGCCCCCAGGGCGAATTCGGGAATTCAGGGGTGCCGATTCCCCTGGTACGGGCAGCCCGGGAAGAGATGACCGGCCTGGAAACGGTCGCCGGATTCAATACCATCGATCTGATCGCGGCCAAAAACCCCCTCTCGGGCCAGGATTTCAAAGACCTGAGCCCCCAGGTCTTCGCCGATGCCTCTTACTTCGGGCTGTTCTCCTACCACTGGCTGGCCGGCTCGCCCCAGGGGCTCGAAGAGCCGTATCGGGTGGTGCTCACCGACCGGCGTGCGGCCCGCTATTTCCCGGGGCAGGACCCGGCCGATATCATGGGCAAAACCCTTGTGTACAATGATTCCGTGCCGGTTACCGTGACGGGAGTGGTGGCCGCCCCCCGGCAGCGCACCGACCTGGTCTTTGAGGAATTCCTCTCCCCCGGCACCCTGCAGAAAACCGAGCGGGGTTCGTATATGAAAGAAGCGCGCTGGGATAACACCAGCTCTTCTGACCAGTTGTTCGTCAGGCTGAGCCCGGGTACCGATCCTGCAGGCATCCAGCAGCAACTCGACCGCATAGCCCGGGGGCAGGAATCCGATTTCGACCGGCAGTTCGGGCAGACCCGCACCTTTGAGCTGCAGCCTTTCTCCGAGCTGCACTTCAACACCAACCTCCAAACCTTCGACAACGGCCGCGATTCGGCTGCCAGCCGACCCGTGCTGGTGGGCCTCGGCTTCATCGCCCTTTTCCTGTTGCTGCTGGGCTGCATCAATTTCATCAACCTGAGCACGGCCCAGGCCGACCAGCGGGCCCGTGAAATAGGCATCCGCAAGACCCTGGGCAGCTCCAAAAAACAGTTATTGCTGCAATTCCTGGGCGAGACCTTCCTGCTAACCCTGATGGCTGCCCTGCTCTCGCTGGTGCTGGCCTACTTCCTGCTCGACACCTTTGGCGAGTTTTTGCCCGAGGGCCTGCACTTTGGCACTTTTGCCGAAGGGCCCATCGTGCTTTTCGCCGGAATGCTGCTGGTGCTGGTAACCCTGCTGGCCGGGGTTTACCCGGCCCTGGTGCTGACCCGCTTCCAGCCGGTGCGTGTCTTAAAGAACCAGGTGGTCAATTCGGCGGGCAAGCCGACCCTGCGCCGGATTCTCACCGTGTTCCAGTTTGCCATCGCCCAGATCTTTATCATGGCTACCCTGCTGGTAGGCAAACAAATCCGGTTTATGCTGAACAAAGACCTCGGCTTCCAAAGCGAGGCCATCGTGCAACTCTATGTGCCCTGGCACCTTCAAAACCTCGGGAAAACGGAGGTGCTGGCCCAGGAAATCGGGCGTATCGCCCAGGTGGAACAGGTGGCCCTTGGCGGGCACCCCCCGGCTTCGAACAGCACCAACACCAGCATGTCGACCGTGTACCGCGACAGTACGGAGGTACGCCTGCCCCTGCAGATCCTGGCCGCCAGCCCGGCTTATTTCGACCTGTACAACCTGGAATTTTTGGCGGGGCGGAAACCCCTGAACGACACCATCCTGGAATATGTGATCAATGAAACCTACCTGCATGCCCTGGGGTTTGACCACCCCGGGGAGGCCATCGGGCAGCTGATCCATATGAACCAGGAAGACCGCCCGATCGTGGGGGTGGTGCGCGACTTCAGCCAGCGGTCTGCCAAAGAAGCCCTCAACCCGCTCGCCCTGGTGCCCGATTGGGACCGCAGCCCGGAGTATTCCCGCTTCAATTCCCTGCACCTGAAACTGCAGGGCGGTACGGGAGCCAGCCTGACGGAGGCGCTTTCGGCCGTGGAGGCGAAGTGGAAGCAGGTCTTCCCCGAGGCAGACTTCGAGCCCCGTTTTGTCGATGAGACGGTGGCCGGCTTCTACAACCAGGAACGCAGCCTGGCCAAGCTGCTGCGCTGGGCCATGGGCCTGTCGATCCTGATCAGTTGCCTGGGGCTGCTGGGGCTGGTGATCTACACCACCAACCGGCGCACCAAGGAGATCGGCATCCGCAAGGTGCTGGGCGCCTCCCTTTCGCAGATCGGCCTGTTGCTCAGCCGCGACTTCCTGGCCCTGGTGGGCATCGCCTTTCTGATCGCGGCCCCCCTGGCCGGGTGGGGCCTGTACCACTGGCTGCAAGATTACGCCTACCGCACCGAGCTCAGCTGGTGGATCTTCGCTTTGAGCGGGGCGGGCATGATCGCCCTGGCCCTGCTTATCATGGGGCTTCGCACCCTGGTGGTGGCCCGGAGAAACCCGGTGAAGAGCCTGCGAACCGAATGAAAACAATCAAAAACGAAGTGCCATGATACGCAACTACCTGAAAATCGCCTGGCGGAACCTGATGAAACACAAGGCCTATTCCCTGATCAACATCGTCGGGCTGGCCATGGGGGCCGCCATCTGCCTGCTGATCGTACTCTACGTCCAGAGCGAGCGCAGCGTCGATGCCTGGCGCCCGCAGGCCGACAACGTCTACCGGATGGCGCTGATACGAAAGTATCCGACCCGCGAAAGCTCCTATGCGATCATCCCCCAGTCGTTTGCCCGCACGGTGAAGGAGGAGCTGCCCGAAGTGGAGCAGGCCGTGCGCGTCTTCAACTTTTTCAACAACGGCACCCTGCAGATCCGCCACGGGGACGAGCGCTTTGAGGAAACAAAGGTCCTGATGGCCGACCCCGCCTTTTTCGACATCTTCAAATCCAACCTGCTGTACGGCACGGCAGAAACAGCCCTTGCCAAGCCCAATTCGATCGTGCTCAGTGAGGGCACGGCCCACAAGTATTTCGGCGACCCGTCGAAGGCCGTGGGCCAGGTGCTGATCCCCGAGATCAACGACGAACAACCCCTGGAGGTGACCGCCGTGGTGCAAGACTGGCCCGAGGCTTCGCACTTCACCTTCAATGCCATTGTCTCTACAGCCGGGCTAGCGAATTTCGAGGAGGAGAACTACACCGGGTTTTCGGCCCATACGTATTTCAGGCTCCACGAAGGCGCCTCCCCCGCCAAAGTGGAAGCCGCCATGCCGGGCATCATCCGCAAATTCGCCGCCGGCTCCATCCAGCGTAGTTTTTACATGCCCATAGACGAGTTCCTGGCACAAGGCAACGGATATTCCTATTTTCTGCAGCCGCTCAAGAAAATCTACCTGACCTCGCACCTCGAAAGCGAGCTGCGGGTGAACGGGAATGAGACCACCCTCTATATTTTCGGCCTGGTGGCCATCTTCATCCTCTTTATCGCCTGCGTGAATTTCATCAACCTGGCCACGGCCCGGGCCTCAGAACGCGCCAAGGAGGTGGGCATCCGCAAAACCTTCGGTTCGGAGCGGCGCATGCTCATCTTCCAGTTCATCTCCGAATCCTTTTTGATCAGCTTTCTGGCCATGGCGGTGGCCGTTGGCATCTTTGCCCTGCTCCTCCCGGTCTTCAATGACATCTCGGGCAAGGACTTTACCTTCTCTTCCCTGGCCTCGCCCGGGGCCATTACCCTGCTGGTGGTGTTTACCTGCATCACCGGCTCCCTGGCCGGCATCTACCCGGCCTTCGTGCTGTCGTCCTTCAGCCCGATCGCAGTATTGCGCGGGCGCTTCAAATCGGGCAGCCAGGGGCGCAGCATCCGAAGTGGCCTGGTGGTGTTTCAGTTCGCCATTTCGGTGATCCTGATCATCTGCACCCTGGTGGTTAACCGGCAGATGGACTTCATGACCGGCGACCGCCTGGGCTTCAACAAGGAACAAACCGTGATCCTGGAACGCACCGACATGCTGGGGGAGAATACCCGGGCCTTCAAGAACGAGCTGGGCAACCTGCGGGGCGTGCTCAGCGTCACCGGCAGCACGGCCCTGCCCGGGCAGCAAAACTATTTCGGGGTAAGCTGGTCAACCCCCGAGAAGCGGAACGAACCCATGACCGGGCGCGGCATTCTGGTCGACGAAGACTATGCCGACGTCCTGGGCCTCGAGGTGGTGAAAGGGCGGTTCTTTTCCCGGGATTTCCCGACCGATTCCCTGGGGGTGGTGCTCAACGAAAAAGCCGCCTCAGAGCTCGGGCTGCCCGACGACCCGATCGGGCAGCGCCTGATCACCCCTGACGGTTTCCTGAACGGCCCCGAAGGCGCGGAACGGACCTACCACGTGATCGGGGTGGTCAAAGACTTCCACTACCAGTCGCTGCACGAGCCCATCACCCCCCTGGTCTTTACCAGCGGGGCCCCGTTTAACAACGTGCTCGGCCTGACGGCCATTCATGTGGAGGCCGGGGCCATGGAACAGGTGCTGACTCAGGTGAAGGAGATCTGGGCCCGCTTCGTGCCCGAAAAACCCCTGACCTTCCAGTTCCTGGACCAGACCATCGCCAACCAGTACGACACGGAGGCGACCGCCCGCAAGGTGTTTACCTTTTTCTCGTTCATCACCATCTTCATCGCCTGCATCGGGCTGCTGGGCCTGGCCGCCTATACCACCCGGCAGCGGGTGCACGAAATCGGGGTGCGCAAGGTGCTGGGCGCCTCGGTGGGGAATATCGTAATGATGCTGTCAAGGAATTTCATCAGGCTGGTGGGCATCGCCACCCTGGTGGCCGTACCGGTGGCCTGGTATTTCATGTACCGCTGGCTGCAGAATTTCACTTACCGCATCGATTCAAGCTGGGACCTGTTCGTCTGGGCTTCGGCCATCGCCCTGGCCACCGCCTTTCTGACTATCAGCTTCCAGGCGATCAGGGCGGCCTTGCAGAACCCTGTCAAAAGCCTGCGAACCGAATAAACCTGGCCCCTTCGGGCCTTCCAAAACAAAAGCACTATGCTACTCGAACTAAAAAATATCTTTAAATGGGTTACCCAGGGCGGGAACCGGGTGTTCCTGCTCAAACACCTCGACCTGGCTGTGGAAGAAGGCGATTTCCTCTCGGTAATGGGCCCCTCGGGCTCCGGGAAATCGACCCTGCTGCATGTATTGGGCATGCTCGACGATTTCGACGAAGGGGAATACTACTTCCGGGGCGAGCCTGTGCACGGCTTTAAGGAGAAGCAGCGGGCGCGCTTCCAGAAGGAAAACATCGGCTTTGTCTTCCAGGCCTACCACCTGATAGACGAGCTGACGGTCTACGAGAACATCGAGACCCCCCTGCTCTACCAAAAGGTGAGCTCTTCCGAGCGCAAGGCCCTGGTGGCTGACATGCTCGACCGCTTTGGCATCGTGGGGAAGAAAGACCTTTTCCCGGCCCAGCTCAGCGGGGGGCAGCAGCAGCTGGTGGGCGTGGCCCGGGCCCTGATCGGCAAGCCCCGCCTGCTGCTGGCCGACGAGCCCACCGGCAACCTGAATTCGCGCCAGAGCCGGGAGATCATGGAGCTCTTCCGGGAACTCAATAAGGAAGGGACCACCATCATCCAGGCTACCCATTCCGAAACCAACGCTGCCTATGGCAGCCGTACCCTGCACCTGCTCGACGGCAGCTGGACCTCAACCCCTGTAGTATGAACCGAACACGCATCCTTCCTGCCCTCATCCTGCTGCTGGGCCTTCGGGCCCCAGCCCAGAGCGGCGATGCCCAGGTGCTGACCCTCGAAGCCTGCATCGGCCTGGCCCTGGAGCACAACCTCGACCTGAAAACCTCGGAACTGCAGGCCGAGACCGCCCAGGTAAACTACAAGATTGCCCTGAACCGCCTGTTGCCCGATGTAAACGGGGAATACAACCTGGGGGTAAACGACGGGCGCTCTATTGACCCCTTCACCAATGCCTATATCAATGAGAAATTTACCTTTTCGAACCTGGGCCTGAACCTGAACGCCGTGGTCTTCAATGGCTTCAGGCAACTGAACACCCTGAAGCAGAACCGCCTGAACCTCGAGGCCGCCGAAATGGAACTGGATGCCTTCCGCCAGACCCTGGTGCTCAGGGTAACGCTGGCCTTCCTGAAAACCCTCAACGCCCGTGAAATGGTACGGCTCACCGTGGCCCGCACAGAGGCTACCCAGGGACAGCTCGACCGCCTGCAGGCCCTTTATGATCAGCAACTGGGCAACCCGGCCGAGTACCGCGACCTGCAGGGGCAGCATGCCAACGACCGGGCCACCCTGGCACAGGCCCGCAATGCACTGAAAGCCGCCGTGTACGAACTGGAAACCCTGCTCAATGCAAAAGAGCCCATCGATCCGGAGACCATGGGGCTGCTTATCGACTTTGAACCCTATGCCTACACGGCCGAGCAGGTATACGCGCAGGCGCTGGAAAAATTGGCGGCCCTGCAGGCCAGCCGCCTGCGCCTGGAGGCTGCCCGCAAGGGGGTGGCCGCGGCCCGGGGGCAGTTTACCCCGACCTTTTCCATCTTCGCGGGCCTGAGCACCAATTACTCGAGCCTGGCCCGCCTCTTCGACGAAACCGGCACCCGCATCGCGGAAACCGGTGATTTCGTAACGGTCGGCGGGCTGAATTACCCGGTGCAGACCCAGGTTACCGACTTCGAGGAGCAGGAAATCGCCTATTGGGACCAGTTCGACAACAACCGGAGCACCTTTTACGGGGTTAGTGCCAGTATCCCGATCTTCAACGGGTTCAGGGCACACAGCAACCTGAGGCTCGAAAAGATCAGGCGGGAGCAGGCCAAAGCCGAGCTCGACCAGTCTGAACTGCAATTCCACCAGTCGATCCGGGCCGCGCATTCCGACATGGAAACGGCCCTGGAACGCTACCGCGTGCTCGAAGAACAGGTAGCCGCTTACGAAGAATCGTTCCGGATCAACGAGATCCGATTCAGCAACGGGGTCTCGAACAGCACCGAATATATTGTGAGCAAAAACAACCTCGACAATGCCCGCATCAGCCTGTCAAACCTCAGGTACGAATATGTATTGCGGGTGCAGGTGCTGGAATACTACCGGGGCGAGGCGCTTTAAGGAGTGGCTAGAGGCCTTTGCCTTTGTTTTTCTGTTGCCCGGGAGCGTGGTTCCTGGCCGATTGCTCGCCGGTGATCTTTTTGGCCTGCCCGGGGGGCAGGTCGCCGTGGGCGGTGGTATGCACAGTTTTACAGGAAGCCAGGGTAAAGGCGGCCAGCAGGCCAAGCAGGAGGAATTTTTTCATAGTGCGCGATTTGGGAATATCAACAACCCGGATTACGGGCTTACCTTTCCAAACGGCGCAGCAGGTCTTTTCGTATCTGCCGGTGCCAGAGAAATTCCTTTCGATCAGGATACCTCCAGGGGCAGTTGCCTTCCTTCGCGCTCTGCCTTTTTATCGAGGTTGGCCCCGATGGCCATGCCCAGGGGCATCCCGATCGGGAGGCCAATGCCGAGCAGGCCCATGTTCCCGGTCACTACCCCCAGGGCCGTGCCGATGGGCATGCCGAAGACGGCCATCCCGAGGGCCATCCACATGTTGCGGTAGTGGTTGCGGGGCACCCAGCCAAGGTCTTTCCCCAGTGCGCCAAGGGCGGCACGCAGGGTGGCAGAAGCTTGTTTGGGAAACGACCGGTCAGTGGTTGGCACCTCATTCAGGGCTGCCAGGGCCTGGTTTATGCCTGCCTCTGTCTGTGGGGGCAGGGTACGGGTCTGCAGGTCGTTGCAAAGCGCTTCGAGGGAAGCATACTTTTTGTAGAGCCTGGATTTGGGCAGCAACTCCGGGCGCGAAACGGGAAGGATTACCGACATGGCAGTCTTTTGGGAAGTAGGTCGCGTTTCGGCCGGTTTTGTTACACCCGGGCCCGGGACCCATGGTAAATCAGGGAGGGTTTCTCCCCGCCTGCCTTACAGCAACCCCGCCACAAGAAACCCCAGGTAGGTGCCCAGGGCGTTGCCCAGGGAGCCGATGATGATGGCCGGCAAAATAAGCTCGTCGCGGTGGAAGTTCTTGGCCAGGGCCATGGCGCTTGTACCCCCGCCAATATTGGCCTGGGAGGCGATAGCTGCCAGTGACCAGTCGTACCGGAGCAGGGCGGCCGTGCCGAAAGTGATCAGGCCATGTACCGTCACGGCGATAAGCACCACCCCCAGCATGAGCAGGGCCAGCTGGCCCGCTTCCAGCATGGCCGAGAGGTCGCAGTAGGCCCCCACCACGGCCAGGAAGAGGTATACCGCCCAGCTGCCGAGGAACATATTGCCCTTGAAGCGGTGGATTGCTGGCACCTGGGCCAGCCCCAGGGCCAGGGTGGTCAGCACGATCATGAAAGGGACCGGCAGGCCCAGGCCCTTCAGCCCCTCGGTTACCCACCCGGTGACCAGCAGGGCGGCCCCGGCAATGGCGAGCCAGAGGGAAAGGCTGCCCAGGGTGAGCCGCTCGGCCTCATCAGGCGCGAGCGCCCCTTCCTCCTGGCTGGGCCGTTCTGCCGCAGGCACCCCGCCGGTCTTCTTGCGCGGCATCCAGCGGTTGAGCAATACCGGGAGGGTAATGGTGGCAAAGAACCAGAGGGTGGTCAGCACATTGTCGACTGCCACCGAACTCGTATACAGCAGTCCATTCCCGGTTACGCCGTATTCCAGGGCCACTGCATTGAAGTTGATGCTGCCCCCCGTGTAGGTGCCGGTGAACATGCCGGCCAGGGCGCCGTACATGCCTTCGAAGAGCGGGCTGTCGCCAATGATCAGCATCCCGGCAACCACCCCGATTACCGTGCCCAGGCTTCCCGCCAGGAAGAGCACCAGGATGGGCACCCCGGTTTTGCGCAGCTGGGCCAGGTTGGCGTCGAGCAGCAAGAGGAAAAGGGCCGCCGGGGCAACAATTTCAAAAATGCCGTCATAGGTCGGGTTGGCCCGGCTGGGGATCAGGCCCAGGTTGGAGAAAATGGCCCCGAAGATAATGGCCAAAAGGGCCATGCCGAACGACTTGAACGGCTCGCGCTGGTTGAACCGGTACGACAGGTACAGGATCAGGGCCAGGACGGTTATCAGGTATACGGGTTGCTCGGTCAGGGTCATCCGCGACGGGGGATCATTGCGAAGTCTCCGAGATAAAGGCCCCCACGTCTTGCTTGAATTGCCTCATAGACGGCTCGTGCGTATACATCATGTGCCCGGCCTCGTAATACTTCATGATGATGTTTTTCTGCAGGTTTTCAGGAAGGTCCATATGGCTGATGGAGTACTCCACCCCGTAGAAGATAGTGGCCAGGTCGTAATACCCGTTCAGGATCAGGATCTTCAGGTTCGGGTTCCGCTTCATGGCGGTGGCCATGTCGGGCAGGGTGCTGATGGCCACCTGCCCGCCCCAGGCGTCATTGCCCTGGTGCTTCCAGTCCCAGCGGAAGCCGTCGCGCAGGCCGCTGGAGGTCACATAGGTCATCGACTTGTCGGCCCCGAGGGTTTCGTAGAGGTAATCCTTGTAGGCTGAGATGTAGGGGTGCGAAATGGCATCGCTCTGGGGGTCGGTCTCGGCGTATTGCCCCAGCAGGTCCTCGTTCACCCCGGTAAACCGGGAATCGAGGCGCCCGACGGTTTCGCCCTCTCCGCGCAGGAGTTCCTGGAAGAATTCCTGGTTGGTCACCCGCAGGTTGGCCCGTTTCCAGTAATCGGCACTCAGGCCAGTGTACCCGGCAAGTTTGGAGGCAATGGCCTGTTCTTCGGCCGGGCTCAGCCGGTCGCCCCTGAGCAGGGCCGGGGCGTACTGGTTCTCGGTAAAGGTGCGCACTTCCTGCAAGAAGGCCTCCAGGCTTGGGTTTTTGCCCGGTATTCTGTTGTGGTACCAGGCCGTGGCGGCGTAGGTGGGGAAATGGATCAGGTAGGCGATGTCGTCGCCCGGGCCGAAGAGCAGGTGCTGCAGCTCAAAGACGGCCGAGACCATCACCACCCCGTTCATGGCGATGCCCCGGTCTTGCAGCCATTTGACCAGGCCGGCATTACGGAAGGTGCCGTAGCTCTCCCCCAGCAGGTACTTGGCCGAATTCATCCGCCCCTCCCGAATCAGGAACTGCTCGATAAAGCTGCCGATGCTGCGGATATCGGGGTCGACCCCCCAGAAATCCTTGAATTCCGACTTCCCGACCGGTTTGCTGAAGCCCACCCCCACGGGGTCGATCATCACCAGGTCGGCCTGGTCGAACAGGGAATATTCGTTGTTGACCACCCGGTACGGGGCCGGGCCCGTATAGTCGGGGTCGTTGACCACCACCCGTTTGGGGCCCAGGATGCCGAAGTGGAGCCAGAAGCTGGCCGAAAGCGGCCCCCCGTTGAAGGCAAAGACAATTGGGCGGTCTTTGCCGCCGGCCAGTTTGTAGTAGGTAAAGCCGAACAGGGCGATGGGCTCGTCATTGGTATCGCGCAGCAGGTGGGTGCCCACCTCGGTGTTCAGGCTGTAGGTGCGCCCGTCGATGGTCACCGACTGGGTGCTCTTGAAGGTTTTGGCCTCAGGCACGGGCTTGTCGGCATTCGGGCCGGATTCCTTTTTTTCCTGGGCAGGGCACCAGGAGGTAGCATACAGGGCAAAAGCAAGCAGGAAGTACTTTTTCATTGGAGTTTGTTTTGGCTCCCAAAAGATACTACCCGACCGCGGTTTTTAAAAGGATTGCGCCCGGAAATCGCGCAAATCACACGTCGATCTTTGCTTCTACAGGGAATCCCGCTATGGAAAAGCTGAAAAAACAGCTTATTCCAGGATGGCGCTTCGCTCCAGCGCCGTTTCGGGGGTAAGCACATACAGGTCTTTCCACGAACCGGCCCCGTTGCGCGCCACGTATTCCTCCACGATGCGGAAGCCCAGGTAATAGCCGATAGCGCCGGGGTACCCTTCAGATACGTGCACGCCCCTGTCGGCAAAGCTGTCGCTTACCCCGGCGTCGTCAGAATTGATAAACTGCTGCAAAAGCCCGAGCAGGGAAGGCTCCTTTACCCGGCAATACTCGAAGGCTTCGTCCGTATAGCCCAGGGCCTCTGCCTTGCTGATGGCACCCTGGTGGTACCGGTAGCTCACATAACAGGCGAACCCCTCGTCAAGGATGCGTCTCAGCACGGCCTTTCCGCCCATTTGGGCAGCCGCGTAGATCTGGTGGTTGAGCTCATGGGGGAAGTACTGGCTGATGGCTGCGGTGTTTGCATTGTCAGGGTGGGCCAGGTCGATGAGCATGGTACCGTCGCCGAACCCTCCCAGGTTGGTCCAGTGCGGGCCAAAAAACACATACCAGCGCCCCTGGGGGGCAAGGCCCGTGAATTCGGTCATCTTGTTCACCGTCTCACCGAAGTAAGCGTTCAGTTTCCCGAGATCCAGCGCCCGGGCGCGGCTGCGAAAATCTTCGAGCCGGGCAAAGCCATCGCCATTGAGCCATTCCAGGAAATCGGCCGGGCCGCCAAGGTATCCACTCCAGAGCTGTTCATAGGGCCTGTAGAGCGAATCGAGCATCACCGTATCGCGCAGTGCCCCGGGCCGGTCTTGCCAGGCCCCCATCAGGCGCAGCTGCCGGCCCGAGAGGTCGATCACTTCCAGGTCGCGGGCCTGTGGCTGCTGGGCAAGCATGAAGGGCCCGAAAAGCACCCATGGGAGCAGGATAAAAAGGGCGATGCGTTTCATATGATAATGGTATCGATCTGCCAAAAGT
This sequence comes from uncultured Robiginitalea sp., assembly GCA_964461555.1. Taxonomy (GTDB): domain Bacteria; phylum Bacteroidota; class Bacteroidia; order Flavobacteriales; family Flavobacteriaceae; genus Robiginitalea. The sequence goes on along the minus strand of CAYWZF010000035.1, from coordinate 3,810 downwards.
AGGGGAAAACCACCGCCTGCCTGCCCGCTTTTACGCGAATTTAACGCACGGTACAGACCGGTATGCCTGCAATTCCGTACCTTTTCTGTCAAACCAACCCACCCGAGCTGATATGGCTGCATCCTCCCTCCCATCCGGCCGCATGCGTTCCATCGACTTTTTCCGCGGCATTACCATGTTTTTGCTGATCGGGGAATTCTCGGGCCTGTTCGAGGTGCTGGTGCAGCCGCCATTTGAGGGCGGCCCCGTGGCGGCCGTGGCCTCCCAGTTGCACCACCACCCCTGGCATGGGTTGCGCTTCTGGGATTTGATCCAGCCATTTTTCATGTTCATCGTGGGGGTATCCCTGGCCCTGTCGGTGCGCAACCGCCTCAAACAGGGTGCAAGCCGGCGTGACCTAAACCGGCATGTGTTGCAGCGCTCCCTGCTGCTATTGCTGCTGGGGTGGGGGCTCTACTGCATCGATGACGGGGCCATCACCTGGCGTTTCCAGAACGTGCTGGCCCAGCTGGCGGTGACCTACCCCCTGGCCTACCTGGTGATGGAAAAGCCGGCCCGGTTCCAGATCGCATTCTCGGCGGTGGTGTTGCTGACTGCCGAGGCGCTGTACCGCTTTTTCCCGGTGGAAGGGTTCAACCAACCCTTTGTGGCCGGGCACAATATCGGGGAGTGGCTCGAACTGCAGCTCAACGGGAAGCTCCCCGGCGGGCACTGGGTTTCGCTCAATGCCCTCTCTACAACGGCCCATACCGTCTGGGGCGTGGTGGCGGGGCAGTGGCTGCTGGGCGGGGAACCCCCGCAGAAAAAACTGCAGGTACTGGTGCTGGCAGGCATGGCCCTGCTGGTGGCCGGGTATGGCCTCGACCCCATTACCCCGATCATCAAGCGGATCGCCACCCCGACCTTTGTGCTGGCCAGCGGGGGTTGGACCCTGCTGGCCCTGGCCTTTTCATACTGGCTCATCGACCTGAAGAAAAAAGACCGGGCCGTGCTATTTTTTGCCGTAGTGGGCATGAACCCGCTCTTTATCTACCTCTTCGCCCACGTGGGGGGCGGGCGCTTGCTGGAGCGCATCTTTTACCCTTTCACCCACGCCCTTTTCAGCTGGGGCGGCACAGCCACGGCTGCCGTGGTTACTGCGGGGGCAGTTTGGTTTGCCCTTTGGGGGATTTGCTGGTGGCTTTACAAAAAGGGAATCTTTATTCGGATTTAGTGGGGTAAGCCGGCTTATGCAACGGACGGGTGATGATGGGAGGGGTTCAAGGTTAAAGGTTAAAGGTCTAAGCAAGTAGGAACCTGAATGGTCTCCAACGGCAAACTTTAAATTGCCGATTCGGCCAAGTAGCATATCGGGCCATTTTAAAAGGGGAAATCCCCAAAACCCCCGGGAACAAGGTAAGCCCATGCAGTGCAGTTTCCCTGCAGATGCCTGGATAAAAAATGCGCCTGTTTGCCCGATCCTTCACCCGGCAGGAAAGCGACGCCCCGCTATGAGTTTTATTTTCAAATTCTCTCCCGGGATTTTACCCATCCACCGGCCGTAAGGGCCGGCAGCAGGACCAGCAGGCAATCGCATGGGCGCGGTTGTTGCCTATGTGGGGGAACCAACCGGGGCGACGGGCCGCAAATCAACCGGTCTGCCTGCAATGCAGGAAATGAGTCGCACAATAGCAGGGATGCGCTTTCTTGCGTATATTTAAGAGACCAACTAAACCAATTGACATGCCTTTCCTTCCCCTGAACCCCGCGCAGCATGCCGCATGGCCTACAGTCCGCCAGACCTTGACGTCCTTTGCCTGCTGCCTGGCCCTGGCCCTGTCTTCCTGCAAATCCATGGGCCCCAAGACCATCCCGCAAGACGGCTTTGACTACAACCAGCGCATCGCTGACCAGGAGAACGAGCAATTGCTGCTCAATATCGTGCGGCTCCGTTACTTTGAAATGCCGCGCTTCCTCAATGTGTCGTCCCTGATCAATTCCTATACAAGGGGTGGCTCAGCCGGGATCAACGCCAATGGAGGCCCCTTTGGCAATGCCCTGGGCGGAAGTGTCGACGGGTACTGGTCAGACCGCCCGACCATCACCTATACCCCCATGAGCGGGCAGGCCTTTGCCCAGAGCCTGCTGACCCCTGTCCCCCCCTCGGTGATCTTTTACCTGATCCAGTCGGGCTGGTCGGCCCATCGCCTGATGCGGCTCACCAATTCAGTAATCAATGGCATCCACAATGAAGTTGGCTTCCCGGAAGAACGGCGGCAGGCAGACCCCCAGTTCGGGGAACTGCTGGATGTCCTCCGCAAACTGCAGGAGGAGGGGGCGCTGGGGATGCATTTCAACGGGGACTGGCCCAAGGTGGATGTAGAAATCGTAGTGCCTAAAAAGCCCCGCACTGAAGAAGCCAGGCTGGCCGTGGAACGCTTCAAGGAACTCCTGGAGCTCAAGCCCGACAAACACGTCTTTGACATCGAGTACGGGGTGGTCGTGGAGAAGAAAAAACAAATCATCATGCAGACGCATTCCATCATGGAGATGCTGTCGAACATCTCCTGGTATATCGAGGTGCCGGAAGCACATATCTCCGAGGGCCGCACCCTTTCAACCTTCCAGCCTGAAGACCCCGACCTGATCCACATAAGGGTGGCCGACGCCAGGCCTGCCGACGCCTTTCAGGCCATCGAGTACCGCGGGCACTGGTACTACATAGACGATCGGGACGTCCATTCCAAGAACACCTTCACCCTCATGCAGATTTTGATGAGCATGGCCAAGGATGGTTCAGGCTCTGTGGGCCCGCTGATTTCCATCGGCAACTGAACAGGGGGGCAGGGCTCCCCTACTCTTCTTTCAGGAACAGATCGCGCGTAAAGGACAGCAATTCGGGCCCGCCCGGCTCGCCGTGCCCGGGAACCACCCACCGCAGTTCCGGAAAGGAGTTAATTACCTTTTGGACTGTTGCCGGCCAGGCCAGGGTATCGGCATCGGCCAGGTTTCCCTTGCCGGCACCAAGCGCCTTGACCAGGCAGCCGCCGAACAAAACCCGGTCTTCCGCTAAATAGGCGACTACGTTATCGCGGGTATGACCGGCACCCGGGTAAATGAGTTTTACACCGAGCCGCCCGGCCGATACGACCAGGCTATCCCCAAAACCCTGCTGAGGCACCACATAGCCCTGTGCGAGGGCCAGGGTGCGGGTCGCCTCCAGGGCATAGGAGGCAATACCCCGCCGGTGGAAGGCACCCAGCCCGCCCAGGCAGTCGTTGTGGAAATGGGTGGCCACCACCGCCCTCACCTCTGCCTTCAAGGTGTCGCGGATCCAGTCGAGAAGCTGTTCCGAGGCCGGCTCATCTACCGGGGTATCGAGCACCAGGGCCTCCCCTTCGTTTACCACCACCAGGCCATTGCAGGCGACCCTGCCCCAGCTGTCGGTTTCCAGGTAGGAAACATGCCGGTAGGTATGGGCCGTGAGCGGCACTACCCTCAGCATCTGGGTTTCTGAATGAGGCTGCTCCAATTGGGCCAGGCAAACCATGGGTATCACAGCCCATACTGCCAGGAAGGCAGGAATATGTCGCATCATAACCTGTAATGGGAAGGCCGGTGTCGGCCGGTTTCTGCCAAAGATAGGCATTCGTTGCCTGAGCCTGTTTATTTGGAAGGCCAAATGCACCCGCGAGGGTACCCATGCAGGGGCGGCGCCCCCGGCCAAATCTACTCGAACGAAATGCCGCTATTCCGCTCCAAAAAGGTCACTTCCAGCTCCATCCAGGTCCAGGGGCCGTCTTCCAGCATCCAGGTGGCGGTCATGCGGGA
>CAYWZF010000034.1:7001-24035 GCA_964461555.1 uncultured Robiginitalea sp. | reverse complement strand
ACATTCTTGATCAGGTCGTGAGAAATCGAGGAGGAGATCACCAGCAACAGGCCAGCGGCCGTAGAGAGGGCGGCGGCCAGGCCGCCGGCCGCCACCAGGGCGATTACCCAGGGGGGCAGGTTGGCGATTTCGGGGTTTGCCAGCACCATGATGTCATTGTCTACCGTGATTTCATTGCGGGCAGGGTCTGACACATATTGCACAACCCCATCCCCGTTCCTGTCGTCATGGGCGAGCAGGCCCGTCCGTTCCCAGTTCCTGAACCAGGCCGGGAGTTCGCTGTATGGCCTGTTGCTCACTGTTTCAATCAGGTTCGTCTTGGCGAAGACCGCCACCGCCGGGGCCGTGGTATACAGGATGGCGATGAACAGCAGGGCCAGGCCGGCTGATTTGCGCGCATCCCGCACCCGCTTCACCGTAAAGAACCGCACGATCACATGCGGCAGGCCGGCTGTTCCGACCATCAGCGCCAGGGTAATGGCAAAGACGTCGATCCGGCTCTTGGAACCTTCGGTGAAGGCGGTAAAGCCAAGTTCTCGCGAGAGGCCGTCGAGCTTGTCGAGCAGGTAGGTGCCCGAGCCGTCGGCCAGGGTGGAGCCCATTCCGAGCTGGGGCACCGGGTTGCCGGTCATTTGAAACGAAATAAAAATGGCTGGCACCATAAAAGCGAAGATGAGGACACAATACTGGGCCACCTGGGTATAGGTGATCCCTTTCATCCCGCCCAGCACGGCATAGAAGAGCACGATCACCATGCCGATGACCACGCCCGTATCGATATCCACTTCCAGGAATCGGGAAAACACCACCCCTACCCCGCGCATCTGCCCGGCCACGTAGGTAAAGGAGACCAAAATGGCACAGAGCACCGCAACGATGCGAGCCGTGCGGGAATAGTACCGCTCCCCTATAAAATCGGGCACGGTAAACTTCCCGAATTTTCGCAGGTAAGGTGCCAAAAGCAGGGCCAGCAGCACGTATCCCCCGGTCCAGCCCATCAGGTAGACCGACCCGTCGTACCCGGCAAAGGCGATAATGCCCGCCATCGACAAAAAGGAAGCCGCCGACATCCAGTCGGCTGCCGTGGCCATGCCGTTGGCCAGGGGGGAAACCCCGCCTCCGGCCACGTAAAATTCCTTGGTGGAACCGGCCCGGGACCAGATAGCGATCCCAATGTACAGGGCAAATGACAGCCCCACCAGCAGGTACGTCCAGACTTGTACGCTCATAACTGTTGGCTTGGAGGTTTTTATTCCCGGTACCCGAATTTTCGGTCGAGGCGGTTCATCAGAAAGACATACACGAAGATCAGGACCACAAAGACATAGATGGAGCCCTGCTGGGCAAACCAGAACCCGAGCTGGAACCCGCCCAGGCGAAAGCCGTTCAGCCAGTCGACCAGCAGGATGCCCGCCCCGTATGAAACGGCAAACCAGATGCTGAGCAGGATGAGCAAATACTTCAAATTGGCCCTCCAATAGGCCGTGGCCCGCTGTCGTGAATCGTCCATGGGGGTTTTGTTTTGGCCTTCTAATATAATGCTTTCCGGGAGGTTCCGGGGTTTTGTTACAAAAAGTAGCGTCTATTGGGGGGTAGCCTTATGGGTAATATTTCAATGTGCTAATGTGCTAATGTGGCAATGTGTTAATGTGCTAATGTGGCAATGTGCTAATGGATTCTAGTGCTCAAGCCTGACGTGCCAGGTCGGGTGTAAGGATGAAAGTTCAAGGCCCTGGAGGCCTGTTAAAGGCACTTCCGAATTTTCAAATCGGAAACAGGGGAAATCCCCCAAACCCCCGGGGAACAAGGTAATCGGCAGAGGCGCAACACCCTTGCAACCCCACTAAAAAAGGCCGGCAACAAGTGAGCTTTGGCTTGCCCTGCCCACCCGAATTGGAGCTTGGAATTTGGAATTTGGAATTTGGAGTTTGGAATTTACCCCAGGCTTCGTTCCCGGTTCTGCATCACCAGGAACGGGATTCGCACCTGCATGCCCAGGCGGTCGAGGGTAAATTGTTCCAGGAACCTGTTGACCAGGCCATGGCCTGTATTGACCATCACCAGGAGTTGGGCGGCTTCGCGTTCCACGAACTCCATGATGGTCTCGGCCCGCTCGGTGCCGGGCACTGCCGAGAATTCGATCTGCGCTTTGTGCAGGGCATCTTCCAGGAAGCGTTTGTTGTCTTTCTGCACCTGATCGAGGGAGCCCGAATCGGAAACGTAGAGCAATTGCAGATGGGAACGGTACGAACCGGCCATCTCACACAGGAGTTTCAGTTCGCGTCTTTTGTAGGGCACCCTGAAATCGGTGGCGAATACCATGCGCCGGGGTGCCTGGTAGGAAAAGCCATCGGGAATGGCCAGCACGGGGCAGTCGAGGCTTTTGAAGGCCCGCAGGGTGCGGCTGCCAAAGGACCTTTCGGCCCGGGCCTGCTGGCCCTGGGTGCCCATTACCACAATATCTGCCTCGAGTTCCCTGACCAGGGGGTTCAGGCCTTCCTGCAACGAAGCATGCAGCAATTTCTGTTCATAGGTGTGTCGGGGGTTGTACAGCTTTTCCTGCAGCGCACCCCATTCGACATTCAGGGCGTCCTGAAGCCCGGAACGGAACGCTTCTTCCCGCAAGGGAAGCCCGCCCGCCTCGGGGGAACCGGGCTGCACTGGCAGACGCGCCTCAGCGGCGTGCACCAAAACGAAGCGAACCCGGCGATACTTAAAGAGCTGTGATGCGAAATAGGCCGCATTGCGGGCATTCTCAGAAAAATCAGTGGGCAACAATACAACGAGCATGGCACCTGGATTTGATCCTTCCCCCAAAAATACGGGATGTCTTGCATATGGATTATGACATGGGTCAGGCCATCCTGATCCAGGTCAGTGCGCCGGTGGCCAATACGGGCTACCTTGGATGCGCTTAACCGTTCGCGGGAACAGCCCCAAATAAGAACCTATGACACCCATGCTTGAACATACCACCGATGTGGCGATACAGGTTGAAGGCCCCACCCTTTCCCACCTGTTTGCCAATGCGCTCTGGGAAATGAACCAGGTCCTGTCACCCGATGTGTGCCTCAAACCCCGGCATGCAGATTGCTGTATGGAATTTGAAATCAGGGCCCCCGACCCGACCACCCTGCTGGTCGATTTCCTCTCTGAATGCCTGGCGCTGACCTATATCCAGAAGGCGCTATTCTGCTTCGTCCATTTCTTCCGGATCGAACAAGTCGACCCCAGTACCCTCAAAGCCCGCATCTACGGCCGTTGGTACAAAACACTCGAAAACGAGATCAAGGCGGTCACCTTCCACGGGGCCGATGTACGGCAAAACCGGGAAGGGAACTGGGAAACAACCCTCCTATTCGACCTTTAAATGAAAAAAATCACCAAAGAAGCGATCCAGCAACGGGAACCCTATCTGTGGGAAATACCGCAGAGCTTCCGGCCCGACATGCAGGTGCCGGCCCGCATCATTGCGGACGAATCCCTGCTGGATGAGATCCTGGACGACCGATCGCTCCAACAGCTGGTCAACGTGACCACCCTGCCCGGTATCCGCAAAGCCGCCTTCGTCATGCCAGACGTGCACGAAGGCTACGGGTTCCCCATAGGCGGGGTGGCGGCAACGGCATACCCGCACGGGGCCATTTCCCCCGGGGGCATCGGGTACGATATCAATTGCGGGGTCCGCTTGCTGGTGACCTCCCTTTATGAGAACGAAATCCGCCCGCACCTGCCCCGGTTGATCCAGGCTTTGTCTGAGCAGATCCCTTCGGGCATGGGCACCCCGGGTCACCTGGTCCTGACCGACGAAGCGCTTGACCAGGTGCTAAGCACAGGGGCCGAATGGGCGGTCGGGCAGGGATACGGCACAGCACGCGACCTGGAGTTCACCGAAAGCCACGGGCGCCTGCCGGGGGCCGACCCCACAAAGGTATCGGAGCGGGCGCGGCAGCGGGGCAGGGACCAGTTGGGGACCATCGGCTCTGGAAACCATTTTGTGGAAGTCGGCTACGTGGATGCCGTGCTCGATGCAGACCTGGCGCAGGGGTTCGGTTTAAAGGAAGGGCAGGCAACCGTCCTGATCCACACGGGTTCGCGTGGACTGGGCCACCAGATCGCCACGGATTATATCCGCATTTTGGTCGAAGCCATGCCCGGCTACGGGATCAAACTGCCCGACCGCGAGCTGGCCTGCGTGCCCCTCGATTCACCGGAAGGACAGGATTATTTCGGCGCCATGTGCGCCGGAGCCAATTTCGCCTGGTGCAACCGGCAACTTGTTTCGTGGGAAGTGCGCCAGGCCTGGCAGCAGGTTTTCGGGGAATCGGCCGACCTGCCCGAACTCTTATACGACGTGGCACACAATATCGCCAAAATAGAAACCCATGCTATCGGCGGAAACCCTGAAAAGCTCATCGTACACCGCAAAGGCGCCACCCGGGCTTTCGGGCCGGGGCACCCGGAAATCCCGGAGGCCTATCGCCCCTATGGGCAACCCGTCATGATTCCGGGCAGCATGGGAACTTCTTCCTATGTGCTGGCCGGTTGCGCCGCGAGTTCTGAGATCGCCTTCGGCTCCTGTTGCCACGGGGCCGGCCGCAGGCTCTCGCGCACCGCGGCCAAAAAGCAGGTGAACGCACCCGTGCTTAAGGAACGCCTGGAGGAAGCCGGGGTTTACCTGGAGGCCCCATTCCGGCGCATCGCCGAGGAAGCCCCGGTGGCCTACAAAGACGTCGATCTCGTGGTACGCTCGGTTGAGCAGGCCGGGATCGTGGTTCCCGTGGCCCGGCTCAGGCCGCTGGCGGTCATCAAAGGATGAGGCAATTCGGCAAAGGATGCGTACCTTCCTTTCCTGAAACTCCTGCCCACCCATGGAAAAAAACGAACCTGCCCCCCAGGAACAGGCCCCGATCAGTTACAGCCTGAGCGCTGAACGCAAATACCTGGAAGGCCCGACCAACCGAATCAAAGAGCTTTGGTTTACCCTGAAAGTGGCTTATCATTTCATTCGAGGCTTCCGGAAAATGCACTTCCTGGGGCCCTGTGTAACCGTATTCGGTTCGGCCCGTTTCCAGCCCGATAATCCCTATTACCAACAGGCTGAAGAAGTCGGCAAAACCCTGGCCGAAATGGGGTTTGCGGTCATGACGGGAGGGGGCCCGGGCATCATGGAAGCGGCCAACAAGGGCGCCTATCTCAACAACGGCTATTCCATTGGCTGCAACATCGTGCTGCCCAGGGAACAGAAGCCCAACCCCTACCTGCACAAATGGGTGAACATCCCTTATTTTTTCGTCCGGAAGTTTTTGTTGCTGAAGTATTCGTACGCCTTTGTGGTGATGCCGGGGGGCATTGGCACCTTAGACGAGCTCTTTGAATCGCTCACCCTGATCCAGACCCGGATGATCCAGCATTTCCCGGTCGTGATCTTTGGCAGGGAATACCACCGGGAGCTCTACCACCACATCCAGGTGATGGCCCACAACGAAAGTATTGCCCGGGAAGATATGCAGCTGCTCTTCCTGACCGATTCGGTGGCCGAAATGAAGGCCCATCTCGAGGTGCATGCGGTAAAGAAGTTCGGGCTGGTCAAAAAACCCATAAAATCCCGCTGGTGGCTCGGGGAAACCAACCGGCGCCCGCGTCAGGCCTGAAGCGCCGCTTCGAGGTGGCCAAAGGCGAGGGCTGCCGGCCCCAGCACGGCCTGCTGGCTGCTATGGGCCGAAAGCAGCACCTTTACCTTGCCCCGGTAAACCGGGAACAGCCTTTCTTCCATGCTTGCTTTCAGGGGCTCCAGCAAAATGTCCCCTGCCTGGCTCAGCCCTCCTGAAATGACAAAGGCCTCCGGGTCGAGGTGGGCCACGGTATCGGCCATCTTGGTCCCCAGGATCCCGGCCGTGATCCGGAATGCTTCCAGGGCGAGGGGATCGCCGTCGAGCGCGGCGCGGGAAATGGCAGCCCCGGTCAGCGCCTCAAAAGATACCCCCCGCAGGGTAGATGGATCGGTGCGCTGGGCGATGAGTTCCGAGATCGTGCGCCTGATGCCGGTAACCGAGGCGTAGGTTTCCAGGCACCCGCGCAGGCCGCAATTGCAATGCCGCCCCTCCGGATATACGTTCACATGCCCCAATTCCCCGGCCATGCCGCTATGGCCGGTCAGGAGCTTGCCATGTGAAATGATGCCGCTGCCCAGGCCGGTTCCCAGGGTAAGGGTCACAACGTGTTGCATGCCGCGCGCCACCCCGAACCGGAGTTCGCCCAGGGCAGCCGCATTGGCATCATTGGTCAGCAATATTGGCAGGTCCCAAAGTTCCTTTATCGTGGCGACCAGGGGGATTTCAGGGCCCCATCCGAAGTTGGGCGGGGTAACCATGGCCCCCGTCTCAGGGCTGGCATTGGGCGCCCCCACCCCGATGGCCAGGGGAAAACGACCGGCATGGTGCCGGCGAAGGCGGCCCAGCACGTCAGCCAGGCGATCCCGAAATTCGGGGAACGGATTCCGGGCCCGGGTTTCCAGCACTTCCACCTCCACAATGGCGCCGGAGGCCTCGACCAGCCCGATTTTGGTGAGGGTGCCGCCGATATCGATGGCCAGCACCCTTACACCCGGGGACAGGGTTGCGGAGGGTACAGGTTTTGATGCATTCATAACAGGCATTTCTGGGGTAGAACCCTAAATGTAAAAATCCGGTTGCCCGGGGGAAATGACCTGAATCAGGCCCTTTAACCCCTGATGCATGGTCGTTTTTGCTGACCCTGCCGGCAAGAAATGGCCTGCCCGGGATGCTGTTTTATTAAATTTCAAGAGAAATTTTGAAACTGACCCAGGTCATTTTCAGGTTCATATTAAACGGCTATTTTCAAAACCTACCCTTAACGGTAGGCGTTCTTTGAAACCAAGAAATGGATGCCCTTAGCAATAAGGACCATCCTGAGAACGTGTCAAAAATGTACTTTGATCCGGGATTTTTCAGAACCGCTGGCAACAGGGGATTTGAAATTATCTGTAAGCGGTTATCGCACATATTTAACACCTTCTCTGAAGCCGGTTCACTTCGGTGCACCGGCTTCTTTTAAGATATTACGGCAAGGCCCATATTCCCCAAGGGGATTACGGGCCGTATGGAGGTTCTCAAAATGTATCTTTCGGGGATTATGCCCAGGGGCGCCTTAGCAATAAGGCAATACCTGGCATTTGAACCAATCGTTACTGATTGACAACTTTCACAGGAAACAGGAGGCGAAAGCCTCCTGTTTTCGTTTGGCCCAACCCCAATCGCTTCTCAAACCCTATTCCTGTATCTCAAGGCTCAGCGGGCAATGGTCCGAACCCGGCACCCCGGTGTGAATGGCTGCAGCCTTCACGGCCCCTTCCAACTCGGGGCTGAGCAGGAAATAATCGATCCGCCAGCCGATGTTTCGCTGCCGGGCCTGGAAACGATAGCTCCAGTACGAGTAGATCTCCTGCTCGGGGTTCCTTTTCCGGTAAATGTCAATCAGGCCGCTTTGCAGCAGGCGGTCCATGCCGTCGATCTCATCCTGGGTATAGCCGGCTGTTTTGTTGTAGTTGGCCTTGTCATTCTTCAGGTCGATGGGGCGGTGTGCCACGTTCAGGTCGCCGCATACGATCAGGGGCTTCTGCCTGCGGAGCCCGGTGAGGTACTCCAGAAAGGCGGCATCCCATGCCTTGCGGTACTCGAGGCGCTTGAGGCCCTGCCCGGAGTTGGGCACATAGACATTGACCAGGTAAAAGGTTTCGAAATCGGCACACTGGATGCGGCCCTCTGTATTGAGGGGTTCCGCTTCGGGGCCCGGAACCACCGATTTAGGCTTTTGCCGGCAGAGCAATGCGGTACCCGAGTATCCCTTTTGCTCGCCCGAATTGGAAAATACCGTGTACTCCGGAAAGCCCGAGGCAATTTCGGCAATGGTTTCGGGGTCTGCCTTGGTTTCCTGCAGGCAGAGGACATCGGGGTCTAAGGAGCTGACTGCCTCTTCGAAATTCTTGTCGGCGATGGCGCGCAGGCCATTCACGTTCCAGGATATGATTTTCATGGCTGCCGTGTGTCTTCTGCCAAAAATACGACACCCGGGCGGAAGTTCCGCCCGGGTGCCTTTGCTATTCACAGTTCAAAGAAATCCTATACCGTTACGGGGTGATACCGCACCTTGAGTTCGTTGATTACCCGGCGTACCCCGGGGGCCCGGAAGGCAGCATGCTCGGCGGCTTCTTTCTCGATGACCGAGCGAACGGCCCCTTTCAGGAATACCGTATCGCCGTGCACATCCACATCGACAGAGGTGGCATCTACATCGGCCAGCCTTTCGAGGGCCCGTTCGATCTTATGCCTCACGTCCACCACGCGGATGGATGGCTCTACCACCAATTCTTCAGCATAGACTTCACGAATTCCCTGCAGGTGTTTGAGCACATTGATTGCCGCGTATTTCTGGTAGCCCCATTCCAGCTTGCCGGAAAGGAAGATACGCCCGTTTTCCACCTTGATGGAAATCTGATCTTCGGGTACGGTGGCGTTCCATTTCAGGGCATCTGCGGCCGCCCTGGCTATCTCGGAGTCGGTTCTTTTAAGGGCCTCCCCGAACAGCACTTTCACGTCCATGGCGATGCCGCGTACCCCGGCCACTTTCTTGACGGCGCGCTCGGCAGCCAGCTTTCTGGAAAAGCTGTCAAGGGTTCCTGTGAGGGTGACAATACCGTCCTCGACGATCACCCCGATCTGGGTTTCATCGATATCGGGCTGCCACTTGAGTTCCTCCAGCACATCCTTTTTGATTTCAACATCTGTTTTCATAATGAGAGCTTTAATGGAATTTTAAAATTCCGGGGCATCCGGACAGCCTTACACGTATGCTTCAGAATAACGGACCACCAGATTGTTTTTCACGTCGTACACGCCCGGGGCGTTGAAAGCCGTCCGCTCCGCTTCTTCCTTCTCTTTCAGGGAATGAACCGTTCCTTCGAGGGTCACGGTATGTCCTTCGGTCAGCACCTTGATGCCCCGGGCCTCGAGGTCGGCAGAGCGCTCAAAGGCTTCCTTGATCCGCTTCTTGACTTCGAGGGGTTCCACTCCCTGGCTGATGGTGATGCTATTGATAACGCCTTTCACCCCGGAAAGGTCCTTGATGGCGTTTTTGGCGGATTCTTTCTGATAACCCCAGCGCACCTGACCTGACAGGTACACCCAGCCGTTCTCTACTTTCGGTATGACGGAATCCTCAGGTACTGAAGCGTGCCACTGCAGGGCATTGACCACTGCCTTGGCGATTTCGGTATCGGTCTTTTCCTCTTCCATGCCGTAATTGACAATGATATCCTCTGCCACGGCCCTGACCCCCCTGACGCGTTTGGCGGCCTTCTCGGCTGCGATCTTCTTGGCATAGCTATCAACTTCCCCGCTCAGGGTAACCACTCCGTCTTCGACAGAAACCCCGATCCTGGTCTCATCTATACTGGGTTCCCAGATCAGTTCATCCTGCACGTCCCGTTTGATTTGAGCATCTGTTTTCATGATTATTGTGATTTAGGTTTCGAGATGTTTGGATACAAGCTACTGAGAAAAGGCCGGGCCCTAAATGATATGCATCATAACAGGCACCCTCTGCATGGGGGGCAGGCCTGACCTGTGTCAGCCCTTCGATGGGTAACCCAGGTTACAGGCACTTTGGGCGATTCCCCGTACCTTGCCCCAAAATCGCCCCCTGTGAAAGTGACCTTCAGGAAATCGTGGTGGCCTTACCTGTTATTTGCCGGGGTATACCTGGTACTCTACCTTACCGGGACCCGGGCTGAAGTTTTCGGCTTTATGCAGCGGGGCCTGCTCGCTACGGGGCTGATGCGCGCCCAGGCCACAGAGGCCCCGGCAGAGGCGCCCGTTTTCCTTTCCCCTGCGGCCGATGCCCTGGTGCTGGCCGATGCCGATGGAGGGTTGCACCGTTTTTCGGATTTCAGGGGAAAGGTGGTGCTGGTAAACCTCTGGGCCACCTGGTGCCCGCCCTGCATTGCCGAAATGCCCGGGCTCGAGAACCTGTATCAAAAGACGAAAGGCGAGGTCGCCTTTGTCATGATTTCCCGCGACCGCGATTTTGACCTGGCCCGGAAATTCGTGGCGCGCAAGGGCTTTCACTTCCCGATCTACCACGCCCGCGGACCCCTGCCCGCCGAACTTTCGAGCAGCGCGATTCCGGCCACCTTCGTGATTGCCCCCAACGGGCGGGTGGCCTTTACCCACACGGGCATGGCCGATTACGACCACCCTGAAATCGAAAAATTCCTGCGGGACCTGAAAGAATGATGCCGGTTATCTGTCCTGATGCAAAACCGGCTACCTTTGTGTCATCGAATAGCCTCTTATGAAGATCACACGGAACACCCTTTGGAAGATTGTCATTGCCGGGGCCCTTGCCGGCGGTTTGCTGGTAGCCACGGGCACGCACAAAAAAATCATCCGGTCTGTACACTTCCGTTTGCTCAATGCCGGCCTGGTTACCCCCGGTGAAATCGGGCTGGCCGAATTCGAACGCCTCGAGTTCCCTTCCGCTTCGGCAGAAAACCTGCAACTGCTTGATGAAGCAGGAAAGGTGCATCGGCTTTCTGACTGGGAATCGGAGGTTATTTTCCTGAATAAATGGGCGACCTGGTGTGCGCCCTGCATCGCGGAATTGCCCGGAATACAAAAGCTCTACGAAGCCGCAGGCGAGCAGGCCCGTTTTGTGATGGTTACCTACGATACTGATTTTGAGAAGGCCAGGCGCTTCAAAGAAAAGAAAGGCTTTACCTTTCCCATTTACCAGGTTTTCGGATTTGAACCTGAAACCTTCAAAACCCCTTCCATTCCGGCCACCTTTATTTTTCCGCCCAGGCAGCAGCATATGTATCGCTATGAAGGCATGCGCAATTACGACACCCCTGAATTCGGGGATTTCCTGAAACAGCTTGACACACCCTGATCAGGGCTCAGGTACCGGCAGGCAAAGGAGGATTTCAGCCCTCCCGGAACTTCCCTGACCATTCCTCGATCCGGACCCGGTAAACCAGGGGGATTCCCAATTTCTGGGCCTTGCTCGAGAAGCTTTCGATATAGGTGCGGGCCTGCTCATCCTTTGGGCTGATCTGCTTGCGGATCCCTTCCGTAAAGCGGTGCAGGCTGGCCTTGGCGTCGATCTGGTGAAGTTCTTCAAACCGGCCGTGCACCAGTACCGAACGCCAATGCACCGGGGAATCCATTTCGTATATCCCCAGTGATACGGCCGGGTTATCGCGCATCGCCTCTATTTTATGCCCTTCCATGCTGTAGCTGATCAGGCAATTGGCAGGCTCGTCATAGAAAAAAGTAACGGGCAGCACATAGGGATGGCTGTGGGAGATAAAGGCCAGGGAACCGATGTAGTGCCTTTTCAGGATCGCGCGGATCTGGTCCGATTCCAGTTCCTGAATTGTTTTTGATTCGGAAGATTCCGGGGTCTTCATAGCTGCTTGGGATTCGTTGGGTTGTGCTTCGAAAGGTAGGGCCGGGTCGAGGGAATAAAAATGACTTAAATCATGGTCACGAACCCTGGAAGAAGTTACTTTGCCTGGTGTGCAGGGATGTTGGCTGATGCCAGAATCCTTATATTTATGCGGCCCCCGCCCTGACTGCCTGGTGCAGGCAAAGGAGCCGGCCAATCAACCCGCTAACAACTAATCCTATGTCTCGAATTTTATCGCTTGCCCTGCTGACCATGGTGCTCCTGCCCCTGGGGCTTCTCTCCGGATGCGCCTCCAAATCTGAAATGCCCGCCCCTGGCGCCACGCTTTATACCGTGCGCGACCTCATGGACCAGGATGCAAAGGCAGTGCTCAAACAAGTTGCCGAACTGGGCTATGTCCATATCGAGGCGACCAACTACCAAAACGGGACCTTTTACGGGATGGCCCCTGCGGAGTTCAAATCGTACCTGGAAAGCCTGGGCCTGGTGCCCCTGAGCGTGCACCAGGGGGGGGTGACCCTTGAGAACGCCGATCGATACATTGCCGATACCAAGGCAGCCGGGTTCAGCTATTTCGTGATCCCCGTGCCCCCTATGGGCATGTTCAGGTTTGACCCCGAAACCCGGAGCATGTCGATGGAGGGAACTCCCGAAGAGATCACTGCCATTTTGAATACCCTGGCCGCCAAATGCAAGGCGGCCGGCCTGGAGCTGCTCTACCACAACCACAATTTTGAGCTGGTGCCCGATGCCAATGGGGTGGTTTTGCTCGATTACATGCTGGAACACACCGACCCGGAACTGGTCAATTTCCAGATGGACCTGTATTGGGTGGCCAAAGCCGGGGCAGACCCGCTTGCCTATTTTGAAAAATACCCGGGCCGCTTCAAGATCTGGCACGTGAAAGACATGGATGCTCAGGGCCGTTTTGCCCCTGTGGGTACCGGCACCATCGATTTCAGGCGCATCCTGGCTGAAAAGGAGCGCTCCGGCATGGAGTACTATATCGTGGAGCAGGATATGACCTTCGACGGCATGGAACCCATGGAGGCTATTGGCATCAGTTATGAGAATCTGAAGGCCCTGGGGTTCCGGGATTGATCCGGGGGGGGAGGAAAACCACCCCGGAATAATGCGGGACGCTTGAATCGCCCCAATTAAAATAACAACATATGAAAGGCTCATTGGTCCTTGGGAAAGTAGCCGGGATAAAGATCCAGGTGCACTGGACCTTCACCCTGTTGTTGCTCTGGGTGTTGTTCTCAACCCTGCGGCAGGGGGGCGATCGGTATTCGGCCCTCTTCAGCATCGGGCTGGTACTGGTACTCTTCCTGTGCGTGGTGCTTCACGAGCTCGGACATGCGCTGATGGCCCGCCGCTTTGACATCACCACCCGCTCGATCACCCTGCTGCCCATCGGGGGGGTGGCAGCCCTCGAGAAAATGCCCGAGAAACCCAAAGAGGAACTGGCCGTCGCCCTGGCCGGCCCGGCAGTAAATGTCGTGATTGCCCTGCTCCTTCTTCTCGCCCTGCCCCTTGGCAGGTATTCCGGGTTCAGCCCGGAACAGTGGGAAGCCTTCCTCAACCAGCCTTCATGGGCCAGTTTTCTGATTTACCTCTTGCTGGCCAACAGCATGCTGGTCGCCTTCAACCTGATCCCCGCCTTTCCCATGGATGGGGGCCGGGTGTTGCGGGCCCTGCTCGGGTTTCGGTATTCCAGGGCCCGGGCCACGGAGATCGCCGCCCGGCTTGGGCAGGCTGTTTCCTTTATCTTCCTCCTGCTCGGGCTGTTCTTTAATCCCTTCCTGGTGATCATTGCCATCTTCGTTTATTTCGGGGCATTTGCCGAAAACCAGATGGTGCAGCAGGAAGATCGCCTCAGAGGCCACACCGTGAAGGAAGCCCTTCTTACCCAGATCAGCCTACTGCCCTGCGAGGCTACCCTGCAAGAGGCCATCGACCTCATCCTCAAGGGCACTGAAAAGGATTTCCTGGTCGTCAAAGAGGGGGCGGTCTGCGGCATCCTTTTAAACGCGGATATCCTCCGCCACGCTGCCCGCCCCGAAACGCCCGTATCGGAGCTCATGCGCACCTCTTTCCGCTCGGTAGACCCCGAAGCGGGCCTGACTGAGACCGTACAGCTGATGAGCCAGGTCAGGCAGAAATTTTTGCCTGTGATGAAAGGTGGGAATTTATTGGGGGCTATCAGCAGCGAAAATATCAGTGAATTTATCCTCTTGCGGGCCACTGCCCCCCACACAGCCTCTTCCTAGGCAACCCTCCCCAAAAGGGACCCGCCTGCATTGACCCAGGTCATTTCAGGGCCGGGGTTCGCAAGCTAACTTGCAGGAAACTAGAGCCATGAAATGCAAAACCCAGGTGCCCCTGGAGGTTGATATCCCCCTCAGGGATTTGATCCTTCCGGGGCTGCTATACCTGCCGGCAGATGCCCGTGGGTTGATACTCTTTTCCCATGGAAGTGGCAGCAGCCGGTTCAGCACGCGCAATAATTACGTCGCCCAGGTCTTATGTGAACAAGGTTTGGGGGCCCTTTTGTTCGACCTGCTCACCGAAAGGGAAGACCGGATCTACGAAAATCGATTCGACATTGATTTGCTCTCAGAGCGCCTTATCGCAGTAACCGACTGGGCGATGCGGGAGCCGCATTTGAAAGACCTGCCCATTTCCTATTTCGGGGCGAGCACCGGGGCGGCATCGGCCCTGCGCGCTGCCGCTTATTTCGGCAAACGCATTGCCACGGTGGTATCGAGGGGTGGTCGGCCCGACCTGGCAGGTATTGCCCTGCAGCAGGTGCAGTCACCCACCCTGTTGCTGGTGGGGGGGCTTGATGACGTGGTAATTGAACTCAACCGCCGGGCAGCCGGGGCCATGCAATGCGACACCCGCCTTGAGATCATACCCGGGGCTACCCACCTTTTCGGGGAGCCGGGCAAACTGGAAGAGGTAGCCCGTCGGTCAACGGCCTGGTTCCTGGAGCAATTGGCAAAAGAAAAAGCAAATGTTTAAGGACCGAACAGAGGCCGGCTACCTGCTGGCCGCCAAATTGAGCCATTTGAAAGGCAGGCCGGCCGTGGTGGTGGCCATCCCCCGGGGAGGCCTCCCAATCGGTGCGATCCTGGCCCGGTTTTTGGGTGTGCCGCTTGATATCGCCCTCACCAAAAAAATCGGCCATCCCATGAACAGGGAATACGCGATCGGGGCCGTCAGCATGGACCAGCTCGTGGTGAGCAAGCCCGAGGGGATCAGCCCGCAGTACATTGAATCGGAAACCGAACGCCTGCGCGCATCGCTGCGCCAGCGGCACGAGCAGTTCTACCGCCATAAGCCCCCCGCAGACTGGAAAGGAAAAACCGTCGTGGTCACAGATGACGGCATCGCCACCGGCAACACCCTGCGCGTTACGGTGGCCCTGATCGCCGCCCGTGAGCCCGAGGCCATCGTGATCGCCATACCGGTGGCCCCTCCCGGAACGGTTGAACAGCTGCGGGAGCTGCCCGGCGTAGAAGAGGTCATCTGTCTGGAAACCCCGTATGATTTTTATGCAGTCGGGCAGTTTTACGAAGACTTCCGGGCCGTAACCGACCCGGAAGCCATCCGTATCTTTGAAAGCGGGGTCCCTGAACCGGAACCCCCTTCCCAATCTTAGTGTTTAGGGTTTCAATGCGCTGACCACCACGAAAGAGCCGCGGTCATGGCCGGTTTCAGGCATTTGGACTTCCCGAATGGAATCAGGGGGGCCGAACAGGGTCTGGTTGAATTCCAGCTTCTTGAAACCGGAATCTTCAAGTAAACCGGCGATTCGGTCGACCGTGTAAAACCGGGCATTCTTGTAGAAGGTAGTCCATGGGCGCCTGTCCAGATACTCCCGGGCAACAGGCCTGTCTTCGGGCAGGAAGGCGGCAATGACAGCCCCGCCCGGCTTCAGTACCCTGAAGGCTTCCTCAAAGGCAAGCTTGGGGCTTTCGAGGTGGCACAGGGTCACCAGCAGCACAAAATCGAACTGCATATCGGCATAGGGCAGGCTCTCAGCCAGGTCTTCCATGACTTCGATACCGCGCTTGCGGGCCTTTTCAGCCATGGGTCCGGAAGGCTCCACCCCCTCCCTGATCCCCAGCGGGGCAGCGAACCGCCCGGTGCCCAGGCCAACTTCAATCCCGCGCAATGCTTCGGGCAATCGGTTGAAATGCCCTCGTATCGCCTCCAGTTCTGAGGTATATATCTCAGGGTGGGTTTCATACCAGGCTTCATATTCAGCCACGTGTGTATCGAATACATCGGTCTTGCTTGTCGTTTTCATGGCATATAAGGGTTTTGCCCCTCTTCAGGGGTTTGTTAAATACGCATTCAGGGTGCCCCGGCAATCCTTGCTTTCAGGGGGCCTTTAGTGCTTGATGCCGAAAGTCACCTTCGCATTCACGCGGTACTGTGAAATCTTATTGTCTTTCACGGTTACCTGCATGTCCTGTATGTACACCGATTTGATTTCCTTTACGGTTTTGGCCGCTTCATCGATGATATTCTGAACGGCATCTTCGAAGCTCACACTGGAGTTCCCCAGGATCTCGATAACTTTTAATACACTCATGATACAGTGGTTTTAAGGGTTAAAAAGAATGCCAACTATGCATGGCATCTCTGTTTTTCCGAAAGTACCCTGCCGCACGCACTCCAACAATGACCTGAATCAGTAGCCCGCCCTGGGGTTCAACAGGATGAATGCCTCTCATTGCGACCCGGGCGGTTCCGGAGCTCCTTCCCCGCTTGCAATACTACCAGGAAAACCAGGGAAAAGGCCAGCGGCAAGTGCCATAGCCCCGGGCTGACCGGGTCCAATTCCAAAACCCGGGCCAGGGGCGGCAAGTAATACGCCAGGGCGGTGACACCGGCCGAGAACATAAGGGCCCCCCAGATATAAGGGTTCCGCGTTACTTCATTGGAGCCGCGCAGCAGGCTTTTTCCCGGCAGGTTGAAGACATGGAGCAACTGGGCCATGACCAGGGTGTTAAAGGCCAGGTTGTTGATGGCCTGGGCCGGGAGGTGCAACACCAGGCCGGAGTACATCACAACCCCAAGCACGGCTCCACTGATGCCCAGCCCAAAGGCAAGGGTGCGAACCCAGTCGGCCCGTTCCAGTACCGGCAGGGCCGGGTCGCGCGGGGGCTGTTCCATGATCCCCTTTTCCCCTTTCCCCAGGCCAAGGGCCAGGGCGGGGAAGACATCCGTGACCAGGTTGAGGAAGAGGATCTGCATGGGGAGCAGGGGTGCCGGCAAACTGGCCAGGGCCGCCACCCCAACCACCAGAATTTCGGCCAGGTTGCATGAGAGCAGGTAGACCACAAAATGCCGAATGTTGGCAAAAACCACCCGCCCCTGGCGGATGGCGCATTCAATGGCCCCGAAGGAGTCATTCTTCAATATGACGTCAGAGGCTTCCCGGGCAGCCTCGGTGCCCCTGAGGCCGGTGGCAATCCCGATGTCGGCCTTTTTCAGGGCGGGCACATCGTTGATGCCATCCCCGATCATGCC
>CAYWZF010000034.1:0-6901 GCA_964461555.1 uncultured Robiginitalea sp. | reverse complement strand
CGGTAAATGTCGAATACCGGTCGCACATCGGTGCGGGGCGGGTCGAGGAACCCCACCACCCCCAGCAGCACAAGCCCCTGTAGCACTTCATCGGGATGCGGCATGGCCGGGGTGGTGCGACAGGCAAAGGCCAGGGTGCGGAGCCCCTTGGCTGCCAGGGATGAAACGGCCTCAGACCAGGCATCTCCGGGGGCGAAGGGACGAACCCCCTGCCCGTTCATCACCTGGGGGCAATGTTCGGCGAGGGTCTCGAATGCCCCTTTTACAAAGGTGATGTACCCCTCTTCTTTCTGATGGACCGTCGCCATGTACTTGCGCCCGGGGTCAAATGGCAGTTCCCACATTTCAGGGCGGGCCTCCCTCATTTCAGATACACTGTACCCATGCTCGATGGCAAACCCGAGCAAGGCCCTTTCAATGGAATCTCCGGAGCCCGTGCTGTCAGAGGGGTCGGCATTGTTGCACAACACCCCGGCCTGCAGCAGGATGGCAGGAAATGCGTCGGGCCGGGCAATCAATGCATCCCGCATGGCTTCGGGGGCGATTTCCTCAGGCTTGTCACCCCCGGTATCCAGCAGCAACCGGTGTACGCGCAGGGCATCTTCCGTAAGGGTACCCGTCTTGTCGGTCAGGATCACATCCGTGGCGCCGAGGGTCTGTACAGCCTCCAGATTCTTGACGACAACCTGTCGCCTTGCAAGGCGCAACATCCCCTGGGCCAGGGCGATGGTCGCCACGATCGGAAGCCCTTCCGGAATGGCGGCGATGGCCAGGGCCATCCCGGTTTCAATGGTTGCCACCAATCCGACACCCCTCAGGTACCCGATCCCGGCAATGGCAAGTGCCAGGAAAAGGGTGAGCCAAATCAGTCGCAGGCTCAGCCGGCGAAGCTTCTTTTCCAGGGGGGTGCGGGGCGGTTCTGCCGAAACAGCCAGGGCCTGGATCTTGCCGAATTCCGTATCTGCCGCTGTGCCTACCACCAGTCCGCACCCGCTTCCCGTGAGCACTACGGTGCCTTTGTACAGCATGTTTTTCCGCTGAATGAGCGGGGTTCCGGCCGGGAGGATGACGTCCCGCTTGAAGACGGGAGCACTTTCCCCGGTCAGGACCGATTCCTTCACGCTGAGCTGCTCTGCCCTGCACAGCCTCAGGTCGGCAGGGACCAGGTCGCCGGGGCCCACTACCACCAGATCGCCGGGAACCAGGTCGGCTGCCCGCGCCTCAGTGATTTTGCCCGAGCGGCGCACACGCGTGCGTGCCTGCCCCAAAATACGCAGGGTTTCGAGGGTGCGGTAGGCCTGCCGTTCCATAAAAAAACCAATGGCCACAGAAAAAGCCACCACCACGAGAATGGCGGCGGCTTCCCAGGTATCGGTGAACAGGTAAGCCAGTATGGCGGCTGATACAAGGATCAGGATGATCGGGTCTTTCCACTGATCCAAAAAGATTTGCCAGGGGGTTTTGGCACCTGCCTGCGGCACCTCATTGGGCCCATAACGCTGCCTGCGGAGAGCGACTTCACGGTCATTGAGCCCATCGGCCGGGTCTGATCCGAGCCGCGCGGCCACTTCTTGCGAGGTGCGGGCATAGGCTTCCTGTATGAAAGCAGGCGAACGATCCATAAACCTATTGGAAGAAGGGCCCGGGGCCATGAATGGCCCCGGGCCCTGTTATTGAAGTGCTGAAGGATCAGTACCGGAAGAGGGCCACCATTGAAGCTGCTTCTTCGGGCAGGTCTTCAGGTGCCTTCATGTACACCCGCCCCCCCTGGCGCAGGGTTTCGGCTATCGCCTTATCGAGCAGGGAGGGGGTAAAGGGCGTCGGGTTTGGTTCGACCTGCACGCGGCCTGTTTCGGGCTCGTACGCACCCCTCAAATCAGGCTTCTCTGCCACGAAAAGGCTGTCTACCCTTCCTTCTTTGAGGGCTGACATAATCCTGTCCGGATTGGCTGTGGCCTTGCCACTGCCATGGTACTGCAGGAATTTTTTCCACTTCATGGCGCCTTCTTTTTCAAATTCGGGTTTCATGTGTTCCCAGGCCAGGCGATGCAACTCCGCGTCTTTGATCTCGGACAGATTGCACACAACCGGCGATTCTTCGATGAGGCCATAGGAACTCACCTCCTGGTAAATCGCAGCCAGGTATTCCTGGGAAGCGAGCAGCAGGGGTCGCGGCTTCTTGTTCAGGATGGTCAGCACGCCCTGGTCAACGCCCCGGAAATACCGGGATATTTCATTCTTCCGGTCGCGATCTGCCTCGTCGTGGCCATGATAGCCGGCCCCCTTGTAGGCCTGGTGCTGGCTGCGAAACTGCAGCCCCTTGTCTTCATAGTCGTAGCCCACGCGCTCTTCGAGCCGATCCGGGATCAGGTCGCGGATATCCAGTTCGGTCAGGGAGTCCCGATTGCCTTCAAAGAGGCGGATGCGCTCCAGTTCGAGGGCGAGCAGATAGAACCTGCCAGCTCCTGACATCATGGGTACCAGGGGAAGCAGGTGGAGCGATTCCGTCAGGCGGTGCTCCTTGGCAACCGGGTACGGCAGGATGAATGTGCGCAGCCAGGCCCCTGTGCCGAATACAGCCAGGCCCTGGGCCTGATGCCTCCAGAAATCACTGTCTTCTGCCAGTTCATGGAAGGGGGCCAGGCGTTTGTCGATCTCCCCGGTTTCCAATCCCTTCTGCTCCAGTTCCTGGCGAATCAGGCGAAGCTCGGCATCTAACGACCGGGCGTCGCGGTCGTGCTGCACATCGGCTCCGGTTACGTGGGTGGGCAGGAATACGGAAATGCTGTATGGTTCCCGCACATCGATCAGTTCCATTATGTCTGCCTGACCGATTTTATCTTTGTCAATGCGTGTTGTGGTCATCATGGCATTCGGTTTTAAATTCACGCAAAAGGTACAGGACGATCCGTTTCCCCGAAATGATTTGTGTCAGGGCAATTTTGTGCAATCTCTTCCGCCATAAACCGATTTGCCGTACCTTTTTGGGAAGAACCAAAGCCATTATGGAACACAGAACAAACAGACGCCGTTTTTTGCAATCCGTCGCATTATTGGCGGCTGCTTCGGGCGTGCCACTCTCGGGCTTTGCCTTTGGATATCCAGAAAAGCTCCGCGTGGCCCTGGTCGGAACTGGCATTCGCGGTATCACCTTCTGGGGAAGGCGGCTACAGGAGCAGTATTCCGAATTGCTTGAATTCGTGGGGCTGTGTGACATCAACCCGGGGCGGTTGCGCTTCGGGAAAGAATATATTGGCGTCCAGTGCCCCCTCTTTGCCGATTTCGAAGAGATGCTTCGTGGTACCCGCCCGCAGCTGGTTATTGTGACCACCGTGGATGCCACCCACCATGAATTCATTATCAAGGCCCTGGAGATGGGCTGCGATGTTCTGACCGAAAAACCCCTGACAACCGAAGCGGCCCACTGCCAGGCCATTTTGGAAGCCGAACGGCTTTCAGACAGGAAGGTCATCGTGGGGTTCAATTACCGATGGAGCCCCTATGCCACCAAAGTGAAAGAGCTGCTGATGCAGGAGCAAATCGGAAAAGTGACCTCCGTCGATTTCCACTGGTACCTGAACACCTACCACGGGGCCGACTATTTCCGCCGCTGGCACGGGCAGCTGGCACACAGCGGGTCTCTCTGGGTACACAAGGCCACCCACCATTTTGACCTGCTCAACTGGTGGTTAGACAGCGAGCCCGAGGAGGTCTTTGCCTATGGGGCGCTCGAGCATTACGGGGCCAACGGCCCTTTCAGGGGGGCGAATTGCCGCAGTTGCCCGCATACAGGCGATTGCGCTTATTACTGGGATATCCTGAAAGACGATTTCATGACCCGGCTTTATGTCGTAAACGAATCCCACGACGGCTACATCCGCGACAATTGCCTGTTCCGCAACGAAATCGACATCTACGACAAAATGTCGGCCCAAATCCGGTATGCCAACCAGGCGGTAGTAAACTATTCCCTGACCACGTATTCCCCCTATGAGGGATGGCGCGTCGCCTTCAACGGCACCAAAGGCCGGATAGAGGCCTGGCTCGATATCCCCTATATGGCGAAAGGCCTGATCATGCAAGAGGATTTGCATCGGCTCGAAATGCAGCAGTCGGGCACGACCGACCTCACCCTCGAACCCATCATCGTGCATAAGCTATGGGAAGACTTTGAAACCGTAGAGGTGCCTTTTGACCGTTCGGGCCACGGAGGGGGTGATGAATTATTGCAGGAAAAGCTTTTTGTTACGGCCAACCAGCCAGATCCCTATTTGAGGCCAGCCGGCCTGCGCGACGGGGCCATGTCGGTGCTGATCGGCATTGCTGCACGGGAAAGCATCCAGAAGGGCATCCCGGTGCGCATCGAAAGCCTTACCGACCTGAAACCACGTCGGGTTCGGGAGGGTATTTGATACCTTTTGCCAGACGGGTATAAGCCTCACAGGTATGGGAATAGGCCCGTAGCAGGCGGGTGTTTTTTGGAGTGTTTTCGTTTGACCCTTGGAGTCCCCACCCGCCACCCGTACAAGGTACCCCGGGGCGCTGCAAACTCCTGGCGGCCTATCCTGAAGCACCGGTCAGCCCATGTTCTTTAAAGGAAATTCTACCAGGCCGTAAGCCCCAGCAGCTTTTCGCCCAGGGCAGACAAACGGGCCGTTTGGTACCGGGTCTGCTCCCAGTTGCGGGGGTCTCCCGGAAAGGCGTACCCCTCCGGGGCAAGGCGTTCTTTCCACGAGCGGATGCGCCATTGCCGCAAGGCTTCATTCTCTTCCTGGGCCGGCATCATGGAGATGTACTGGGCGATGCGCACCTTGTCGCCCGAAAGGTTGGGCCTGATGCCATGGGGCTGCATGCTGTGGAAGATCAGCAGGTCTCCGGCCTCCAGGGGCACTTTCACGATTTTGTCTTCCAGGCCCCGCACATCGGGCTGAAAGGGATCGCGGTCTGCTGGCTGGGATTTTTTCCAGGAGTCGTAATTGCGGAACAGCCAGGGGATGCACTGGAACCCTCCCATCTGCGGGTCGGTCTGGTCGGCCAGGGCCAGCACCCCCTGCACGTTCTGGGGGCGGGTCTCCGGGTCGTAGTCCCAGTGGATAAAGCCCTTGTATTCAAACCCGGGGCGCATCGGGAAATTCAGGTTGGCCCGGTCGATGGTCACCCATAGCTTTTCAGTGCCCCAGATATCCACAAAGGCGTCATACACCCGGGGCTCCTGCCGGTTGCCCCACAGGCGCTGGTGGTTGTAGACCTCCACCATGCCCGTGCCGGCCAGTTCCTTCATCTGGATCTCGGCCCTGGGGGCGGTGTACCAGGTGTTTGGGTCATTCGGCTCTTTTTCCTCGAACTCCCAGAGGAAATCGGCTGTGGCCTGCGCCTGTTCGCGCGAGATGGCCTTTTTGACCACCACGTACCCGTTCTGCTTCCAGTGCTCCCACTGCTCCGGGCTCAACACGCGCAAGGTATCGGGGGTGGCGTTTTCCCGGAGTTTGACCTGGCTGCTTTTGGCGGTGCTCGGGTTGCCGGGAATGTCAGTGTGTTCGTTTTGGGGGATCATTGTTTTAGACGGCTCTTTCATACGCTCAGATTTTGGCTGGGGATCGGGTTTGGCCCCCCTGATTGGGGATTGTGCTCCGGGAAGCCCCTGTCAAACAAATATTTATCATTTAAGCCGAGTTGAATATACGGCGGTTAGCCAAAATTTGTACTATATTGACCAAAATACAGTCTGAGGGGAACAGAACGAACCCCATCGCGGTATGAAGGTCCAACTCGAAACCATCGTC
Source organism: uncultured Robiginitalea sp. (assembly GCA_964461555.1). GTDB lineage: Bacteria > Bacteroidota > Bacteroidia > Flavobacteriales > Flavobacteriaceae > Robiginitalea. Next base: position 1,118 of record CAYWZF010000034.1, on the reverse strand, counting down.
AGCCAGCTCGGCCAGTCGTTCAGCCTGATGTTCAACCCCCGGCTGAGCGACCTGTTTTACTGGCACTTCCACCCGGAGTACGAACTGGTCTACATCGAAGCCGATAGCGGCCCCCGCCATGTAGGGTCGCATGCGTCGCGCTATGCGGGCAGCGACCTGGTGTTGATCGGGTCTGACATCCCCCATCTGAATTTCGATTACGGGTTGCCCGGCGAATACCGCAAGGTGGTGGTCCACCTGCAAAAGGACCTGGTCGAGCGGCAATGGGGCGGCATGCCCGAACTGGAGCCCCTCCATCGGCTCTTCCGCCATTCGGCCCGGGGCATCGCCTTCACGGGCCCGGAGAAACCCGGGGTCGGGACGCGCCTGTTTGGCCTGGAGGGCCTTGACCCGGCCCGCCAATACCTCGAACTGCTTGACATTTTGCTCGAACTGGCCGAAAGCGGTGCGGCTGAGTACCTGCACGAGCAACCCTTCGCCAACCACTATACGGTGCAGGAACAAAGCCGGATCAGGGGGGTATTTGGCTTTATCGACCGGAATTACCACCGCCGGATTGAATTGCGGGAAGTAGCACAAACCTGCCACCTGACCCGGGAGGCCTTTTGCCGCTATTTCAGGAAGATGACCCGGTATTCCTTCACGGAATTCCTGAACCGGTACCGGATCAGCCAGTCGAAACGCATGCTCATGTCAGGCTACAGCGTCAGCGATGCCTGTTATGCCTCGGGCTTCGAAAGCCTTTCGTATTTCAACCGGGTCTTCAGGAAAGTTGCCGGGGAGAACCCGAGCGCGTTCCGCAGGCGCTATGGGCATTGAAAAAGGCGCCGGGCCCCTTCACACCCGAAGGAAAATGCGCTGCCGGTACAACAGGTAAAGGAAGGCCCACTCCACCGCCAGCAGGCACAAGACCATGATCACCGAATCGTAAGGCTCGCCTGTGAGCTGGCCCAGCCAGCCAAAAAAGGCGCGGGTGGAATACCCCCAGTTGATGAACTGGCCCGACAGGTAGATCAGGATCGAATTCATGCCGATCACCTTGAAGAAAAAGGCCCATTTCCTGTAGCCCAGAATGTCGATCACATAGTAGAACAACGCCATCAGCAGCAGGCTGATGC
>CAYWZF010000033.1:10766-24120 GCA_964461555.1 uncultured Robiginitalea sp. | reverse complement strand
GCATGCAAGACAGCGAGGGATCTGCTCCCTACTGGATGCCGACCATGTGCCAGCATTGCGACAAACCTGCCTGCGTGACCGTTTGCCCCGTAGATGCCACCTTCAAGCGCAAAGACGGGCTGGTGCTGATCGACAACGACCGGTGCATCGGCTGCCGGTTCTGCATGGCTGCCTGCCCCTACTCGACCCGGGTGTTCAACTGGAGCGAGCCCCAGCAGCACTTCGAGATGGACATGGAAATGGTGAACCACCTGCATTCGCCCGAATACGCCGGCATGCCCAGTAAAATAGGCACCGTCGACAAATGCGATTTCTGCCCGCACCAGACCGCCAAAGGGGAACTGCCCCACTGCGTGACCGCCTGCCCGAACGGGGTATTCTATTTCGGGAACAAATATGAAGATACGGTAACCAACGGAAACGAAACCGTGCGCCTGAGCCAACTCCTTGCAGCAAGTGCCGGCTACCGCCTTTTCGAAGACCTGGGCACCGAGCCCAGCGTGTACTACCTGCCCCCGAAAGATCGCATCAGCCCCTACGAGGAAGGCCTGGAGAACTACAACGAATTCCAGTCGGTCGAAAAGCCCGGTGAAACCACCGAAAATACTGAGGGATCATGAGCAGATACGAGCAACTGATCAAAGACCTGGGGCCCCGGAAATTCAGCCTGAAAGGGAAATTGTGGGTGGCCCTGCTGATCGTCCTGATAGTCGCGGGAATCGCGGCCTATATCGATCAGCTCATCAAGGGACAGGTAGTAACCAACATGCGCGATTACGTGCTGTGGGGCTTCTACATCTCCAACTTCGTCTTTTTCGTGGCCACCAGTTTTGTGGCCGCCGTGGTGGTGGCCGTGCTGCGGCTCACCAAAAACGAATGGAGGCGTCCTTTCGTGCGATTGGCTGAAATCGTCGGCCTGGCCTGTATCATCATGGCGGGCATCACCATCATGATCGACATGGCGCGGCCCGACCGAATCCTGAACTTGTTCATCCACGCCCGCCTGCAATCGCCCATTACCTGGGACGTGATCATCATCCCGACCTTTATGGCGGTCAGCATTCTGCTGCTGTATTTCCCCTTGCTGCCCGACCTGGCGATCCTGCGCGACCACTACGCAGAAAAGTACCCGCGTATGAGCAAGATCTACGGCTTTTTTGCCCTGAAGTGGCAATGGACCCAAAAGCAGCTGCAGATCCAGCAAAAATCCATCCATATGGTGGTGCTGCTGATCATCCCCCTGGGGCTGATCCTGGAATCCATCGACGCCTACCTGTTTTCGACCACCTACCGGGTGGGGTGGGACAGTTCCAACCTGGCGCCCTATTTTATCTCAGGCGCCATGGTGTCTGGCCTCGGCACCCTGGTGGCCGTTGCCTATGTGGTTCGCCGGTACAAGAGGCTGGAAAACTACATCACCGACTACCACTTCGAGAAGATCGGACGGCTGCTGAGTTTGGCCCTGATGATCTATATCTACTTCAACATCAACGAATACCTGGTACCCCTTTTCACCTCTACGGTAGCCGAATCGGAACACCTGCATACCCTTCTCATGGGTGATTATGCCGTGCCTTTCTGGCTGGTGACCATCTTCGGGCTGGTGCTGCCGGCCTTCCTGCTGCTGGCCAGAAAGATGCGCTCGCCCAGGCCCATGTTCTATATTTCCCTCTTCGTGGTGCTGGGGTCTTACTGGAAACGGTATCTCATCGTCACCCCCACCCTGCTGCATCCGTACCTCCCGATTCAGGGGGTACCGGAGTCGTGGAGGCATTACTTTCCCAGCCTGCACGAGTGGGTGATCACCGGAGCCACCCTGGCGGCGGCCCTGCTGATCATCACCCTGCTGATACGCTATGTGCCGGTGATCTCCATTGACCGCCTGGCAGAGGAAGAAGGCCTTGAAGAAGCCAAACATAAAGAAGCTGCCGCATGAAAACACAACAGATCACAATTTGGGCAATATCCCGGATTTTAGTCCCTGTGTTGGCGCTGGGGCTGGCCCTGCCCGCCACGGCCCAGGAGGCCGAGAAGCAACGGGTGCGGCTTTCGGCCACCTACACCAAGGTGATGGGCGGGCCGTTGTACCTTGACCTTCAGGCAACTGCCCGGGTAGACAACAACAATGTGGATGTGGCCATGGCCGACATGGAGGTCTACTACGAGCTCGATGGGGAAGAGGTTTCCCTGGGCCAGGTGCAAACCGACCACGCGGGCAAGGCCCGTTTTGAAATTGCCGGGTTGGGGGCCATCAAGCCCGATTCCACCGGGCTCTACACCCTGGGCGCCTCCTTTGGGGGCAACGACGCCTTTCGCGCAGCCAGCCGGACGGTCAGTTTCCGCGATGCGGCCATCACCGCAGAGCTGGAGATGCGCGACAGCCTGGCCTATGTAAATGCCAGCCTGCGCGATGTGGCTGCCGACAGCCTCATCGCCGATGCCATGATACGGGTGCAGGTGGCCCGGCTTTACCGCCCCCTGCGGATCAGCGAGGAATTCCTCACCACCGACTCTGACGGCGCCATCTCTGTGGAAGTTCCCCCCGGCATCCCCGGGAAGGACGGGAACCTGACCCTGCAGGTGGTCATCGCCGACAATGACGATTACGGGACCGTAATTGCCCCCCTCGAAGCCGCGGTTGGCACGCCTTTTGTAGAAGATAACTCATATTACCAGCGCGCGCTCTGGGGCCCCAACCACAGAAGCCCGATCTTTATCATCGCCTTTACGGGGATACTGGTTTTGGGTTCGTGGGGACTTATTGTATATTTAATCTTTAATCTAATCAAAATCGCTAAGAATAAACCATGAAAACGCTTCGCATCCTTATTCCACTGGCCCTGTTGGCCGTTGTTCTGCATTCGTTCAGCACCCCGCCCCAAGACGAGTGGGTAGTGCCGGATAAATACGTAAACATGAAAAACCCGACCGATCCCAAGGCCGACGCGAACATCGGCAAGGCCCTGTACGCCAAGCACTGCCAGTCTTGCCACGGCAAGGAAGGCTACGGAGACGGGCCCAAGGCCAATGGCCTGAAAGGGGACCTCGGTGATTTTTCATCTGCCGAATTCCACGCCCAGTCCGACGGCGCCCTGTTCTACAAAACCAGCTTTGGACGGGGTGATATGCCCGAGTACACCAAGAAAATGCCTGACGATGAAGACCGCTGGCTGATCGTCAACTACATGCGTACCCTGAAGGAATAGCATCCCTTTGAATTACCGGCCCTCACACCCCTGTAAGGGTGTCTCGCACCCGTGCGACAGGCTGGTCCTTGCCCAAAAAGTTATGAAATCGGAACTTCGATACATAAGCCTCTCTCACAGTAAAGCCCCGGTGGCCCTGCGCCAAAGGTACTCCATTCCCGAGGCCGACAGGCGGCCCCTGGCCGGGCGAATCCAGGCCCGCTTTGCGGACATCCGGGGCTTACTGATATTAACCACTTGCAACCGCTTTGAATGCTGGTTCGAGTCGGCCCACACCCCGGCTTCGTCTTTGCGCGACTTCCTGGTAGACATCACGGAAGGCGCCCACACAGGCGAAACCTGCCGCGACCGCTTCGAGCTGTCTGACCGCACCGACGAGAGCGTGAAACACCTCTTTCGCGTGGCCGCTGGCCTTGAATCGGCCGTGCTGGGCGATGCAGAGATCCTGAACCAGATCAAAAAAGCCTTCCTCCAGTCAGCTGACTGGAACCTGCAGGGCTCCCTGCTCGAGCGCAGCCTGCAGTCTGTTTTCAGGCTGCACAAGCGGATCAGCAATGAGACGGCCTTCCGCGACGGCACCACCTCAACGGCCTACAAAGCCCTGAAGACTATTTCAGACCTTTTCGGCCCCCGGGCTGCCGGGGAGAAAAAGATCCTGCTGGTCGGGGCCGGAGACATCGTCAGGCAGGTGTTCAAATACAACGACAAATTCGAGTTTGAGCATTTGTATGTAACGAACCGGACCGCAGAAAAGGCAGAAGCCCTGGCCCGCACCCACGGTGCAAAAGCCTGGCCCTGGCCAAAGCTCCTGGCCGGGGAACTGGACGCTTTTGACGTGATCATCAGCGCCGTGAGCCACATGCCCGGGCTGATCCGCTCTGGCTGGGCCGAAGACCGGCCCGTGTTGCTGATCGACCTGGCCGTGCCCGGGAACATTGCCCCTGACAGGGAACCGAATCTCTCCGTGGTGCACTACGACCTTGACGCCATAGCCGCCCAGTTGCAACAGACGCAGGAAAATCGCCTGAAAGCCACGGGCCGGGTCGAAGAAATTCTGGAGGAAGAACGCACCCTCTACGCAGAGTGGTTCGAGAAGCAGCCCCTGCGCCGGCAACTGGCTGCCTGGAAGCCCCGCGTGCGCGCTGCGGTTGCCACCCGGGGCGCAGAGCCGGGGGAAATCAAGTTGCAGACCGCCCGCATCATGCGGCGGTTAGCCCAGAATCCCGGGCTCCTAGATACACCTGCCCGCATTGAAACACTGATTGATGAATTTTGCGGCCAACCGGTGGCCTGAACCCCTGATACCGAACCCATGAAAATGATTTCAAGAATATTGCTGCAGGGAGCCTTCCTGGGTATGGCCCTCCTGGCCCTGGAAGGTTGCAAGGGCGGCCCCGCTGAACGTGATATTGCCCCCATGGCCGGACCCCACCACACCTCGGCCGCCGAAGACGGAATTGTGATCGGCCTGAAGGAGGTGCGCATTCTGAAAGTCACGCCCGGGGAAAAATACAGGTACGCAGAGGTTCAGGAGGGAGACAAGACCTACTGGATCGCCAGCACCAATCAGGATATCCGCGTCGGGGAGACCTACTTCTACAACGAAGCCCTGATACGCGCCCAATTTGAAAGCAAAGACCTGCAGACCGTCTTTGACACCCTGCGGCTGGTTACCCGCCTGGTGCCGGAAGGCCGGCAGGGCGAGCTGAAAGCCCCCCTGCACAAGGCGCATCCCGGCCTACAGGAAGGCCAGGCGGAGGCAGTCGATCAGGCTACCGTGCCGGTATCGCTAGACCTGCCTGAGCTGATCCGGAACCCCACGCCTTATGAAGACCAATGGGTGGAGTTCAGCGCTACCTGCGTGAAGGTCAACCCGGGCATCATGGGCCGGAACTGGGTACACCTCAAGGCACTGGGCGAGGGAGGCGAAGAAGTGGTGCTCACCACTCAGGAAGACATTCCGGTCGGCAAAGCGGTACGCATGCAGGCCGTGGTGCGCCGCAACCGCGATTTCGGGTCGGGCTACCGCTACGAGCTCTTGCTGGAGGAAGGCAAGCGCATCCGATAATCCGAAGAACTTCTCCTGCCCCACCCAAAAAAGGAACCGGCACCCTACTGTTCTTCAGGTGCCGGCACCAACATGCTCCACTTATAAATCGGTTAGCGGTACAGGGTAAAATGCCCTACCCACGTTTGCCTTTCGTTGTCATTGGCATTGACCACATACCAGTAGTCGCCCGTGGGCAATTCCTTGCCCTCATAGGTGCCGTCCCAGTTGCGCACCTTGTCGAGGATGGCCACCACCCGGCCGTAGCGGTCGTAGATCCTGATCTCGATGTTCGGGAAGAATTCCCGGTTGCCGGGCGCCCAGGTGTCATTCATGCCGTCGCCGTCTGGGGTGAAGAAATTCGGGATCTCTACCCGCCCGTCGAAATCGAAGGGGAAGCGGATGATCACCTCACAGCCCCCGGCATCGACCACCCTGATCTCCACATTGGCATCCATGGTGAGGCGGAAGACATTGTCTGAGCCCTGGGAAGTGCCGTTGAAGAAAAACTCGTAATCGCCGAAGCCACCGCTGGCCGTGGCCGTGATCTCATCCGGGCCGCTCTGTACGGCGTCGAGGGTCAGCGGCTGGTAGTCTTCCACCGTAAATTCCACAAAGGTGGTACAGCCGTTTTCGTGGTAGAGGTACACGATGTGGTCACCGGCGGGCATATCGCCCCAGCTGCGTGTATCGGTTGCCTGGGAAGTCACTGCATCGGTGGGGTCGACCGGGTCGAGCGCGAACAATACCTGCGGCAACAGGCTGCCATCTTGCAGCTCCACGCGCACCGTGTTGTAGGGGAAGATCCCCTCACAGCCATACTGCGGGTTTACCTCAGCGGTAAGGTCTACCCCGATCTCGATGGGGATCACGATATTGTCGGTACAGCCATTGGCATCGCGCACAAAGACCACATACGAGGTGCCACCCTGCAGGTTTTCATAATACAGGGCGTCGTTGCGCACGTAGTCTACGGCAGCCGAAGAGTTCAGGCTGGTTTCGTAGTACGGCACCCCATTGGCGTCCACAAAGGGGGTACCCCCTGTGATGGCAAGCTGAGCCGAACCGTCGGCGGCCCCGATACAGGTCTCATCGGTGGCCGTGAAGCTCAGGGCCAGCGGCTCGGGCTCCACCACCGCGATGGTGGTGAGCTCCGAACAGCCCTGGGCATCCTGGATCAGGATGTCGTACTCCCGCCCCGGGAAGGGGGCCCCTTCCAGGTCGGTAAAGGTATAGACGCCCGGGGTGGCCGGATCGCTGAAGAACTCGTTGAAGTTCGGCTCAATGGCAAACTGTAGCAGGCCTTCGCCCCCGCTGACCACCTCCACGGTAATGCTGCCGTCGGCCTCCCCGGCGCACGATACGGGAGTGGCCGTAGCCGTAAAGAGGATGGGGGCCGGCCGCACGATGGTATAGGGACCTTCCACGTCGCCGCAGGTGTTGCCGCTGGTCACCGTTACGTAGTACTCAGTGCCCTCGGGCAGGCCCTCGAACGTACCGTCGGGCTGCGGGCCCCGCACCACGGTGGCCGAGGGGCTGGGGTTGAAGGGATCGCTTCCCGGGTCGCCGGCGTACAGGATAAAGCTGTTGCTGCCCACCCCTCCGCTGGCAAAGGACTCGATGCGCCCATCGATCTCATTGGCGCAGGAAATGTCATCGGGCAGGTTCACAACCAGGTCGAGGTCTTGCGCATCGATCAGGGTCAGACCGTTCGACCGCACCACGTCGCAGGTATTGGTGGCATTCACCTTGCGCACCTCGAACTGGTAGAAGCCCGGGCCGCCGGTGATCAGCACCGAAGTCTGCCCGGCCCCCATCGAGGTGAAGGGGTCAGACGGCGCTGCGGTTATCGGGCGGTACTCGTACACAAAGCCGGGTTCGGGGTTCTGGATGGTCAGCCGCATTTCGCCCAGGCCGCCGCAGCCGGGGGCCCGCACCTGCACCAGGTTCGGGATGATGGGCGGGGGCGGGTTCACGAAATAGGGCGCGGTAACCCCCACGCACTGGTAGGTAGACGACACTTCAATGGCGTACCAGCCGGTGCTGATATACCCTTCGCCCGAAGCCCCGGCAAAGGTCGGCATGTCTTGCAGGCCGCTGCGCGAAAGCTCGTCGGCTATATTGTTGCTGCCCAGGTAGATGAGCTGGTATTTGTACCCGGAGCCGGGCACCCCGCCCGAGGCGCCTGCCACAGCGGTAAGGGCGTCACCCGTGGCCGGGTCGTAGGCCTCGAGGATGGCATTGTTCCCCCCGGGGCAGACCAGCGCCTGGGGCTCGCGGATCCCGACTAAAATGGGGTCGATGGGCGCCAGGGTGATGGGGGCGATTTCGGTACAGCCCTCGATGTCGCGCACCTCTACCCGGTAGTTGCCGCTGGAAAGGTTTTCGAAGCGGTCGCTGGCCGAAAAGGGCACCACTTCGAGGTAGGTACCGCTGCCGTTGTCGCGCAGCAGGCGGAATTCATACGGGGCAATGTCCCATCCGCCTGTGGCCGAGGCCACGATGACCCCAAGGTTGTCGTTGCAGCTCACGTTGCCTTCCTCAGCGGCAATCGGCAACAGGGGGCCATTGGGGGCCCGCACGGTGGCCACGTTCGACTCGGCCGTGCAGCCGGGGGCCGCCTGTGAGACGATCTCGATGATGAAATTCCCACCCGGCAGGCCGGAAATCCGGGCCGGGTCGCCATTGACGTCGGGGTAGTTTGCCGTGTCGAAGCTGCCGCTGGCCAGGGCCGGGAGCACCCGGTTTCCGCTGGTGTCTACCTGGTAGACCTGGTAGTCATAAACACCGCTGTAATCGGCCACTTCGATGAACAGGGCACCGTCGTTGCCGGGCACCGCACAGCGCACCGGGGCCGCCTCACTGATGGTTACCTGCGGATAGACGGGCTCGACCACCTCATGCAGGGGCAAGGGGTAGGTACAGCCGCCAATGTTGTCGGTCACTTCCAACAAATAGCCCCCGGCCACGGGCAGGTCCATGAGCACAAAGCTGTTGCCCGGGGTATTGGTTACCGGGGCCACGGCCGCCGGGCCATTGGCCACCGAGAGGGTAAAGTTGGTGGTTCCGGCCACATCCACCCGAATGCGCTCGTCTGACGTACAGGTCAGGGCCGCCTGCACGCTCAGGGTCGAGGTCACATCAGTGGGCGGGTTGAGCACCGGCAGGGTCACCTGGTCCTGGCAGCCGTTGGCGTCGATGGCGTAGACCGTGATGGTCTGGGGCGAGCCGTTGTCGACGATCTCAAAGGTGTTGCCGCTCTGGTAGTTTTCGAAGCCGGTGATGCTGTACTGGTAGCCGGGTGTACCCGGGTTGGTGACGTTTACCGTTACAATGGTGGAACTGTAGCGGTTGGCGCCGGGTTCGCAGGCAAAATCGGGGGCGCTGGCCGAAATGGAGAAGACCGGCGGCTCGCTGATCTCGATGTCGTCCTGGCGCACCTCGCAGTCGCGGGCTGTTACAACGGTCACGTCGTAGAACCCGGGGGCCAGGCTGGTAAACGACCCGGAGGCATTCTGCTGCACCACGGTAGCGGTGCCTGCCTGGTAGAGCGTATAGGTCAGGGGGGCATCCACATCGGTACCCGCCTGAAGTATCACATCAATGGCGCCGTCATTCGCCCCATTGCAGGAGATATCGGTGTTGAGGATCGCACTGATCACCGGGGGAACGGCGGCATCGAGGGTGATGCCATCGACCACGAAGGTACAGTTGCCGCTCAGGTCGGCTACCAGGTTGTCGGTGACCAGCACCTCGTAGTCGCCGGGGCCGTAACCGGTAAACACCCCGCTGGTGTTGTCGGCAATATAGGCCCCCGCCCCGGTGCGGAGCTCATAGGTGAAATTGCCGCTGCCGCCCGTGGTGGTGATGGTGATCTCCCCGTCGGTGAGGTTGCAGGAGGGCTCGGTGGTGAACCCGCCCGAGGCCGAGAGGAATTCGTACACCGTGGCGGTTCCCTGGCTGGTACAGCCGTTTGCATCCACCACATTGACCACGTAATCGCCCGGAGACCCCACGGTGTAGGTATACTCGTAGAAGGCGCCATTGAGCACCCCGAACTGCTCATCCCCGTTCAGGTTGAAGCGGGGGGTATCGATGGTGGAGGGCATGCGCACCAAAATGTCAAAGGTAGTGGTCGTCACGTCGCACTGGTTCTCGACGATGAAGGTCGGGGCCGGCAGGGGCGGATCAAGGTTGATGATGGTCGCAATGGCGAAGGAGGTGCACCCGCTGCTGTCCATCACGTACACATCATAGGTGCCGGCCGCCCCCACAAAGGTGGTGGTGGGGCCGAAATCGCCCGGGGCGGGGGCCACCCCGTTGGCCATGAACGCATAGGTATACGGCCCGCCATCGCCCCCGAAACCACGCACGGTGAACTGCCCGAAGGCGTTGCAGTTGGCAGGTTGCTCGGCCAAAATGTCGATGCCCGGCAGGTTCTGGTCGATGGTGATGGCCGTGGCATCGGTACAGGCGTTGGTCAGGTCGGTGACGATCACCTGGTAGTTGCCCGGCAGGGTCTCATACGAATTCGAGTAGATCGGAGACACGCCGGTTGGGCTATCGATGGTGATGCGGGCCCCCGTGTCGTCGTTCAGGAGTTCGATCAGCAGGTCGGCGCCCGGGGTAAAGCCGTCGACCTGGTAAAGGATCTGCCCGAAACGGTTGGCGTCGCAGTACCCGGGGGTGGAGGTGGCCGTCACCTCGAGGGGGTTGGGCCCGTCTTCGGGGGGGATCTCATCGAGGTAGATACACCCGGTGCCCAGGTCGGTGACCTCAACAGTATAGGTTACCCCGAACTGCAGGCCGGCAAAGGTATGGCGTACCGGGGTGAGGTTGGGCGGAACCGGGGGGTTCGGGTCGGTGGCCAGTCGGATCAGGAAGGGCCCTACCCCGCCCACGATGGTCACGGTGTTGGTAAACCCGCCCGGGGCGCAAACCGGGGCCACCACGGGGTCGGGCACCACGTCGAGGGTGGTCTGGTCGACGGTCACCACATCTTCATCGCGGCAGCCCAGGGCGTCGAGGGTCACCACCGTGTAGATGCCCGGCACCACATTCGAGAAGGTCCCGGAAGTACTGGCCGTGGGGCCGATGCGGTCGAGCTCGGCGCCGAACTGGTCGAGCAGGATGTAGGTGAAATCAGCGGTACCGCCGGCCACGGAGGTTACCTGTATACTGCCTTCCACGACCCCGCTGGCACAGGTAGCCGTCACCGGGGCCACGGTGGCGTCGGGGGCGGGGGTGCTGTCAAGGGGCACGGTCACGTCGGCCGGGATGGTCTCGCACCCGCGCGCGTCGCGCACGACATAGGTATAGGTCTGCCCGGCGTTCAGGTTCGAAAAGACGGTCTGAGACCCGAAGGGCCCGCCGTCGAAGCTTACCTCATAGGGCGGCACCCCGCTGGTGGCATCGGGGATGATGGTCACAATGCCGTTGTCGGTCTGCCCGCAGCTGGCCGGGATTACATTGACCGTGGCCGGGTCGATGTTGACCGGGGGGTTCAGGGTAAGGGGGGCCGAAACCGCCACACACCCCTGGTTGTCGGTAACCCGGAACACGTAATCGCCCGGTACATTCGTGTTGTATACGAACGAATTGGATGTAAGTGCCACCGGGGCCCCATAGGTGCTTCCCCCGTCAAGGCTCACCTCATACTGTTTGGGCCCGGCACCGGCCAGGTAGCCGCCCGTTACCTGCACCTGAATGCCCCCGTCGGCCCCGCCGCAGGGGATTTCTGCGTCAAGGCTCAGGGATACCCGCAGCTGGGGGTTGATGGTGGCATTGACCACATCCGAGCAATTGTTGCCGTCTACCACCTCAAGGGTGTAGTTCCCAGGGCTCAGGCCTGAAAAGACCGGGCTGGCCTGGAGGGTGCCCCCGTTGATGCGGTACTGGTGGGTGCCCAGGGGGGCCGAGCCGGCCACGGAGCTCACCTGCAGGGTGGCGCCCGTGCCGGGCACATAGCAGAAATCTGAGGAGGCCGCGTCGAGGCTCAGCACCGGCGCATCGATCGGGGTCAGGGTAAAGTTGAAGGCGGCCGTACAGCCTTCCGCGTCGGTGACCGAAAGGATGTAATTCCCGCTCTGGGTGAGGTTCCCGAAGGTGCGGCCCGATCTCGGCCCGCTGACAAACCCGTTGGGCATCTGCAGGCTGTAGCGGTAGGTGCCCCACCCGCCCGAGGCCGTGGCCACCACCCGGCCCGTGTTGCCGTTGGCGCAGCTCATGGCGGTCACGTTGCCCGTGAGGGCAAGCGGCGTGGCGGGTTCCTGAATGGTGATGCTGGCCGAGTCGGTACACCCGGTATCGGCATCGGTGATCGTGATGGTGTAGGTGCCGGCCCCGGAAGGGGGCAGGGTTACCTCGGCATCGCTCTGGACGGGGCTTTCAGGCCCCCCGTTGATATTGTAGGTATACCCGTTGTCAAAGCCGTCGATGATGAAGGTGCCGGAGCCGTCGGCCGCACCTGTGCACACCCGGGTGTCGCCCCCTGATTTGATGCGGGCCCTGATGGTGCTGATCACCGCCGGGGTAAAGCTTTCCTGGTACCGGCAACCGTTGGCGTCGGTGATGCGGAAGGTGTAGGCGGTGTTGACGCTCAGGCCGGTAAAGGTATCGCTGCCCCCGTTGTTGATGGCAACCGGGCTGATCACCTCATACAGCACGATCGGGAAATTGCTGGTGGGGGTCAGCTGCACGTCAGAAGTCCCGGCCGCGCAATTGATGGCGCTCTGCGCAAAGCTCAGGTCGGTGGGCGGGTCAACGTCGTTGATGGTGATGGCGGTAAGCTCGAGGCGGCACCCCCCCGAATCGCGGATGATGGGGGTATAGGTGCCCGGGGCCAGGTTCGAATAGGTCTGCTGGGCGCTGAAATTCACCCCGTCGATACTGAAGGCATACCCGCTGCCGGAGCCCCCGGAATAGGGCCCCTGGAATTCGATGATGCCCCCGTCTACCCCCCCGGAACCGTTGCAAAGGCGGTCCTGGATCTTGACCGCATTGCCCACAATGGCGCCTACATTGGTCACCGAAATGCTCGTTGGAAGGGTATAGATACAGCTGAAGGCAGCCTGCTGGTACTGCACCTGAATCTGGTTGTAAGTGCCCGTGGGCACGGTCAGGATGGGGTTAGACGACCAAGGGTCGCCCGGGCTGGCCCGGAACTGGAGGTTGTACCCCTTGGCATCCACGATCTGGACCGCGATGCGCGCCCCCTGGCTGCAGTTGCCGTCGGTGCCGGAGGCCGTCACCACCGGGGGGGTCAGCTCCTCCACGCTGGCCGTAGCCGTGATGGTACAGCCGTTGGCGTCTGTGATGAAGAACTCATAGGTGCCGGCATTCGTGACGTTATAGGTGGTCTGGCCGGTGTAGGAACCGCCGGAATTGCCCCCGTCGCTTACGGTAAACGTGTAAGGGGGTGCGCCACCTGACGTGCGCACGATGATGTCGGCGTCGTTGGCCCCGCAGACCGGGTCGGAGCTCAGGCTCTCATTCACTTCGGTGGAAGCCGACAGGGCGACCAGCCCGTTGCCGATCACGATCGGGTTGCCATTGACGTCGAGGGGCTGGCGGGGCGGCGGGATGCCGTTGCCCGGATCGCCGGTACACTGCTGGGTTTCGACCTGCACGCTGTAGGTGCCAAACCCCACAGCCGAGAAGGTGTAGGGGTTATTCGGGATAAAGGTGGTAAACTCCTGGGGCACGCCGCTGGCGTCGAGCAGGGTATATTTGTAGGGGCCCGGCACGTTGTTGACGGCCACCGTGATGCTTCCGGTCTCTCCAAAGCACTGGGCATCTGTAAAGGTCACATCGATGTCGATGTCGAGCTGGCTGATGGTGATGGGCTCGTAGGGGTATTCACAGGTATTGGGCGTATTCTGGAGGCGGGCCTTGACCACATAGGTGCCCGGCGCCAGGTTGTCGAAAATGGGGGAAGCCTGCCAGGGGCCGAAGCCAGTCCCGCCGTTGAGGCTGTATTCGTAGGCGCTCGACAGGTTGGTCACCTGGATGCGCCCGGGAACGCCGCAGATGTAGTCGCGCTTCACATAGGTCTGGGTAATGGTGCTTTTCTTGACCTTGAAATAGTAGTAGGCGCCCCCGT
>CAYWZF010000033.1:0-10666 GCA_964461555.1 uncultured Robiginitalea sp. | reverse complement strand
TCCGGTGATCCACTGCCCGACCGAACCGCCTGCGAGGGCCGAAGTGCTGATGATAGTGGCCACTAGCATCAACAGGGCATACGAAAGATGCCTTGTATTTTTCGGGAGCATAGGTTAAGTGGTCTTGGGGCTGGAATAGACGCGATTTGGGATCCGAATATTCGCTGGCGTAATTGTTTCTTCGAATAAAATCTCTTTAACTTTAGGCAATTAAGCCCGTTTAACTATAAAACCTATACTTTTAACGATGCCCTATGAGATATAGTATAGCCCAACTGTGTGTTTTCGTTGTAATGACTACCTGCTCCTGTGCCCAGGACCCGGAAAACAAGGCTACTGTACCCACCGAAGCCGCCGTGGAGGCCGAATTGGTGGTGGGAGACCTTGAAATTCCCTGGGGCCTGGAATTCCTGCCCGACGGCAGCCTGCTCATCAGCGAGAAATCGGGCCGCCTGATCCGGTTCAAAGACGGGCAAAAAACAGAGGTTTCAGGGGTTCCCCCGGTTTATGTGCGGGGCCAGGGCGGCCTGCTCGACCTGAAATTGCACCCGAACTACCCCGACAATGGCTGGATTTACATGACCTATGCCTCCGAAGAAGGCCCCGGGGAAGGTGGGCATACCGCCCTGGCCAGGGCCCGGCTGCAGGGCGATGCCCTGACCGACCTCGAGGTGCTTTACAAGGCCACCCCCAATACGACCGCCGGGCAGCATTTTGGCTCCCGGATCGAGTTCGACGAGGCGGGGTACCTCTACTTCACGATCGGGGAGCGGGGCAACCGCGATGTCAACCCGCAGGACATCAACCGCGATGGCGGCAAGGTATACCGGCTCTTCGACGATGGGCAAATACCCCCTGACAACCCCTTTGTTGGGGCCGACGGCCTTGATGCCATCTATTCCTACGGGCACCGCAACCCCCAGGGCATGGCGAGAAACCCTGAGACCGGCGAGATCTGGGTGCACGAGCACGGCCCCCGGGGCGGGGATGAGATCAATATCATCCGCAAGGGGGCCAATTACGGCTGGCCGGTGGTCACCTACGGGATCAACTACGATGGCACCCCCATTACCGACAAGACCGAGATGCCGGGCATGGAGCCGCCCATCCACTACTGGGTTCCTTCCATCGCCCCCAGCGGCATGGCCTTCGTGACCTCTGACCGGTACCCGTCATGGAGGGGCAGCCTGCTGGCAGGATCCCTCTCCTTCCAGTACCTGGAGCGCCTGGAGCTCGAGGGCACCCGGGTTACCCAGCGCGAAAAACTGCTCGACCGCCTGGGCCGTGTCAGAAACGTGCGGCAGGGGCCTGACGGGTATATCTATGCCGCCGTGGAAGGGAAAGGCATCTACCGCCTGGTCCCGGTGGAATGAAAGCCCTTAGAATCAATACTCCCATATACTAGCCTCAGCACATGCGCACCTTCCTTTTCCTCTATCTGCTGGGTTGCCTGGCGCTTTTCCGGGGCCTGCTGCAAGACCCTGTCCTTGCCGGTAGCATGGAGCGGGGGCAAGCGGTCTTCGAAGCATTCTGCGTGACCTGCCACCAGGCCGGCGGGCAGGGCGTGGAAGGGGTGTACCCCCCTCTGGCGGGCTCCGATTACCTGCTCGGGAAGCGGGAAGCCAGTATTCGCGGGGTGAAATACGGCCAGCGGGGGCCCATGGTGGTCAACGGGGTAACTTACGACAACACCATGATGCCCATGGGCCTGTCAGACCAGGAAATTGCCGATGTGATGAACTATGTAAGAAACAGCTGGGGCAACCAGGCAGAAGGTGCCCCGGTCACCCCGGAAGAAGTGGCTGCTATCGGGCCGCGCTAAGAAGGGCCCCGCAGGGCTTCCAGGGCTTGCTGCACGGAACCGTACCGCTGCAGCGCAGCCCCCGCCTCTTCATACGTGAGCCCCAGGCTTTCCACCAGGTAGCGGGTGCCCCGGTCTACCAGTTTGTTGTTGGTGAGCTGCATATGCACCATCTTGTTGCCCTGCACCCGCCCGATGCGGATCATCAGGGCCGTGGAAATCATGTTAAGGGCAAGTTTCTGGGAGGTGCCGCTTTTCATCCGGGTGCTCCCGGTCACGAATTCGGGGCCCACCACGATCTCGATCGGGATCTCGGCCGCCTCGGCCAACGGAGACCCCGGGTTGTTGGTGATCCCCGCCGTGAGCAGGCCCTCGGCCCGGGCCCGGCCGATGCCCCCCAGCACATAGGGCGTAGTGCCTGAAGCAGCAATCCCGACCAGGGTATCCATGGGGCCGATGCCAAAGGCTTCGAGGTCTTTCCAGGCCTGGTCCGGGTCGTCTTCGGCGTGCTCCACGGCCCTGCGGATGGCCTGGTCGCCCCCGGCGATGAGCCCGATCACCCGGTCGTGGGGCATGCCGTAGGTGGGCGGGATCTCCGAGGCATCGAGGATGCCCAGGCGCCCGCTGGTCCCGGCCCCGATGTAGAAGAGCCTGCCGCCGCTCAGAAAGCGGGGCTCCAAAGCCTCCACCAGGCGGGTGATGGCCGGGATGCAGGCCTGCACGGCCCCGGCCACCTTCTGGTCTTCTTCATTGATCTTGTGCAGGAGGGTGGGCACGTCGAGCGACTCGAGGTGGTCGTGGAGGGAAGGCAATTCGGTGATTTTCTGGAATGCAGCCATATCAAAGCAAATGAATGTCGTGGGCCCGGAACGGGTTGAGCAAATTGTGGTCGGGGGGCAATTCGGTGATCAGGGTATTGATGGCACTGATGTCGCAGGTGCGGTACCGGTGCTGGGAATTCAGCTTTTCGGAGATGCAGAGCAGCACGGCCTTGCGGGAAGCCTGCACGACCGACTTTTTGACCTGCACCACCTCCCAGTCGAATTCGGTAAGCCCGTGCAGGGCATCTACATAGCCGGTGCCGATAAAGCCGTAATCGACCCGTATGTCGGCCAGGGCGTGCACGGCGCTGGCCCCGGTGCAGATCTGGGATTCGCGGGAAACCTGCCCGCCGATCAGAATGACTTCGACCTTCGGCTTGGCCAGCAATTGCAGGGCCACGGGCAGGCTGAGCGTAAAACAGGTCAGGGAGCGGTTTTCGGGGATCATGCGGGCAAGCTCGAGGCAGGTGGTGCCCCCGTCTATAAAGATCACCGCCCCTTCGCGCAGCATGCGCACCGCCTTGGCGGCAATGGTGCGCTTCTCTTCCAGGGCGTAGGTATGCCCCCCGGTGGCGGCAGGGCTCACAAAGCCCAGGGAAACAGCACCCCCGTGTACCTTCCGGAGCTTCTCCTCCGCGTCGAGTTCCTTGACGTCGCGCCGTACGGTATCGATGGAAACATCGAGCTTTTCGGCCAGGTCGGTCAGCAGAATGCGGTTGTGGAGCTCCACTTCACTGAGAATGATGCGCTGGCGTTCTTCTTTCAGCATGGGGCCGGTTTTCTGCAAAGATAGCAAAATCCTCAACTTGCCGTTTCTTGTCGCATTATTTTATCAAAAAGTTAAATATTGCATTTTACCGCATAAAATATTGCAAAAAACTGCAAACTGATCTTTTTCTCTGTATATTTGTCCCCGAAAACCCTTTAATCGAATCGCCATGTCAGAAATTGCCGCCCCCTCGCCCATAGCCGGGATCCCCCATGAAGAGGATTCCCGCCGCTTCGAAAAGATCAAAACCCAGATTTACGACAACTCCGAGACCGCCTCGTTCCACGTGGCCAACGAGATTGCCCAACTGATCCGCCAGCGCCAGAAACAGGGCAAGAAGGCCGTGATCGGCCTGGCCACCGGGTCTACCCCCATCAAGGTCTATGACTTTCTGGTGCGCTTCCACAAGGAAGAAGGGCTGAGCTTCAAAAATGTGGTCACTTTCAACCTCGACGAGTACTACCCCATGCAGCCCGATTCAATCCACAGCTACGTGCGGTTCATGAACGAGCACCTTTTTGACCACATCGACATCAAAAAGGAAAACGTCCACATCCCCGATGGCCGGCTTGACAAGGAAGATGTGCGCGACTTCTGCAAGAATTACGAGCAACAGATCCGCAAGGCAGGCGGCCTCGACATACAGGTGCTGGGCATCGGGCGCACCGGCCATATCGGCTTCAATGAACCGGGGTCTTCCCTGAGCAGCGGCACCCGCATGGTGCGGCTCGACCGGGTGACCCGCCTCGATGCGGCCAGTGATTTCTTCGGCCTCGAAAACGTGCCCAGCAAGGCGATTACCATGGGGGTAGGCACCATTCTGGCCGCCAAGCGCATCATCTTGATGGCCTGGGGCGAAGGCAAGGCAGAAATCATCCGCCAGGCCGTGGAAGGAAAAGTCAGGGAATCGGTGCCGGCTACCTTTTTGCAGCAACACCCGAATTGCGAAGTGATCGTAGACCTGGCCGCTGCCTCCAAACTCACCCGGGTAGCCACGCCCTGGCTGGTTTCGGAATGCGAATGGAATGATGCCCTGATCAAGCGGGCCACCATCTGGCTGTCTGAAAAACTGAACACGGCCATCCTGAAACTGACCAACGAACACTACAACGAATACGGAATGGGGAACCTGATCGCCGAGGTCGGTTCGGCCGAACACATCAACCTGCGGGTCTTCAACGCCCTGCAGCGCACCATTACCGGCTGGCCGGGCGGCAAACCGAATGCCGACGACAGCAGCCGGCCCGAACGGCGCGACCCCTACCCGAAGACCAGCCTCATCTTCAGCCCGCACCCCGACGACGACGTGATCTCCATGGGCGGCACCCTGCTGCGCCTGGTCGACCAGGGCCACGAGGTGCATGTGGCCTACCAGACCTCGGGCAACATCGCCGTCTTTGACGACGAGGTGATCCGCTTCCTCGATTTCGCCCGCGAGGTACGCCACGACAATGAGGCACTGCTGGAGCAGATCCGCAAGGTGCGGGAGTTTCTGGCCAACAAGAAGCCGGGCGAGGTAGACAGCCCCGAGATCCAGCACTTCAAGGGCCTGATCCGCAAGGGGGAGGCCCTGGCCGCCTGCCGCTACTGCGGGGTACCTGAGGCCAACGCCCACTTCCAGAACCTGCCCTTCTACGAAACGGGCACGGTGAAGAAAAAACCGGCCACCGAAGCCGATATACAACTTACCTACGACCTGCTGCAACGCCTCAAGCCGCACCAGATCTTCGCGGCGGGTGACCTTTCTGACCCGCACGGCACCCACCGGGTCTGCCTGAATATCATCTTCCAGGCGCTGGAACGCCTGAAAGCCGAAAAGGCCGACTGGATCAAGGATTGCTACGTGTGGCTCTACCGGGGTGCCTGGCAGGAATGGGACATCGCCGACATGGAAATGGCCGTGCCCATCGGGCCGAAAGACATGGACCGCAAGAAAAGCGCCATCTTCAAGCACCAGTCGCAGAAAGACAGCGCCATGTTCCCGGGCAACGACGAACGAGAATTCTGGCAACGGGCCGAGCAGCGCAACCAGGAAACGGCGCGCAAATACAATGCCCTGGGGATGGCTGAGTACGAGGCCATGGAGGGCTTTGTGCGCTACCACTTCCTGTAACGCGGGCAAATAGTGGGGTTATTTCCTGCCCTATTTTCATACATTTAGGGCAAATTGGCAGAAATGATCCCCAAAGACACGCGCGCCTGGGCCTGGGTTCCCACCCTGTATTTCACCCAGGGCATCCCCTATGTGCTGGTGGTCACCGTGTCGGTGATCCTCTATAAGAACCTGGGGGTCGGAAACGCCGAAATCGGGCTGTACACCAGCTGGCTTTACCTTCCCTGGGTGGTCAAGCCGCTCTGGAGCCCGATCGTGGAACTCCGGTATACCAAGCGCAAGTGGTTTTTGGGGATGCAGCTGCTGATCTCGGCTGCCCTTTTGGGGGCGGGGCTCAGCCTGCCGACCAGCGGGTTTCTGGTCACTTCCCTGGCCTGTTTCTGGATGGTGGCCTTTGCCTCGGCCACCAACGACATCGCCTCAGACGGCTATTACATGATCGCCCTGAGCCAGAAAAAGCAGTCGTTCTTCGTGGGCATGCGCAGTACCTTCTACCGCCTTGCCATGATTACCGGGCAGGGGCTGATAGTCATCCTGGCCGGATTCCTCGAAAAGCAATACGGCGATCCGGCCCGGGCCTGGTCGGTAACCCTCACGGCCGCAGCCCTGCTGATGCTCGGCCTCACCGTGGCAAACTATTTCACCACCCCGGCTTATGAAGAGGAAGCGGGGGGCGACAAACCCGTCGGTTTCCTGGAGGTTTTCCGCAGCTTTTTCCAAAAGCCGCAGATCGGGTGGGCCCTGGCCTTTATTCTCACCTACCGGCTGGGCGAATCCCAGCTGGTGAAAATGGCGGCCCCCTTCTTGCTCGATGAGACCGGGGCCGGCGGACTGGGGTATTCCACCGAGGCCGTGGGCACCATCTACGGCACGGTAGGGGTGATCTGCCTCTCGGCCGGGGGCATTCTGGGGGGCATCCTGATCTCCCGGGATGGCCTGAAAAAATGGATGCTGCCCATGATCCTGGCCCTGAACCTGCCCAATGCGCTTTACGCCCTGCTGGCCCTGACCGCGGCCAGCCAGACCTGGGCCGTGGTCGCCACCGTGGTGGTGGAGCAATTTGGGTATGGCTTCGGGTTCGCCGCCTTTATGATCTACCTTATCTACCTGGCCGACGGCCCGGCCAAGACCGCCCATTACGCCCTGGCCACGGGTTTTATGGCCCTTGGGATGATGCTGCCGGGCATGGTGAGCGGCTATATCCAGCAATGGCTCGGCTACGGTGGGTTCTTTGTCTGGGTGGTGCTGGCCGCCCTGCCGGTCTTTGTGATCGTGCGAATGATCCGCTATCCGGCCGAATACGGTAAAAAATCGGAATCGCATGCTACCTGAATTCCCCACAGCTGAGGAGCTGGCCACGCGCCTGACCCCGAAAGAAATGGCCGGGCAACTCTTCATGCCGGCCGCCTTCATCAATGAAAGCGAAGCCGAAATCCGCAGGCTCGAAAACCTGATCCGCGAGGGCAACATCGGCGGGCTTTGCTTTTTCCACAGCCGGGCCAGTGCGGCCACCAATTTCGAGGGAAAAAAGGAAATCCCCTTCAACCCCGACAGCCTGGGAACCCTCAAAGCCCTGATCGCCCGGTACCAGGCCGCTGCCAAATATCCCCTGCTGATCGCCATGGACGCCGAATGGGGCCTGGCCATGCGGGTCGAAAACGCCCCCCATTACCCCTATGCCCTGGCCCTGGGTGCCCTGGCAGACGACGACCCCCTGCTGTACGAAACCGGCCTGCGCATGGCGGCCGACTGCCGCGAAGCCGGCATCCACTGGAACCTGGCCCCGGTGGCCGATTGCAACACCAACCCCCAAAACCCGGTGATCGGGTACCGCTCCTTCGGCAGCGATCCTCAAGGGGTGGCCGCCAAAACCGTGTTGTTTTTCAAAGGGCTCCGCGACGGGGGCCTGCTCAGTTGCGCCAAGCATTTCCCGGGCCACGGCGATACCGACACCGATTCGCACCTGGCCCTGCCCGTGCTCCGAAAATCGAAAACCGACCTGCTGGCCGAAGAGCTCATCCCCTTCCGCAGGCTCATAGAGGAGGGAATCCCGGCCGTGATGACCGGGCACCTGGCGGTTCCGGCACTCGACCCCTCAGGCACCCCGGCCAGCCTTTCGCGCCCCCTCATTCAGGGGCTGCTGCGCGAAGAACTGGGGTTTGGCGGGGCGGTCATCACCGACGCCCTGAACATGCATGCCGTGAGCAAACGGGAACCGGTGCCCGGCATGACGGCCCTGCGCGCCTGCCAGGCGGGCAACGACCTGCTCTGCTTTGCAGAAGACATCCCCCAGGCCCTGGACCTCATCGCGGAGCAGATCGACGAGGCCACCCTAAAAGGCCATTTCGGCCGGGTGTGGGCCCTGAAGCAACGGGTATTCGGCTCCGGAAACGCAACGGTAATGCCCCGATACACCCCTGAGGTGCTCATCCGGAAACTGGCCCGCAGTTGCCTGACCCCCCTGGCCGGGCACCCGGCCATGGCAGCCCATTTCCGGCATTCCGAATACGGGCTGATCGGGTGCGGGGCAGCCACCCGACCCTTTGCCGACCTGCTCGAAGGGGAAACCAGGCCGGCGGCCTCCTTCGACTGGGATATGGCAGCTTCCCGGCAGGAAGCCTTCCCCCTGCCCGCCCAACAGAAGGTGGTCCTCGCCCTGGCCCCGCCCAGCCTGAAACCCCCAAACCGTTTCGGCTTTTCCGAACCGGCCCTGCAGGCGCTGCAAAAGCTCCTGCGCGAGCGGGAGGTCTTGCTGTATCATTTTGGAAACCCCTACGCCCTGCAGGGGCTTCCCATAGCCGCAGCCAAAGGGGTAATCGTTGCCTTTCAGCCCCTGCCGGCCTTCCAGGAGGCAGCCGCCCTGCATTTTTTGGGCACCCTGCCGGCACCCGGGCGATTGCCGGTTTCCCTTAACCCGGATAAAACATGAGAAAGCACCGCATACTCGGCATGATGTCGGGGACCTCCCTTGACGGCCTCGACCTGGCCCTGGCCGAATTGACGCAAGACAAAGGTCATTGGGCCTATCGCTTGCTGGCTACCCGCGGGCTGCCCTACGAGCCCTCGCTGCGCGGGCGCCTGGAAGCCTCCATCGGCTGGCAGGCAGCCGACCTGCTGGCCTTTCATGCCGAATACGGGACCTGGCTCGGTCTGCAGGCCCGGAAATTCCTCGATGAAACCGGGCTCGAAGCCGAGGCGGTTGCCAGCCACGGGCACACCGTCCACCACCGGCCCGAACGCGGCTTTACCTTCCAGCTGGGCTGCCCACAGCGCCTGGCCCTGGCCTGCGGCCTTCCCGTGGTGGGCGACTTCCGCTCGCTCGACATCGCCCTGGGCGGGCAGGGGGCGCCCCTGGTGCCCATCGGGGATCGCCTGCTGTTCGGGCTGTACGACTTTTGCCTGAACCTGGGCGGCATCAGCAATATTTCCTTTGAACAGGGCGGCCGCCGCATCGCCTTCGATATCGGCATCGCCAACATGCTGCTCAACCCCCTGAGCCGGAGCGCCGGGCTGGAGTACGACGCCGGAGGTAAACTGGCCCGCAGCGGGGCTGTCATCCCGGGCCTGCTCAGCGCCCTCGACGCCCTTCCCTATTACCGTCAGCCCTTCCCGAAATCGACCGGGTACGAATGGTTTGCCTCCGAGATCAGGCCTTTGCTCGGGGCGCATCCCGACCGGCCCGAAAACCTGCTGCGAACGGCCACGGAGCACATTGCCGGGCAGATCGCAGCCCAGGTGGCCGAACTTTCCGGAAAAAAACCTGCCCGGGTACTGGTGACCGGGGGCGGGGCGTTCAACACCTTCCTGCTCGAGCGGATGCAGCACCTGGCCGGTGCGGAGGTGGATTGGTTGGTGCCGGATGCGGAGCTGGTCAATTACAAGGAAGCCCTGGTCTTCGCCCTTTTGGGGGCCCTGCGCCTGGAAGGGCAGCCCAACGTGCTGGCTTCGGTCACGGGCGCCACCCGCGATTCGTGCAGCGGGGTCGTATACCTGCCCTGAACCGGGAAATTCCTTATGTCAAAAATTGTTTGCAACCTGAAAACCCCGAAGACATGACAGAATTGGAACTGATCATTGACTTTCATAAAGACGCCGAAAGGCAAGGGCCGGGGAGCAAAAGAGAAACGCTCAGGGCGCTTGAATTCATGCGTTTGCCGACCGGCCAAAAATTCAAAATAGCTGACATGGGGTGTGGTTCAGGCGGGCAAACGATTACCCTCGCACAGAACCTGAACGGGCACATTACGGCGGTCGATTTATACCCTGAATTTTTGAATGAACTGAACGAAAAAACCCGAAAGCTGGGGCTGTCTGGGAAAATTGACACGCTCGAAAAATCAATGGACGATCTGCCCTTTGAACACGAGGAGTTCGATATTATCTGGTCTGAGGGCGCGATATACAATACAGGATTTGAAAGCGGAATCAAAAAATGGAAAGACTACCTGAAAGTCGGCGGTTATCTGGCCGTGAGCGACCTGACCTGGATAACCCTATCCCGTCCGGCGGAAGTGGAAGAATTCTGGAATCGGGAATACCCTGAAGTTGATACCGCTTCAAATAAAATCAGCCTTTTGGAACATCATGGCTACGCGCTTGCAGGGTATTTCTGTTTGGCTCCGGAAAGCTGGATTGAGAACTATTACAAACCCATGGAAGCAAGGTTTGAGGCCTTTCTGAGGCGACACCACCATTCAGACCTTGCGAAAAAAGTAGTCAGGGACCATCAGGCCGAAATCGGGTTTTATCTGGCCTATAAGGAATATTACAGCTATGGGTTTTACATAGCGCAAAAGAATTAGAAATGCGGTGCCCGGGAGGCGCAGGGCAGCCACAACTTCCGTATTAAAGACCCTTGCATTCGATATTCCGCATCGGTGCGCATGACGAAATGATAGGCTTCTCCATCGCGCATGGCGGCTGGGCAGGACCGAAACCCACATTTACGGCACCCGCAAAGACGCCTGGCCGGCTTTCCGGCCTGGGCCTGATCGGGGGTTTCAGGCCAAAGGCTTTTCTTGTTCCCGGGGGTTTGGGGGCTTTCCCCTATTTTAATTTGAAAAATTGCCGATTTGAAAATTTGAAAATGGGAGGTCTGGCTGCCTGGAGGGTGCAGGGCCTGGGAGTGTCTTGTTCCCGGGGGTTGGGGGAATTCCCCTGGG
>CAYWZF010000032.1:0-26439 GCA_964461555.1 uncultured Robiginitalea sp. | reverse complement strand
CGTAGGAAGCCACGATCCCTTTTATGAGGGACGAGCTCAGCCCCTGGTGCTCCATTTCATTGAGGCCTTCGATGGTGCACCCCATGGGCGTGGTTACCCGGTCGATCTCCTCTTCGGGGTGGTTGCCCGAGGCGATGAGCAGCTCGGCAGCCCCCGCACAGGTGTGCATGGCCAGTTCCTGGGCTTCATGGGCATCAAAGCCCAGCTGTATGGCCCCCTGGGTGGTGGCCCGGATCAGCCGCATCCAGAAGGCGATGCCACTGGCGCAAATGACCGTGGCCGCCTGCATCTGGCTTTCCGGAACTACCATGGAATGGCCCATCCGTTTGAAGATGGCCCCGGCCAGTTCGAGGCGTTTCTTGCCCTTTTCATTCGAACAGATGCAGGTCATCGAGCGGCCTACCGAAATGGCCGTGTTGGGCATGGCGCGGATGATATGCCGGTCGGTGCCGAGGATTTCCTCCATTTTGGCAATGCTGTACCCGGTAATGGTCGAGATGAGCACGTGATGGTCGTGGAGCAGGTCTTTGACCGACTCGAGGACGGCCGAAAAGTGACCGGGCTGTATGGCGAAGATCAGGATGTCTGAAGCGGCCACCGCCTCCCGGTTGTCGGAGGTGATCTTCACGTTCCCGTACGATTCGAATTCGCGGATCGGATCGAGGTGGCGGCGGGTAAGGTACATGGTGGTGGCCCCCCCGCTGTGCAGGATGCCGGTGGCCATGGAAAGCCCCAGGTTGCCGGCTCCGATGATGGCTATTTTCATAGGTTTCGTATTTAAAAGGCGCTCCCCTTGAGTTCCAGGCCGCACCGTTCGGCCAGGCCGAACATCAGGTTCATATTTTGCACCGCCTGCCCCGATGCCCCTTTGAGCAGGTTGTCGATTGCCGAGCTGACCAGCAGTACCCCGCCGTGCCGGTGCAGGTGCAGGTGGGCGTAATTGGTGTTGACCACCTGTTTCAGGGTCAGGGGCTCCTCAGAGAGCACCGTAAAGGGCGCCGCTTCGTAATAGCTCCGGTACAGGTCCTTTGCCAGTTCGAGCGACCCGCTGAAGGCGGTGTAGGCCGTGGCAAAGATCCCCCGGGTGAAGTTGCCGCGCATGGGTAGAAAGTACAGTTCCCCGGCCCCTGCCTGCAGCTGCCTGAGGCTTTGGTTGATTTCCCCCAGGTGCTGGTGGGTGAAGGGTTTGTACCACGACAGGTTGTTGTTCCTCCAGCTGTAATGGGTGGTTTCTGACAGGCCCACCCCGGCCCCGGTGCTGCCGGTGGTGGCGTTCACATGCACGGCCTCCGAAAGCAGCCCGGCCCGGGCCAGGGGCAGCAGGGCCAGCTGTATGGCCGTGGCGAAGCACCCCGGATTGGCAATATTGCGGGCCCGGGCGATGGCCTCCCCATGCAGCTCTGGCAGGCCGTACACGAATTCGCGCCCCTGGAAGCGGGCATCTTCGCGCAGGCGGAAATCGTTGCTCAGGTCGATGACCCGCGTCTTTTCCGAAAAAGCGTGTTCGCCCAGGAATGTACTCGAATTCCCGTGCCCCAGGCAGAGGAAGACCACGTCGACCTCCGGGTTTACCGAATCGGTAAAGCCCTGGCCGGTAACCCCCAGCAAATCGGGGTGGGCGCTGCTCAGGGGTTTCCCGGCCCGGGTGGTGCTGTAGACGAAATCGAGGGTAACCTCTGGGTGCCCCAGCAGCAGCCTGATAAGCTCCCCTCCCGTATAGCCCGCCCCGCCGATGACGCCTGCCGAGATCATGACCTGGAATGGATTTGGTGGGCAATTTTGCCCGGGGTGGAAAGGATCTTGATAAAGCCTTTGGCCTCCTCCGCCGTCCAGCCCTTGTTCATTTCCCCGTAGCTGCCGAAGGAAGCGTTCATCAGGTCGTTCTCAGAGCGGATGCCTTCCAGTTCAAAGCGGTACGGGTGCAGGCGCACGAAGACCTCCCCGCTCACATGCCGCTGGGTATCGCTCAAAAAGGCTTCGATGTTGCGCATCACCTCGTCGAGGTACTGCCCCTCGTGCAGCAGCATGCCGTAGAAATTGGCCAGCTGTTCTTTCTGGAACTGCTGCCATTTGCTCAGGGTATGTTTTTCCAGCAGGTGGTGGGCCTTCAGGGTGATCAGGGCCGAAGCGGCCTCGAACCCGACCCGGCCTTTGATGCCGATGATGGTATCGCCCACATGGATGTCGCGGCCGATGCCATAGGCCGATGCTATTTTTTCCAGCGCCTGGATGTTCGCTACCGGGGAGGCCGTTGCCCCGTCGAGGGCGGTCAGCTCGCCCCGGGTGAATTCCAGGGAAACCGTGCGGGGCTGCTGTTCGCGCACCTGACTCGGGTAGGCGTGTTCGGGGAGTGCCTCCCGCGAGCCCAGGGTCTCGGCGCCCCCTACCGAAGTGCCCCAAAGCCCTTTGTTGATGGAATATTTGGCTTTTTCCCAGCTGTAGGCAATGCCGTTGGCCTTCAGGTATTCAATTTCCGCTTCGCGCGAGAGGCGCTTGTCGCGAATGGGCGTCACGATCTCGATTTCAGGGGCGAGGGTCTGGAAGATCAGGTCGAAGCGCACCTGGTCGTTCCCGGCCCCGGTGCTGCCGTGGGCGATGTGGGTGGCGCCCACTTCCCGGGCATACTGTACGATCTCCAGCGCCTGCACGATGCGTTCGGCGCTCACCGAGAGCGGGTAGGTGTTGTTGCGCAGCACGTTCCCGAAGATGAGGTATTTCACCACCCGGTCGTAAAAGGCCTGTTCGGCGCTGATGGCCTTGTAGGTGCTTGCCCCGAGTTCCAGGGCTTTGGCTTCGATGGCCTGCAGGTCTTCGGGCCCGAAGCCCCCGGTATTCACCGTAACGGCGTGGACTTCGAAACCTTCCTGTTGCGAAAGCTGGTGGGCACAGAAAGAGGTGTCGAGCCCTCCGCTGTAAGCCAGTACGAGTTTTTTCATGCGTTCTTCTTTTTTAGAAAGAGGGTTTCCTTGATGCTTCTGAGCCGTTCAAAGGTCTTTTTGCTGATTTTTTTCCCGGCGCGTTCGGCCCGTTCGGCCCGGGGTTCATTCGGGTCGTAGAGCATGCCGGTGCACAGGCACATCTTCTGCTCGGTGCGGGTGAGGATGTCAAAGTTTTTGCAGGTCTGGCACCCCTTCCAGAATTCCGGGTCGTCGGTGAGCTCCGAAAAGGTCACGGGCCGGTACCCCAGCTCGTAGTTCATCTTCATGACGGCCAGCCCTGTGGTGATCCCGAAGATCTTGGCTTCCGGGAACTTTTTCCGAGACAGGTCAAAGACGGCCTTTTTGATTTTTTTGGCCAGGCCCTGGTTTCGGAAATCAGGATGGACGATCAGGCCCGAATTGGCCACGTATTTCTGGTGCCCCCAGGCCTCGATATAGCAGAAGCCAGCAAAGCGGTCGCCTTCCACGGCAATGATGGCATTGCCGTCTTTCATCTTTTTAATGATGTACTCAGGGGTCCGCTTGGCGATGCCGGTACCGCGGATCTTGGCAGATTCCGCTATGGTGTCGCAGATAACCTGCGCAAATTTTATATGTGATGCATCAGCAACAACGATGTTCATTGCCAAATGAGTTGATTAAAATAAAGGGAAAAAAGTTGAAACGGACAAAACGGAAATGGACTCACCTAATTCCAATACAGCAGCACACCCTTACGGGCGGCGGCGCTCAGGTCGGTGCGGCACGGTGAAGAAGGTGCCGGGTTTGGAAAGTAACGTGTAGTCTTTCATTTCGAAGACCAAAGGTACAAATATTATTCAGCCTGCAGTTTCCGGACCTGAATTTTTGGGAAGTGAAAAAATATTGCCTTTGTATCTGATGATTTCATAGAGCAGGAAGCCATATACTGCTAAATACTCAATGATCAGCCACATGGGTTTTTCAACGACCTCCGATCCGGAGTAGGCCGTATAAGACAGCATGGCCAGGGCCGACCACACCAGGGGGAAGCGCCAGCGGGTAAACAGGCAGACCAGCAGGGGGAAAGCCAGGTACCACGGATGTACCACGGCCGAAGCGAGGTAGTAGACTGCCACCACGGCCAGGGCACCGCTGAACCAGTGCCGGCCCTGTCGCATTTTCGGATGCAGGCAGAGCAAAAGGGAAACCGCCGCCGTTACCCAGGGGATGAAGCGCCCGTACGCCGCTATGAAGAGCCAGGGTTTGGCCCCCTGCCAGACGGCCACGCGCTCGGCAAGGGCGTACAGCCCGGCGTTGAATTCGAAATTGGAGAACCAAAGCCGCAGCGTTTGAAGGTAATGCGCCCCGAACTCGGGGAAATACAAGGGGTACAGGCAGGCGGCCAGGCATGCCCCCAGGGTCAGGTAAAAGCCGGCAGCCTTTTTCCAGCCCAAAAGGGGGAGCATCAGGGGCAGCAGCATAAGCGGCATGAGCTTGACCCCAATGGAAAGGGCGAAGGGTATGGCTCCCCAGAACCAGTGCCCCTGCACCAGCAGGTACATGGCCAGGATGAAAAAGAAAAGCATGACCCCTTCAAAGTGGAGGTTGCCGGTGAGTTCGACAATGACCATGGGGTTGAGGAAATACCAGAAGATGAGGTGGGGGGCCTTGTTCAGGTACCGGAGCAGCCGCCTCCCGAAATAGAGGATCCCCAAATCGGCCAGGATGGTCGTGGCCCTCAGGGCAAGAATGCCGCCGGCCACGGAACCCCCTCCGAGGGTGCGGGCCAGGGCAAAGAAATATTGGTTTACCGGGGGGTAGTTGCTGAAGTTCCGGGCGCTCAGCCCCTCCATGCCCCTGTGCAGCTCCCCGGCGAGCGGAAAGGCGGGCCCGGCCCCCTCCATCCATTGGTCGGGGGTGAAGAGGTAGGGGTTGAACCCCTGCACGAGCAGGTTGCCGTCCCACAGGAAGCGGAAATAATCGGGGGAAAGGTTGGGTTCTGCCCAGAGGAATACCAGGCGAAACAGCATCCCGGCCGCCACCAGGAAGCGGTAATTCCACTTCTCGAACTGTATCAGCTTGTAGCAAAGGAAGAAAAGCGCGGCCAGCAGGGTGAGGAGCCTGACCGAATCGCCGCGTTCCAGGTCGTGGGCAAAGGCGGCATAAAAGCCCGTGCTCAGGAGCAGCATCAGCAGGGGAATCCGGTGCAGGTTCCAGAAGGTCAGGGGCGACCAGGTCATGCTGTAAAGTTTGGTTTCGCGCTACAAGTACGGAAAAATCCGCTACAAATCCATGCGGGGAGTGGTGGCCCCGCGCCAAAGCGAAACCGCCGCAGGCCCACGGGCCTGCGGCGGTTCAGATGGTATGCGGCCTTAAGCGGGTCAGGCCTTGGCGGTCAGTGACTTGAAAAATACGAAGCCAAACCCGAGGAACAGCATGAAATGGAAGGGGAACAACCCGAAGTCGTTCAGCGGGATGGCGCTGTACATCCCGAAGAGGAAATACACCATAAGGGCGAATTCCAGGATCATGTTCGGGGAGAGTTTTTTGGCCAGGTATTTATTCCCTTTCCAGGTGTCTGTCAGGCTGCTGATATTGAACTTGGGGGTGCGCACGAATTCGGAGCGTTTCCCCATATGTCCTTCCAGCACGGCCACGCTATTGTGGAGCGAGAACCCGAGGGCCACCGAAAAGAAGGTGAAGAACAGTTTGATGTAGTCTACAAAGCTGTCAAAACTGCTGCCCTGCATGCTCTTGTAGGTAAACCAGTAACACACGAAAAGGATGATGGTACTTACGATGAAGAAGCTGGTCACCTCGAAGACCCAGCCCAGGTGGCCGTAGGAATTCTTGATATACAGCATGGGGATGCTCAGCACCGCTACGATGAACACGCTCAGGAACATGCTGCTGTTGAGCAGGTGCATCACCCCGTGGAACTTGGTCTTGAAGGGGATGTTCTTGGCTTTGATGACGCTCCAAACGGTTTTCCGGAAGTTTTCGGCCCCTCCCTTGTTCCAGCGGAACTGCTGTGAACGGGCTGCGCTGATCACCACGGGAAGCTCGGCCGGGGTCTCCACGTCTTCCAGGTACTTGAATTTCCAGTTTTTGAGCTGGGCGCGGTAGCTCAGGTCGAGGTCTTCGGTAAGGGTGTCGCCTTCCCAGTTGCCCGCATCCAGGATGCACTCTTTCCTCCAGATTCCGGCGGTGCCGTTGAAGTTGATAAAGTGCCCCTTGGAGTTGCGGCCTACCTGCTCGAGGGTGAAGTGGGCATCCAGGGCAAAAGCCTGTATCCGGGTCAGGGTCGAGTAATCGCGGTTGATATGCCCCCAGCGGGTTTGGACCACCCCGATCTCTTCATCCTTGAAGTAGGGGACGGTCTTTTTAAGCCAGTCGCTGCCCGGAAGGAAGTCGGCATCGAAAATGGCGATGAATTCGCCTTTGGCGATCTTCAGGCCTTCTTTCAGGGCCCCCGCCTTGTAGCCCTCGCGGTTTTCGCGGCGGATGTGCTGAATGTCGAGCCCCTGCTTTTGCAGCGCTTCGATCATGGCCGCAGTCTGGACCACGGAGTCATCGGTGGAGTCGTCGAGCACCTGGATCTCCAGCTTGCTCTGGGGGTATTCGATTTTGGAAATGTTTTCGAGCAGCCGCTCTACCACGTATTCTTCGTTGTAGATGGGCAGCTGAATGGTCACAAAAGGGATCTCCTTGGGGTCTAACAGGTTGAACTTGGGAGCTTCCTCGATGCGCCGCTTGTAGCCCAGGTAGTTGACCAGCAGGTTGAGCTGAGACAGGCTGTAAAAGAAGATCAGCAGCAGGGCCAGGCTGTAGATCGAGATGATTAGGTATGCGATTGATATTCCCATATGTTATCTAAAACTGTATTTAAAAATCCAACCCAAGATTTTTACGCCGGCAAATATACTACCTTTTACGGTTCCGGACACCTTGGAAACCCCAATTCTTTTTTTGTAACGCACTGGGACTTCGGTATATGAGAGCTCCTGTCGGAGCGCTTTCAACTGCATTTCCACCGTCCAGCCGTATGTCTTGTCTTCCATCTTCAACCGCTGCAGGGCGTCTGCCCGTATAGCCCGGAACGGGCCGAGGTCCGTAAACCGGGACCGGAACAGCAGCCGCATCAGCGAGGTTGCAAGCCAGTTGCCAAAGACCTGTTGGGGGGTCATCGATCCGGGTTCCCGCAGCGCCTTGTGGCGCGCCCCGATCACCAGGTCTGCCTTCCCTTCCAGGATGGGCGCCACCAGTTTCGGGAGTTCTTCCGGGTAATCGGAATAATCACCATCCATAAATACGATGATATGGGGGGGGATGGATTTTTCAAATAAATAATTTATTCCTTTCAGGCAGGCGTACCCGTAGCCCTTGCGCGGTTCATGCAACACGGTGGCCCCGGCCCCCCGGGCTTCCCGGGGCGTTTGGTCGGTAGAGGCGTTGTCTACCACCACGGTTTCCCGCACCAGGGCGGGCACTTCGGCCAGTACAGCTGCGATGGATTCTTCCTCGTTGTGGGCGGGGATGATAAGGTCAATAGGTATCATGCGGCATGTATTCCTGCTGCAAAAGAAAGCAATCCCGTTGAAATCAAGCGTTCTTTTCAACCTGCCGCAACAGGTCCAGGTCGTTGCCCGGGAGAATTTCGCGGGAGTTGATGCGCCCTTCAAGGGGGCCGTTCTCAAGGCGGAGCACCCCCCTGGGGCAAACGGCCGAACAGATCCCGCAGCCCACGCAGCTGGCCCTCACGATATTCTCTCCCCGCTGGGCGTAGGCCCGCACGTCGATGCCCATTTCGCAATAGGCCGAACAATTCCCGCACGAAATGCACTGCCCCCCGTTGGTGGTGATGCGAAAACGGGAGAAGAGCCGCTGTTGCAGGCCCAGGATGGCCGCCATGGGGCAGCCGAAGCGGCACCAGACCCGGTTGCCGAAGATGGGGTAGAACCCGGTGCCGATCACCCCCGAAAAGATACTTCCGATCAGAAAGCTGTACGTTTTGCGCAGGGTCTCCGATTTCAGGAGGAACACGTGCTGGGTGTCGCTCAGCATGTGCAACCCGATCAGGGCCAGGATGATCACAAAATAGGCCCAGGCGCCGTATAGGGCATCCTTTTTGAGTTCCTTCCGGCGAAAGGCCATCACCCAGGCAAAGATCCCGGTCAGCAAGACCCCCACCCCCATCAGGAACTGCGGGCGGCTGAGCCAGTATTTCTGGTTGTCGGGCCCCAGGTAGGAATAGATCACCGCCGTGGTCATGAGCACCGCGAAAACCAACACGCTGTAGACCACCCAGCGCTCCACTTTCCAGGCAAACAGGCTCTTATCGCTCAGGTGGCGGAAAGGGTCCCCGGCAGTTTCGGCAAGCCCCCCGCAGCCGCAGACCCAGGAGCAGTACCATCGTTTTCCGTAGAAATAGGTGAGCACCGGGGTGATGACCAGGATGGATGCAATGCCGAAAAGCAGCAGGGCCAGGCCGATATTCCCCGCCCCGATAAAGGCATTCACCCGGTAGCGTTCGAAATTGTAGTAGTTGAGCGGCCAGATATTCTTCAGGTCGTAGTAGGGTAGGTCGCCGTTGAGGCGTGCCATGATTTCCGGGATCAGGAAGGCAAAGGCCAGCTGGAAGAACATCACGCTGAGGGTGCGCAGCACTTCATACCGGTTGTGGCGGTATTTCCAGAGGAATTTGACGCCAAAGGCCAGGATGGCCAGGGTGTACAGGGCCCCATAGACGAACCATTGGCTTGCGGGGTTCCCGCTGAGGCGCAGGCTGAGCGGGTCGAAAAGGGAAATGAGCCCCTGGTTGGGGCCGTCGGCCACCAGGCCCAGGTACCGGGGGTAGAAATACAGGACGATATAGAACCCGGTAAGCACAATGCCCAGGCCCCAGGCCCATATGCCCCGGCTGGAGAGGGACCTGAACCAGACCCCGTCATTGCGGATGCCTGGGGGCTTGGCGGCGTAGGTGGCCCGGCTGTACCAGACGGTTCCGGAAAATATGAGGGTGAGGGAGAGGGCCAGCCACGCCCCCTGGTTTGGGAGGGCGATGCCAAAGGTGGCCAGCAGCAAAAGGAACAGGCCGGCAAATCCGGCAAATACCCCAAGGCGCTGGGAACGGTTCAGGGCCTGGGGCGGGGTGCCCGCCAGCGACATGGATCGGGATGCGGTCATGAGGTTTGCAGTTGGGTTTGTTTAAAGGCCTGCCTGATCAGTTGGCTGTGGTCGCGGTAAAATTCAGGGTCAAAGAGGGCTTCGCGCAGGCGTGCAACCCCTTCGCCTATCGGCAGGCCTTCGGTGAGCCAGCGGTCGAGCACCTCATGGCGCAAGCGCAGGCCAAAGGCGTTTACCCCCAGCAACCGCCCATTGCCCTGCTGGTAGGCCAGGGTAAGGCAGACCATTTCGCGCGGGTGCCGCCAGTGGAATTGGGCTTCGTCGGGGCCAAGCTCCCTCCGCGGCGAGACCCTGCCATAGGTTTGGTATTCGATGTCGAGGAATTTGGCCGAATTGAACCAGTGCCCGGGCCGGTACGCAGACCGTTCCCCGCAGAGGGTCCGGGCAAGGGTCTCGCCCATCATGCGCCCGGTATACCAGACGGCCTCAACAGGCCTGCGCCCCCCCACCGGTTCGCGCTGCTGGGCGCAGTCGCCAATGGCGTAAATGCCGGGCAGGTTGGTTTCGAGGTAGCGGTCGACCAGCACCCCCCTGTCGAGTTCAATGCCCGAACCCTTCAGGAAATCGACATTGGGGGAAACCCCGGCGGTGAGGCCGACCAGGCTGCATGCGATGCGTTCGCCCGCATCGGTTACCACGGCACAGGCCCTTCCGTCGGCCCCGGCCTCGATCTCGCGCAGGCCGGTGCCCAAGCGCAGGTCAATATGGTGTTCCCTGATGTGCTCGTTGAGCAGGGCAGAATCCTCCTCGGGCAATACCCCGTTCCAGAAGCTCGGTTCCCGCACCAAAAAGGTCACTTCGATGTTGCGGCTGCGGAGCATTTCGGCCAGCTCGATGCCGATGAGGCCCCCTCCCACGATCACGGCCCGGCTGCAGGTATCGCGGTCAGGGGCGTTTTTTTCAAGGAGCTCCAGGTCTTGCAGGGAATAAAGCCCCTGTACCCCCGGCAGATCCTGCCCCGGCCATCCGAACTTGTTCGGGCGCGACCCGGTCGCGATCACCAGCCGGTCGTAGGCGATCTCGCGCCCGTCGTGCAGCAGCAGCGAGCGGGAGTCAGGGCGGACTTCCCTGACCAGGGCCCTGATCCGGTCCATGCGGTTGCGGGCCCAGAACCAGTCTTCGTAGGGTTTGGTCTGCTCAAAGGTGAGGTGCCCCATGTAGATGTACATCAATGCCGTGCGGGAAAAGAAATAATCCGATTCGCCTGAGATGAGGGTGATGCGGTGGTCGGAGCGCTTGCGGATGTGACGTGCGGCGGTGACCCCCGAAATGCCGTTCCCGATGATGACAATATGCATGGCAGGAAATAGTTGGATACTGGTTCTGTCGAAGGGAAAATAAGAACTTTACGCGAGGCAGCCCCTGCTGAACCCCAAAATCTCTATCTTTAAACGACCGAACCCGGGGCCTATGTACAAGATCATCCCATCCCTGCTCCTGTTCTTGCTGGTTTCCTGCAAGGCAGCCGGTGTAGCCAAGATCAACGGCGTCAGTTTCGTCGCCTCAGGCGAGGCGGCCAGCCAGGCCCACATTGACCCGGTTTTGGGCATTTACGCCGACCACGCTGCCGTGATGCCCTATGGCTTCATCCGCGAACCCGGCAGCCCGGAAATCCTTTTCAACTCCGATCGGCAGATGTTCGGGGAGACCCGTGACGGGGCCCGACAATACATCGGGTTGCTTCGCCGCAATGGCATTCAGGTGATGCTCAAACCCCAGCTCTGGATCTGGCGCGGGCTTTTTACCGGCGACCTGACCATGGAGTCGGAAGCCGACTGGCAGCGGCTCGAAGCCTCCTATGCCGATTTCATTCTGACCTACGCCTCCCTGGCCGAAGAGACAGGGGCCGAGCTCTTCTGCATCGGCACTGAACTGGAAGCCTTTGTTGCCGCACGCCCGCAGTTCTGGGGCCGCCTGATCGACGCAGTCAGGGAACGCTACAGCGGGCAGATTACCTATGCGGCCAACTGGGATGAATACCAGCGGGTACCGTTCTGGGAAGCGCTCGACTATATCGGCATTGACGCCTATTTTCCGCTTTCGGAAGACCGCGACCCGACGGTGGCTGCCCTGAGGGAGGGCTGGGAACCCTGGAAGAAGGCCATCCGGGAACTGGCCGCCGCGAAGGCCCGCCCTGTGCTTTTCACCGAATACGGGTACCGGAGCGTGGACTATACGGCCCGGAAACCCTGGCTGGCAGACCGTTCCGGGGAGCGGGTGAACCTGCAGGCGCAGTCGAATGCCAAAACAGCCCTCTTTGAGGAATTCTGGCACGAACCCTGGTTTGCCGGGGGCTTCCTATGGAAGTGGTTCATCAACCACCCGGTGTCGGGCGGGCCCCTCGACAACCGCTTCACCCCCCAGAACAAACCCGCCCAACAGGTTATACGGGCCTACTACGGCCGCAACCGCTGACGGTTGGTTTGCTTCTTGACAACTTTTTTGGTAATCTTTGTAAAACGCTTTTGGGGATGGGCAGCGGCAGACACACTATTTTTCTGTGCATTTTAGGGATTTGGGCCATGGCCCTTCGCGGGCAGGACAGCCTGCTGCAGGTGGTTGCCGGGCCCGGAGACGGGGTTTATTCGCTCTTGCGCAGGCATGGGGCCGACCCCTCGCGCACCCTGGACGATTTTCTGGCCCTTAATGAAACCAGGCTGCACGGGGGCACCGGGCTGTACGAAGGGTTGACCTACCTGATCCCGATTCCGCGGGAAGCAAGCGAAACAGAACCCGCCGGCTCCGCGGTGGAAAAACCGGCCGCTGAGGCTCCCGCGGCCTATGCCTCCTATGACATCTTCGGGCCTGAATATGCCGAAGTCAGGCCTGAGAGCACACGCCTCGAAAATACGGTCTTCTACCTGATCTCGGGCCACGGCGGCCCCGATCCGGGAGCCATGACCCGGTATGGGGATGCCGAGATCTCCGAAGACGAATACGCCTATGACGTAACCCTGCGCCTGGCCCGCAAGCTCATTGCACAGGGGGCCCAGGTATACATCATCATCCGCGACCCTGACGACGGCATCCGTGACTCCCGCATTTTGGAGATGGACAAAGACGAGGTAGCCTACCCCGACCAGCCCATCCCCCTGAATCAGGTGGCGCGCCTCAAACAGCGCGTAGAAGCGGTCAACCAGCTGTATCACCAGCACAAAGGGAAACACCAGCGGCTGGTGGTTACCCATGTCGACAGCCGCAGCCAGGGGCAGAATATCGACGTTTTCTTTTACTACCACGAGAAGAGCAAGACCGGCAAGAAGCTGGCCGAGAACATCCACGAGACCTTCCGGAAGAAGTACGCCCAGTACCAGCCCAACCGGGTGTATACGGGTACCTTCGAAGACCGCAGCAACCTGTACCTGGTCAAGAATACGCTGCCGGCCACTACCTTCATAGAGATCGGCAACATCAGCAATTCCCGCGACCAGCGCCGCATACTCGACCCCGACAACCGGCAGGCCATGGCCAACTGGATCTGCGAGGGCCTGCTGCTCGACTACGAGACCCGCTGACCCGCCCCCTCTACAATTTTCTTCTGGTAATAGCTGTAAAGGGCTTCGGGGCTGCTCCCCAGCCATTTTTTCAGGTGGATCACAGCAAAGTAATACTGCAGCCGAAGGGCCCCGACTTCCCGGTAGCGGCGGGCTGAAGTGGTTAGGGTCTGTGGCAGCACCACAAAGGGGTAGTGGCGGTACAGGCGGCCCGTCAGTTCATTGTCTTCGTAGACGCGGTAGGCTTCGTTGAACCCGCCCACTTCGGCAAACCACCGGGCCGGCAGAAAGAGCGACTGGTCGCCGCCCCGGCAGATAGACCAGTTCAGGCGGGTAAACCAGGCGAAGAACCCCAGGAAATTCCCGGGTTGGTCAAAGGCGAGGCGGAAGCAGCCTGCCACCGGCCTGCGGGCCATGGCTTGCAGGATGAGGCCGTCGTACCCGGGGGGCGGAAAGCTGTCGGCATGCAGGAAATACAGGATATCGCCCTGCGCATGACGGGCCCCCGCGTTCATCTGCCGGGCCCGGCCCCGCTTTGAGGAGATCACCCGGGCCCCCTGGGCTTCGGCGACCTCGGCGCTGGAGTCGGTACTTCCTCCGTCCACGACCAGGATTTCACAAACGGCATCGGCCCGGGCGTGTTCCCGCAAATAGGGCAGCAGGGCCCCCAGCGCCTCGGCCTCATTCAACACCGGGATGATTACGCTGATCCGGTTCACGGCCCGGGGGTCTGGTTAAGGCCCCAGTCATAGGGCAGAAAGCGAATCTTGCAATCAGGCGCCATGGGGGTGTCGAGGTAGGGGTTCAGAAAAGCCGGCAAACTCCCCGCCGCCGCTTCGAAATCGCGGCGATACCAATTGAAGAGGCGCGAGAGGGATGCCGAACGCGGCCCGATCTGGTTGTGGGCCGGGTTGTTGACAAAGGCACGCGTGGCTGCCTCGAGCTGGGCGTCGAGGTCGTCTTCCGAAAAGGCATGGGGCAGCAGGGGCGGGCAGGAGCGCGAGGCGCAATTGATCGCAAAATGGATGCGGGGCTCCCCCATGGGCCGCAGCACCTTGTGTTCGATGTCGTCGAGGCTGTATCCCCGTTTGCCGAGGGTAACCAGCTCACGCCCCCACGGGCCGGGCAGGTCGCGGATGCTTCGGAGCGGGTAATTTTCGACTATCAGGCGCACCGTAAGGGCATTGTACAGGTTGACGAAATATGCCAGGCGGCGGTTGCGTTCCCAGGTTGAATCCGGAAGGTACGTGCTCATTTCCTGAATATAGGCCTCCAGCCGGGCTCGGTCACCGGCGAAACCCGGATAGTCGACCGTCCCATCGGGCCGCACATGTTGCTGTAAAAGCTGGTCCCAGGCCGAATGGTCGGGCACTGCAGCAATTGCCTGGGCATGCAGGCCGATACCGGCCCTGCAGGTGATAAAAAAGATCAGGCAGCAGTAACGGGTCAAACGGGGCATATACTCCGGGCTTTAAAGGCGGGCGATCAATTCCAGGAAAAGCTTTACAAGATCGGGTTCTGCCTGGGCGGCGACGGCCAGGATTTCCTCTACCTTGACCGGTTGAAGGTGGTCCGGGTCGCATTCGTCGGTCAAAACCGAAACGGCC
Source organism: uncultured Robiginitalea sp. (assembly GCA_964461555.1). GTDB lineage: Bacteria > Bacteroidota > Bacteroidia > Flavobacteriales > Flavobacteriaceae > Robiginitalea. The sequence goes on along the minus strand of CAYWZF010000032.1, from coordinate 12,252 downwards.
ACCACCGGCAGCTTCAGGTGGTTGGCTACGATTACCTCGGGCACGGTGCTCATGCCCACGGCGTCGGCACCCAGCATCCGGAGCATGCGGTATTCTGCCCGGGTTTCGAGCTGGGGCCCCGTCATGGCTGCGTAGACCCCTTTATGCAGCCCAATCCCGAATTCCCGGGCGATGCCGGCCAGCTTTTCCGACATGTCGGGGTCGTATGGGCAGCTCATGTCCACAAAGCGCTCCCCGAACTCCGACACGTTCTTGAAGGCCAGGGGCGAGTCTCCCTGCAGGTTGATGTGGTCGTCGAGGAGCATGAGATCCCCCTTCCGGAACCGGGGGTTCAGCGCCCCCGCGGCATTGGAGATCAGCAGCTTTTTGATGCCCAGCTGGTGCATGACCCGTATCGGGTAGGTGACTTCGGTAAGCTGGTACCCCTCGTACTGGTGGAAACGACCCTGCATCACCACGGCTTTTTTGGAGCCCAGCTGGCCGTAGAGCAGCTTGCCCCGGTGGAATTCCACGGTGGCCAGCGGAAAGTTGGGGATGTTGTGGTAATGGGCCACTTTGGGGTCGCCGATCTCGTCGACCATCCGGCCCAGCCCCGACCCGAGCACGATGCCGATTTCCGGATCGGTAAATCCTTTGGAATGCAGGTATTCGACCGAGGTGTCTAATTGCTTGCTAGTCATGGGGATGGCTTTTTAAGAATGGTTCAAAAACGGGGTTTCCGGCAATGTCTTGGTACCGGTCGATGTCGGTGCGGGGGGGCAATAAAAAGGTTGGGATCCCTTCCAGGTCGCGCAGGGTGGCTTCGAGCACCGTATCGGTGCTCCATGCCTTGCCCCGGAACAGGGCCGGGACCATCGCGGTCAGGCCCAGCAGGTAATAGCCGCCGTCGGTGGCCGGGCCCACCACGGCCTGGTGGGTATCGAGGCTGGCAAAGGCGGCCTTCAGGTCATCGGGGCCCAGGTCGTACAGGTCGCTGCCAATGATCACCACCTTTTTGTAGCCGGTTTCAAAAGCTTTTTCAAATGCCCGTTGCATGCGGGCCCCCAGGTCTTCTCCCTGCTGGATATGGCTGGCAAAGGTCTCAGGTTCCCAGATACGGCCGTCCCCGGGGCGCTCGCTGAAATAGACGTGCCGGTCGGTGTGCTCCAGGGATCGGGCAATGCGGGCGGTGTGTTCCACCAGGAAGGTGTAAATGGCCAGGGCAGCCGCATCCCCGATCGAAGCGGCCAGACGGGTCTTGCACTTCCCAATCTCGGGGTTGCGGGTGAAAATCAGCAGCGCCTGTTTGGTTTTGTGAGGCAAGGGGGCAGGTTTTGATTTCGGGAACTGCCCAACAAAAAAATCAGGCGGCATACCCCCGCAAAGATAATACTTGCTGGGATTGCCGCCCGATCAGTGTGAGAATACCTCCCGGCCGGGGCCGAAAGCATCCGGGGCCCTTTTAATTGGGCATTCCCCGGTAGGCGTAGGCCACTAAGGCCATCATGTACAGCCAGAACAGGAGCGGGGTCCTGAATCGGTGCAGGAATTCGCCGACCCGGCAAAGCGTCATGTAGTAGCTATTGTTTTTCATAATCTATAGTGTTCCCGTAAAAGAGTCATTATTGTTGAATTCTTGTGTGGACATCTGAAAATCAACCATATCCATCAGTCAAAAGGAAAACCGGTGTACACGCGGAAAACAAAGGCGTACAGCACCACCATGAACATGGCGAAGCTGAACCAGGCGAAGGCCCTGAAATAATTCCGGACCAGAAAGCTGCCCAGGTTTTTGAACGCGTCGAGATAAATTTCCTTAACGAGTATTAGTGTTTTCATAAAGGGTCTTTTACGGTGTTAAATTTCTCTGAGGCAAAGTTTGGGCAAACCCTTATATGAGGCCAGTAATTTGGATTGCATAAGCCAAAACATCGATGAAATGCACTCCCTGGAACCGTTGACCTAATTTTTGAGCCTTTTGACGTAATAAGACAATTCTGACACAATCTGTTTATCGCCGGTTTGATCGGTGAACGGGCCGGTTGCGGAAACCCGGTTTTCAAGCGCCCCGGCCCAAAGGACTCCCGAAGTCCCTGAAAAAGAAAAACCGGTGCAGGGCGCACCGGTTTTCAACCAAACTAACTCAATTGGGCTTAGCAATGAATGAGACCCAAATTTGGCCTTTTTTGGCCTGAAAGATGTTACCCCTGTATTAAGCTTTGGTTTTTAAACCAAGAACAGGACCGGCCCCAGGCACTGTCGGGCCCGGCAATTGCGCGGAATGGAAAACAAAATCATAACATGGGCCTATCTATTTCATAATCCGAATCTTACAGGCAGGTAATACGAAATCCCCCATATTGCAGACAATGTACGTATGGATAGGCCTTTTATGGTAAAACGAGCCAGCGGTACGCCTGACAACCTTGTTACGGAACAAGCGCCAAAACTGTTCCGGATGCCTTCCACCCCCCTTCCATTACCTTCTTTAATCGTCCTAACTCATGAAAAAAAGAGACCTCGAACTGCTGGTCCTTTCTGACGTGCACCTGGGCACCTATGGGTGCCACGCCGAAGAACTGGTCCGCTACATGAAATCAGTGAAACCCGAAACGGTGGTGCTCAACGGCGACATCATCGATATCTGGCAGTTTTCCAAGCGCTATTGGCCGGCCTCGCACATGAAGGTGGTCAAGACCCTGCTCGATTGGGTTGCCAAAGGGGTCAGGGTGTATTATGTAACCGGGAACCACGATGAGATGCTCCGCAAGTTTGCGGGATTCGAGCTGGGCGGGCTGCAGATCGTGAACAAGGTGGTGCTGGAGCTCGACGAAAAAAAGGCCTGGGTGTTCCACGGCGACGTCTTCGACGTGACCATGCAGCACTCCAAATGGCTGGCCCGGCTCGGGGCGGTGGGGTACGATACCCTGATCTTGCTGAACCGGGGGGTCAATTTTGTGAGTGCCCGCCTGGGGCGCGGCAAGATCTCCATGTCGAAACGGATCAAGAACAGTGTGAAGTCGGCCGTGAAGTTCATCAACAATTTTGAACAGACGGCTGCCGACATCGCCCGTGAAAACCAGTACGACTATGTGGTTTGCGGACATATCCACCAACCCGAAATCAGGCGCATCAAAACGGGGGACACCTCGGTGCTGTACCTGAACTCGGGCGACTGGGTCGAAAACCTGACCGCCCTGGAGTACCACCAGGGCCGCTGGAGCCTGTACCGGTACGAGGAAGATACCGGGCTGCATCTCGGCCATCCAGCGCTCACCGAGCCGGAGGAAGTCCTGGACACCCAGGTGCTCTTCCGGCATATGGTTGCGGAATTTCAACTTAAATAACCAAAGGCATATGCGAGTACTGTACGCCATTCAGGGCACGGGCAACGGCCATCTGAGCCGGGCCCGCGACATCATTCCGGAGCTGCTCCGCCACAAGGTAGAGCTCGACCTGCTGGTCAGCGGCACTCAGGCCGATATCCGCCTTCCGTATGAGGTCCGATACCGGTTCGGGGGGATGAGCTTTATTTTCGGGAAGCAGGGTGGGATAGACCTCTGGAAAACCTACCTGAAGACGAATTCGTTCCGGATCCAACGCGAAATCAGGCAGCTGCCCGTACACCGGTACGACCTGGTGCTGAGCGATTTCGAGCCCATTTCGTCCTGGGCCTGCAGGTTGCGCGGGCAGCCCTGTATCGGGGTCAGCCACCAGGCTGCCGTGCTGGCGCCCGGGGCACCCCTGCCTGCCCGGAAAGACCCGTTCGGGCAGCTGATCCTGAAAAAATATGCCCCGGCTACCCGGCAGTATGGCTTCCATTTTCAGGCGTACGGCCCCGATGTCTATACCCCGGTGATCCGCCACGGCATCCGGGAAGCCCGGGTTTCTGACAAGGGCCATTACACGGTTTACCTGCCCGCCTATTCCGACGCCCGCATCATCGGTGTGCTCTCGGCGATTCCCGGGGTGCGCTGGGAGGTCTTTTCCAAGCACAGCTCCCACGCCTACGCCATCGGCAACATCTCGGTTCGCCCCATCGAAGACCGGGCCTTCCTGCAAAGCATCGCCTCCAGCCGCGGGGTCTTGAGCGCAGCCGGTTTTGAGACCCCTTCCGAAACGCTGTACCTGGGCAAAAAGCTCTGTGTGGTCCCCATGAAGAACCAGTATGAACAGCAGTGCAATGCCACCGCCCTTCGCGAAATGGGGGTTCCTGTGCTGGAGGCCCTCAGCAGGGAGGCCCTGCCCCTTTTGCGCGCCTGGGTAGAAAGCGATGTTCGTGTCGGGGTTGATTACCCGGATGTGGCAGGACCGGTTATTACGCGAATTTTGGAAGAGCAGGCTGCGGTATGCCGCTGAAGGGCCCAAACCCTGCGAAAGGATCTGAATTCCCGCGGGCCGGGGTTTAAGGTGTTTGCAAGGGAATTGCGGGGCAGGGGCCTATCCTAGTACTCGGGGGGTGGGGGCTCCCCCAAACCAATGGGTTGCCCTGCAACCGAATACCCGCAGACCTCCCGGGCCAGGAACTCCAGATCAATGCCCATCAGGTCACGGCTTACCTGCAACACTTGCCCCCGTTCCTTTTCCGGGAGGCCTTCAAAACCGAGCTGTGCCCCCACGATCATCCCGGCCACGGCGGCCACCGTGTCGTTGTCGCGCCCGTAGTTCACGATAAAGGCCAGGGTCTTCATGAAATCACCCTGCCCGAATTCGAGGCCCGCGATCAATATCTCCCAGATCTCCCCGGCGTGGAAGGGGATGGCTTCCTGGTCTTTTTCGAGCTGGCTGTAGATAAATTCCTGCTGCATCCAGGCCAGGGGCGTGTCATGGTAGCCTTCCGGGGGTTGCCGGTCGAGCGTATCCAGCTTCATGCGCAATTCTTCTGCCGTCTGTAACCGGGCCCTGCGCACATAATCGCGGGCATTCTGGGCGGTTTGCAGGGAGATGCGGCCTACCAGCCGGCTGTTTTGGAAGCGGAAGGGGTCGGTGAACACAGCCGTGTTCAGCAGGGAATCTGTATCCCGGGTGTGGAGGGCCATCTGGGTGAAGGCCGCCACCAGGGCAGATATGTCACGGGCGTAGCCGAGGTCGAACAGGGCATGCCGGTACGCGAGCTGGTAGGCCGCCTCCGGGTCGGGGGCGACCAGGCCGAACATGGGGGTGTAGAGCATCCCGGCACACGACATCTCCCCCCCGTAAAAGCGGTCGCGGGCCAGGGCATAGGCTTCGGGCCCCTCCTGGTAGGCGCGGGCCACCCGGGCCCATTCCCTTATCCAGTCGACCCGCTGCAGGGTGCTGTCGAGGGCATCGGGGTTTTGGCGCACGCTGGCCTCCCCCAGGTCTCGGGCCACGCTTTCGTAGTAATCGGTAATGCTTCGGGCAAAGGCATCGGGCCCGAGGTCGTCTTTGTGCCGGTTCAGGTAATAAGCGGTGAAGGCCTTCCAGCGGGTGTCGTCGGTTCCCGAGCCGGCCGGCAGGTTGTGGCTCCAGGTCCCTTCGGGCGACTGGGGCCTGATGGCCGGGGTGAAGCTGTTGATATATCCGTAAACACGACGAATGTCGCCCCGGGCCCACATTTCGGTAGAGGCCCCCATGGCGTCGCCTATGGCCGACCCAACCAGGGCGCCCAGTACCCGGTCGTAGTAGCTGGCAGAATCAAGGGCGGGCATCCCGGCCCCGTATACCGGGTTTTGGGGCATGGGCAACTCAGGTGTTTCGGGGCTGCGCTCGCGGCAGGAACCCAGCAGGGCCAGGCAGGCCAGGCAGTACAGGGTATTTCTAAGAAGCATGCAACAGGAAATTTCGGGCCATGCGCATAAGGTACGCTTTTTCGTCCAGGCTGCGTTGCAGGGGCAGCTGGGCAAGGCCGATGAGCCGGCGCAGGATTTCGGTGCCGGCAATTTGTACGACCAGCTCGCGGTTGCAGGGCCCCGGGTACAAATCAAGGGCGCGGTTGACCATCTCGGGCTCCATGGTCGCCATCAGCAGGTGGGCCGCCATCACCCCCAGGTCGAATTCGGCAAACCCGGCAAAGCTGAATTCGGGGTCGATCACGTAGACTTTGCCAGAGGCCTGCAGCCAGCTCCCCGGGTAGTAATCCCCGTGGAGCAGCACGGTGCCCGGTGCCAGGTAGCGTTCGCCCAGGGCCGAGACCACGGCTTTCAGGTCTGCGTCCATTTTGAAGGGGGCCGCCAGGCCCTCCAGGCCGGGCTGAATCGCATCCAGCGCAAACCCATTGTCTTCCAGGAAGGGGAGCACGAAGATGTGCTGGTGGTTCAGGCGCCGCAGTTCGAGGTTGTCAGGGAAATCAGCCGGGGCCGGAGAGGCGTGGATGCGCCTTAAAACCTCGATCAGGGTGCCCAGGGTTTCAGGCGCGATCGACCGTGCCCCGTACAAAAAGGTCATGTCTTCGGCCTGCCCCAGGTCTTCGAGCAGCAGCAGGTACTGGGTCGGGTCAAAGCCCAGCAGGCGCGGCATATGGCCTGCGATCCCCGACCCGGCAACGGCCCTGTAGAAGCGTTCTTCGGTGAATATCCGGGCCACCGGGGCCGGGATATCCGGGTATTTCTGCACATAGGGGCGCGATTGCTTCAGGATGAGCGACCGACGGTCGGTGCGCAGGCGCAAGACCACGTTCATGTTGCCTTCCCCGGCTTTGGAGACCGAAACCACTTTTTCATCGGCTTCCAGCCAATTCCGGGACATCAGGTACTCGGTGAGCGCTTCGGGCGCCGATTGGGTGTCAAATGCCTTCAACGGTTAGTGCTTTTTGGGAAAGATAGAAAAATGCGACCTAATAAAAGCCGCTCTTCTCCCTAGTCAAAAGCAAAACCCGTGGCCAGGCGGAAGATAAAGGCGTATAAAACAAGCCCGAACATGGCAATGTTGAACCAGGTAAACAATTTGAAATAATTCCGGATCAGGTAGTGCCCCAGGTCGCGGAAGGCCTCCAGGTAGAGTTCTTTGATGAGTAGTGCTGTTTTCATGGCGTTTCTTTTTTGAGTTGCTACTTACCTAACAATCCAGCAGCGGGCCAAACCCCGCGGGAAGATGGATTATTCGATCAAGGGCCGGGTATGCAGGATGAAAGGGCCTGATTAGCAGGCAGCAGGCCGTAGCAGCAGGCAGTTTGTTAATGGCAAATTTGGCCGTGCGGGAATGCGGAACCTACGAGCGTGTGAGGCGGGCTTTAGACGTCACCCGTATTGGGTTAGGTATTTCGATTTCCGGTTCAGATGTATGGAATATGGACTATATTTAGTCAAACCGCACTGAGCAACCAACCGTAAAGATGCGTGCTTTCCATGGTGCTTGTCCTGGGGGTTACCAACTGCGGTTATTGACGCAGATGCCAGTTTCTAAATATTAAATAATGAAAAAGCACTTACTGTTTTCAGTATTTCTGAGTATTTCGGTTTGTTCCTTCGGGCAGCTTTCGGAAAGCCGGGCTATTGACAGCATTTTCCTGGAATGGGATAAGGACCATGTGCCGGGCTGTGCCCTGGGAGTAATGAAAGACGGGGAACTGGTTTACGCCAGGGGCTATGGCCTGGCCAATATGGAATACGGCATCCCGAACTCGGCCGCTTCTGTATTCAGGATCGGTTCGACCTCCAAGCAGTTTACGGCTGCCTGCATCGTGCTTCTTGCCGAAAGGGGCAGGCTCAGCCTCGATGACAATCTGAGGAGCTTTTTCCCCGATTTTCCGGAGTATGCCGAAAAGATAACGATCAGGCACCTTCTGAACCACACCAGTGGGATCAGGGATTATCTGCAATTGACCTATTTGAAAGGGTTTCGGGATGATGACTTCTATCTGGATGAAGACGTCATGAAATGGCTGACCAACCAGGATGATTTGAACTTTGCCCCTGGGGACGAATTTTTGTACAGCAATTCGGGGTACTGGTTGCTGGGCCAGATCGTGAACAAGGTGTCTGGAAAGAACATGGCAGATTATGCCCGCGAAGAGATATTCATGCCTTTGGGCATGGTAGATACGCACTTTCACAACGATCACAGGCAAATTGTGAAGAACAGGGCATCGGGCTACGCCCCGAAAGAAAAGGGAGACTTCGAAATAAGCATGACCACCCTCGACATGATCGGGGACGGGGGGATTTTTACGACCATCAACGACATCAAGAAATGGGACGATGCCTTCTATGCCTCTGAGGTTTTAAGCCGGTCGTTTTGGGAAGAAATGACCCGGCAGGGGGTGCTGAACAACGGGGAGGTGATCGATTACGCCTCCGGCCTGGATATCGGTACCTATAAAGGCCTGAAGACCATCCGGCACGGGGGTGCCTTTGTGGGCTTTCGGGCTGAGCTGCTGCGTTTCCCTGAAGAACATCTTTCCATTGCCATCTTCGCCAACCGGGCCGATGCAAACCCCTCGGTGAAAGCAGAGCAGGTGGCCGGGGTTTTGCTGAAGGAGAAGCTGGTGGAACCGGAAGGGGCCGGGGAAGCGATGGCTCAGGACGATCATGCGGGCGAAGAATACCCATTCATGCAATTGGTCGGCACCTATGAAATTGAGCCCGGGCTCAACGTGAACTTTACGATTGAGAAAGATTCCCTCTATGCCCTTCAATCCTGGAACCAGAGTTCCTACCCCATTGTCAGGATAAGCGGGAACACGTTCCAGATACCGGGAAATGAGGGAATACAGTTTCTGTTTTCTGATCTCGAAGAAGGGCAGGCCCAAACCCTTACCGTCTTTCAGGGGGGCAGAGAGACGAAGACAAGGAGAAAGAAGGACATCGATGCGTCAGGCGTTGATTTGGAAGAGTACGCCGGCAGTTACTACAGCAGGGAGCTCGATGTGGTCTATGATTTCAGGGTCGAAGACGGGACTTTGAAAGCCGGAATAGCAGGCAAAACATCAGCAACGGCCTGTACCTTAAGCGATGTGGACCAGTTCGCAATACCATTCGGGCTGGCGCGGTTTCAGAGGAAGGATGGCAAAATCTCCGGATTTGAACTCGGCTCTGGCCGGGTTAAGAATTTGAAATTCCACAAAAAATCCTGAGTATCGGCCCGAAGAATTGGGTTCAGGAGTTGGTTTTGGCGTGTAAAGAACTAGTAACCTGCTGATTCCGGGAAGGGAGAAGGAGGATTTGGACTATCTTTATCCAAAGCGGATAAATTCCGCCCAATCAACCAACCATGAAAAAATACCTGTTTTCCCTTTTGCTGGCTTTTGCGGCCTCCCCCCTCTGCGCCCAGTCTGCCGGGGGGCTTCAAACTTCAGTTTTGGGATTCATCACGACCCTCCCTGAAGATCAGGCTATTGCCTTGTCCCGAAATTTTGATGAAGCCGCCCGGAAGGAATGGACCAACCTGCCGGTCGGGATGGCCCCGAGGCCGGGGCTCCGGTACGGCGACCTGAAGGAAGAAAGCAAGATTGCCTTCCACCAGGTCTTTCTCACCCTGCTAAGCTCACAGGGGTATCTGAAGGTCAACAACATCATGCACCTCGATGATTACCTCCTGAATATCTATGAGATTGCACACAGCAAGGGGCTGATGGACGATAAGACAAAGGCGATGATCGAAACCCTCGATTGGGGGCACGGCAACTACTACATCAGCATTTGGGGCGACCCAAAGGGCGATCGCTGGTCCCTTAAGTTTGAAGGGCATCATATCTCGTTGAACATAAGCGTTATCGGGGATGAACTGAGCATGGCCCCCCTCTTCCTTGGCACCGACCCGGCCCTGGTCCGGGAAACACAGTTTGCAGGGATGCGCCCGCTCGCCAAGGAAGAAGATTACGGCCTGGAACTGATGAACCTGCTCACCGACGCACAAAAGGAAAAGGCCCTCATCAGCGGGGAGGTGCCGGGAGACATCATTACCTCCCCGGGCAATGAAAAAAGGCTTACGGAGTATCAGGGGATAAAGGGAAGCGAACTTACTGCGGAACAGCGCCTGCAACTGGAATTCATCATTCTGGAATACCTCGGGAATTTTGAGCGGGCAAAAAAGGAGTATTATCAGCAGGTGGTGCATGCCAGGGGGATCGACGAGGTATATTTCGGCTGGATCGGCGGCACCGAACGGGTAACCGACCATTACTATGTGATCCACAGCCCGGATATTTTGATCGAGTACGACAATGTGGGCTGGATCTACCGGGGAGATCATATCCACACCATTTTCAGGGACAAGACAAATGATTTTGCCGAAGATTTGCTGAAAAAGCACTACCTCGAACACGATCATTAAGCCAGGAACATGGAAAAAGCCTACAGGAACCTGGGATACTTTATGATGCTGCTCATCCCGTTGACCGGGCTGGCCTTCTACAAGACCTATTTCAATCAAATCCCCGATTTCAGGGAGAACATCACGCCTTTTATCCACCTGCACGCCCTGGTGGCCGGGGTCTGGATTTGTATGCTGATCGCCCAGCCCCTGCTGGTCCGGTATAAGAAATTGCCATGGCACCGCCAGGTCGGGCGACTGTCGTATGTGGTTTTCCCCCTTCTGATCCTTTCGTTTGTGCCCCAGATGATCCGCGTTGCGCATTCGGATCATCCCGAATTTTTGTTCTTTCCGCTGGGCGACAGTGTATTGTTGATCCTTTTTTACGCCCTGGCCATTTATTACCGGAAGAACAGCCCCAGGCACATGCGGTATATGATTGGCACCGCCATCGTGTTTTTGGGCCCCACCATCGGCCGCATAGGGCCTTTGGTGCTGGCGTTGCCCGAAGGGGTTACCCAGAATTTGCAATACGGCGTGATCTTCTCCATCCTCCTCCTGTTGATCGCCTCAGACCGAAAACATGGCAAGAACTTCAGGCCCTACCTGTGGATTGGGCTCGGGTGGGTCGTTCATATGGCCGTGTACCATATGATATTCTAAGATCACGGGGGGCGCAGCAATCCCACCCGGGCCCGGCCGCCGGCAAAGGAGGCCGCCGCCAGCCTCCTTCACATGCTCTTGCCCGTTAATCGACCTTCCGCCCCGGGGTATAGGGAGCCCCGGCCTTCACCAGCGCATCTTCAAAGGAGGCCAGCCTGGTTTCAAAGGCCTGTAGCTCGCCGATGATGTTCCCCAGTTCCTGCCCGGCCAGCTCAATGCTCCGCTGCTGCGTTTGGGTGGGCATCTGGGTGGTACCCCAATGGCCGGAAATTACATTCCAGATCCTGCCCCCGGCTGTGGGGGCCATCGATTCATTTTTACCGGCCCGTATGGGGTCGCCGTACAGCTTTTCCCGCAGGCCGGCCACCTCGTTCTTCAACGCGTTGTGCCGTTCAAAGAAATCCGGGCTCAGGCCTGGGGTCTGCACCAAAGCCGCTTCGATGTGGCGCAGGGTGTTGTTTGCCTCGCCCAGCTTAGTGCCCGCCCCGCCCAATTTTCGGGCCAGGTCGGCCGTCTTTTGGGTAAAGGCGGCATACTGCCCGTAATCGATGTCGGCCTTGGCCTGGGGGGTGGGCTTCACCTGGAACTCCTGCTGAGCACCCTGAGCCCTGAGTTGTCCGTTATCAACCAGGTAGAGCTGGGCACGGTAGGTGCCGGGGGCGACCAGGGGCCCCTGGGGGTCTTCTACCCAGGGGGGGATAAAGGAGGGCTGCGACAGGTCGATCGGGTCAGGGGCCGCCATCCGCAAATCCCAGTGGGTGCGGTGCACCCCTTTGGAGGCATTCCCACTCAGCCAGCGCACTGCCTGGCCCCGGGCGTCCGAGATCAGCAGCAGCACTTTGGGCCCGGCCTCGAGCGATTCCGATTTCAGGGCATCCCACCCCGGGAAGGGGATATCTGCCCCCTGGGCGCCAAGGGCTTTTTCCTTTTCCTCCCGTTCCTGTCGGGCAGTTGTGGGCAGGTCGCCAATGTAATAGGTCAGCAGCGCCCCGTGAGGGGGGTTGGGGGTCCGGAAGCTGGAAGAGCCAGCCGTGGGCATGCCTTTGGCCTGGGAAGGCACGCTGGGCACATACCACCAGGCGTCCCGCACGCTGAAAAGGGCATTCGAGCCGGCATTGGCCACCTTGCTGACTTCCCTGAGGGCTGAATAATCATCCAGCACATAGATCCCCCTGCCGAAAGTGGCCCCAACCAGGTCGTTGTCGCGCGGGTGCAGTTCAATGTCCTGGAAGGGGATGGTCGGCACCCCGGCCCCCAGCTCGATCCAGTTGGCCCCTTTGTTCGGGGAGAAATAGATCCCGGTCTCGGTGCCTATGAACAACAGGTTGGCATCCACGGGGTCTTGCTTGATCACCCATACCGTGGTATATGCGGGCAAATCGCCCCTGATCGACTGCCAGG
>CAYWZF010000031.1:0-27809 GCA_964461555.1 uncultured Robiginitalea sp. | reverse complement strand
GCCCCCAGGGCCAGGGCCATCAGGGTCACCGAAAGGATGGCCGTTCCCTTCACCCCGGCTTTGGTGAACCCCTGGATGAAACTGGCCCCCAGGGCGAGCAGCCAACTCACCGCTCCGAGGTCTGTAAAGTGCAATTCGGCAGCCATTTCCAGGGGGCTTGGAAGGGTTAAAGGTATCTTAAAAAATGATATCTTTAAGCCCAAACCAAACTTAACTATGCAAATCAGCACCTTCGATTACGCCCTGATCATAGGGTTTTTCAGTGTGGTTCTCCTGGTCGGGATCCTTGTTTCCAAGCAATCCGGGAAAAACACCACCGAATATTTCCTCTCGGGGCGCAGCATGCCCTGGTGGCTGCTGGGGTTCTCCATGGTGGCCACCACCTTTTCTACCGACACCCCCAACCTGGTCACCGACATCGTGCGCAACAACGGGGTGGCCGGCAACTGGGTCTGGTGGGCCTTTTTGCTGACAGGCCTGCTCACCGTTTTCGTGTACGCCAAGCTCTGGAGGCGTTCTGACGTCACCACCGACATGGAGTTCTACGACCTGCGCTACGGGGGCAGGCCGGCCCACTTTTTGCGGGGTTTCCGCTCGGTGTACCTGGGCATCGTCTTCAACATCATGGCCATGTCTGCCGTGACCCTGGCCGCCATCAAGATCGGGCAGGTCATGCTGGGGCTCACCCCGATACAGACCGTGTTGATAGGGGGGGTCATTACCGTGATATTCAGCGCCGTGGGGGGCTTTCGCGGGGTGGTGTACACCGATTTCATCCTGTTTTTTGCCGCCATTGCCGGGGCCGTGGGGGCCGCCATCTACCTGGTGAACCTGCCAGAGGTGGGCGGGGTGGCCAACCTGATTTCGCATGAGAACGTACGGGGCAAAATTTCCATCCTCCCCGATTTCAGCAATACGGAAGCCCTTATAGGAATCCTTATCATACCGCTGGCCGTGCAGTGGTGGAGCGCCTGGTACCCGGGCGGGGAGCCCGGGGGCGGGGGGTATATCGCCCAGCGCATGCTGGCGGCCAAAAATGAAAGCCACGCCATCGGGGCCACCTTCTTTTTCAACATCCTCCACTATGCGCTGCGGCCCTGGCCCTGGATTCTGGTAGCCCTGGCCTCCCTGGTCATCTACCCCGACGTGGCGAGCATCCACGAGGCATTCCCCCTGGTAGATGAAAGCAAGCTGGGCCACGACCTGGCCTACTCGGCCATGCTCACCAAGCTGCCCAGCGGCCTGCTGGGCCTGGTGCTGGCCTCCCTCGGGGCGGCCTATATGTCGACCATTTCGACTCATCTGAACTGGGGGTCATCGTATGTGGTGAATGACTTTTACAAGCAGCAGATCAGAAGGGGGGCTTCTGAGAAGGAACTCGTGGCCGTGGGGCGTATCACCACCGTGATCCTGATGCTGTTCAGCGCCCTGCTGGCCCTGGTGCTGCAAAATGCCCTCCAGCTGTTTGACATCATTCTGATGTTCGGCGCCGGAACGGGCCTGATCTTTATTTTGCGGTGGTTCTGGTGGCGCATCAATGCCTGGAGCGAAATTTCAGCCATGTTCGTCTCGGGGATCGTCTCGCTGGTCTTTAACCTGACCGATGTGGGCGTACGCCTGTTCGGGGGGGTCGACAGCACCGGGGAGACCCTGGTGGGGGCCTTGCCGGGCTGGAGCCGTTTTCCGACGGTAGTGGCCCTTACCACGGTGGTCTGGGTGGTGGTGACCTATGCAACCCCGCCCGAAAAGGCCGAAACCCTGCGCAGGTTCTACCGGAAGATAAGGCCGGGAGGCCCGGGATGGCGCAAGGTGGTCGAAGATGCCCGGGAAGACCAGGAGGTTTTGGAGCAACCCGGGGCAAAATGGACCGTTCCCTCGGGCATCCTCGCCATGCTGCTGGGCTGCGTGCTGGTCTACGGCTGCATGTTTGCCACCGGCAACTGGATCTACGGGAATTACCCCCTGGCCGGCGGACTCACCGTGCTGGTGCTGATCGCAGCCTTTTTCCTGAACAAAGTCTGGAACAACATTAAAGGAGACGTATTCTGACCATGAAGCAGCGCATTCTTTCCGTCGATATTTTCCGGGGCCTGACCATAGCCCTGATGATCCTGGTCAACACCCCGGGCACCTGGGAGGCCGTATACGCCCCCTTCCGGCATGCCGAGTGGCACGGGTATACCCCAACCGACCTTGTATTCCCATTCTTCCTGTTTATCGTTGGGACCTCCATCGTCTTTGCCTACCGCGACCGCAAGCCCGATGCCGCCACCCACCGGAAGATCCTCATCCGAAGCCTCAAGCTGATCGGGTTGGGCCTTTTCCTGGGGGCTTTCACGATCGAATTCCCATTTTTCAAGGCCTTTGAAAGCATCCGGTTTCCCGGGGTGCTGCAGCGGATCGGGGTGGTCTTCTTTTTCGCCTCCCTGCTCTACCTCCACGTCAAACCCAGGGTTTTGATGGGGGTGGCCATTGCCATCTTGCTGGGGTACTGGGTGTGGATGGCCTATATCCCCCTGGGTGGCGAGGCCCCTTCCCTCGAGCGGGTGGCCAACAACTGGGCCAACTACATAGATGTGGCGGTCTTCGGGTCGCACAACTACAAACCCGATTACGACCCGGAAGGCCTGCTGAGCACCCTCCCGGCCATTGTCACCGCCCTGCTGGGGATCTTTACGGGCCGGTTGCTGCTCTCCGAAAAGGCCGACAAGCTGAAGGGCATGGTGCTGATGGGCGCGGGCCTGCTGGCCGCCGGAACGGTCTGGGATTTTGTCTTCCCGATCAACAAAGCGCTCTGGACCAGCTCTTTTGTGCTGGTAACCGCCGGCTGGGCCAACCTGGTGCTGGCGCTGATCTACTACCTGACCGACATAAAAGGGATCCATTTCGGGAGCATCTTCCGCTATGCGGGCGCCAATGCGATCACGGTCTATTTTCTCTCGAGTTTCATCTCCAAGCTTTTCTACCTGATCCATGTAAACGAAGACCAGACGATACACGGGTGGCTCTTCGATACCATTTACGTGCACGAGGGCATGCCCCTGGCCCTGTCGTCCCTGCTCTACGGGCTTTCGGTTATGGGCTTTTACCTGCTGGTGGGCTGGTGGATGTACCGCAAAAAGATCTTCATCAAGGTTTAGGCAGGTGCGGCTCCAGCAGGCGGGCCACGTACTTGCCGATCAGGTCGAATTCCAAATTCACCAGGCTGCCCACTTCATAAGCCCCGAAACGGGTGTGGTCATAGGTGTACGGGATGATGGCCACGCTGAAGGAGCCCGGGGCCGAATCTACCACGGTGAGGCTTACCCCGTCTACGGTGATGGAGCCCTTCTCGATGGTGACCCGGTGGGGGCCGGGTTCGTAGTCGAAATAAAAGGTCCAGCTGCCGTCCTGCGATTCAATCCGGGTGCAGCGCCCCACCCCGTCTACATGTCCCTGCACCATGTGGCCGTCAAGGCGGCTGCCCAGGGCCAGTGCCCGCTCCAGGTTCACGCGGTCGCCCACCTGCAGGCCGCCCAGGTTGCTGCGCTTCAGGGTTTCGGCCACAGCCGTGACGGTGTAGGTGTCTCCCTCCCGGGCAACGACGGTCAGGCAGACCCCGTTGTGGGCCAGGCTCTGGTCGACTTTCAGCTCCGGGGCCAGGTCAGCCCTGACAGTGATGTGAAGGTTGGTTCGTTCCGGGGTCAGTGCGGTGACCACCCCCATGTTTTCAATGATTCCGGTAAACATGATACAGCTAAATTGAGTAAGTTTGTCGTGTTGTCAACAAGGCAAAGGTACGCTATTCATGCAGGAAGATGGCCAATTAATCAGAGTGGGGATCTCCGTCGGGGACCTGAACGGGATCGGTTGTGAAGTGATCCTGAAAACCTTCGAAGACAGCCGGATGCTCGAATTGTGCACCCCGGTGATATTCGCCTCGGCCAAGACCCTTTCCTTCCACAAAAACCATTTCGGGCTCGAACTCAATTTCCAGGGCATCTCAGAGCCTTCCCAGGCCATAGAGGGCAAGATCAACGTGGTCAACGTCTGGAAAGACAGCCCGCCCATTGAATACGGCAAGGCCACTGAGCAGGGGGGCAGCTTTGCAATCCAGTCGCTGCGGGCCGCCGTGCGCGCCCTGAAGGAGGGCGCGGTCGATGTGCTGGTTACCGCCCCCATCAACAAGAAAACGGTGCAGAGCGAGCAATTCCGGTTTCCCGGCCACACCGATTACCTGGCCCAGGAACTGGAAGGGGAAAGCCTGATGTTCATGGTTACCGACACCCTCAAGGTGGGGCTGCTCACCGACCATGTGCCGGTTAAGGACGCCCCTTCGCTCATCACCCAGAAACGCGTGGTTGCCAAGGTCGAGGCCATGGAAGATTCGCTGATCCGGGATTTCGGGGTACGCAAGCCCAAGATCGCCGTACTGGGGATCAACCCCCACAGCGGGGATGAGGGCGTGATCGGCCGGGAAGATGAGGAAGTGCTGAAACCGGCCCTGAAAAAACTGGCAGAAAACCGGCACCTGGTGTTCGGGCCTTTTGCCGCCGATACGTTTTTCGCTTCAGACCAGTACCTCCGATACGACGGGGTGCTGGCCTGTTACCACGACCAGGGGTTGATCCCCTTCAAAACCCTGTCCTTTGGCAAGGGGGTCAATTTTACGGCAGGCCTCTCAAGGGTGCGCACCTCCCCCGACCACGGGACGGCTTTTGACATTGCCGGGAAGGGCGAGGCCGACCCCTCCTCGTTCCGGGAGGCGGTCTACATGGCGCTGCAGATCTACCGGCACCGCAGGGAATATGAAGAGCTCAGCAGCAATCCGCTGCAGAAGCACAAGCTTAAGCGTTCAGGCAAAGGGGACCGGAAAGAGAAATAGTTGCCTGACCTATTGGGAATTCTCAAAAAAAGGGTATCTTTGCAGGCCCTAAATGAATGGATAGAACGATGAAGCTTAAGGAATTCAATATTCCTTTCTCGGGGTTGAAACTGGGGAAACATCATTTTGAGTATCAAATTGATAAAGCGTTCTTTGACTCTTTTGATTACGACGAATTCAACGCTGCAAGCGTTCACGTCGACGTAATCCTGGAAAAGATGAATACGGTCATGGAGCTCGAGATGCACGCCAAAGGCACGGTCAACGTGGCCTGCGACATCAGCAACGAGCCCTACGACCAGCCTGTGGAAGGCTCCCTGAAACTGGTGATCAAGTTCGGGGATGCGTACAGTGACGAAGATGACGAGATATTGGTGTTGCCCCACGGGGAGCACCAGTTCAGCATCGCCCAGTACGTGTACGAGATGATCGTGCTTTCGGTGCCTTCAAAAAGGGTGCATCCGGGGGTACTCGACGGAAGCCTCCATTCGGAGCTGCTTCGGAAACTCCAGGAACTGCAACCAAAAGAGACGGGCAACAAAACAGAGCAAACGGATCCCAGGTGGGATGCCCTACGGAATTTATTAACGGACAAAAAGTAACAGAGCATGGCACATCCTAAAAGAAAGACCTCCAAGACCAGAAGGGATAAGCGGCGCACGCATTACAAGGCTGCTGCCCCCACCCTCGCCAAAGACCCGACAACCGGGGAAGTACACCTGTACCACAGGGCGCACTGGCACGAGGGGAAACTGTATTACCGCGGACAGGTATTGGTTGACAAAACCGAGGAATCAGCTGCGTAAACAGGCCATCTCCCAAACAAACTCCCACTTGAGTAAAGTGGGAGTTTTTTTATATGGCCCAGGCCCAAAAAGGTTAGTTTTTAATCAAAAAGCCGCAAATTATCCTTAATTTTCACGAATTTTGAGGCGCTTTTCAGCGGTTTCTTTTCAAAAAGATGTTCGAATGAGCAGGATTACGGCAGCCATTACAGCTGTGGGGGCATTTGTTCCGGAATACAGATTGACGAACGCCATTCTCGAGACCATGGTCGACACCAACGACGAATGGATCACCACCCGTACGGGCATCAGGGAGCGGCGGATATTGAAAGACCCCGACAAAGGAACATCTTACCTGGCGATCAGGGCTGCCCAGGACCTGATCCGCAAAACCAAGCTCGACCCCGCCGAGATCGACCTGGTACTGGTCGGCACAGCCACCCCCGATATGCCCGTTGCGGCCACAGCCGTCTACGTGGCTTCTGAGATCGGGGCAGTGAACGCCTTTGCTTACGACCTGCAGGCGGCCTGTTCCAACTTCCTCTACGGCATGTCTACAGCTGCCCGCTACATTGAATCGGGCAGGTATAAGAAGGTGTTGCTCATCGGGGCCGACAAAATGTCTTCCATCATCGACTACACCGACCGTGCCACCTGTATCATTTTCGGGGACGGGGCCGGGGCAGTGCTCTTTGAACCCAACACCGAAGGGTACGGCCTGCAGGACGAATACCTGCGCTCCGACGGAAAAGGGCGTGAATTCCTGAAGATCGAGGCCGGGGGCTCCATGCTGCCCGCCTCTGAAGAAACCGTGGCGAAAAAATTGCATTACGTGCGCCAGGACGGGAAGTCGGTGTTCAAGTTCGCCGTGTCGAACATGGCCGATGTGTCGGCCCTGGTCATGGAGCGCAACGGCCTCACCCACGAAGACGTCGACTGGCTGGTGCCGCACCAGGCCAACCGCCGCATCATTGATGCCACGGCCAGCCGCATGGGGGTCGATGCGTCTAAGGTAATGGTGAATATTGACCGGTATGGCAACACCACTTCGGCCACCCTGCCCCTGCTGCTCAACGATTATGAGAAGCAGCTGAAGAAGGGGGATAAACTCATTTTTGCCGCCTTTGGCGGAGGATTTACCTGGGGGGCGATATACCTGACCTGGGCGTACGATGCTAACTAATATCAAACTAAACCGAAATCCATGGATCTGAAAGAAATTCAAAACCTGATCAAGTTCGTGGCGAAGTCAGGGGCCAGCGAAGTAAAGCTGGAGACGGATGAAATCAAGATTACCATCCGCACCGGCCCGCTCGGCAGGGAAAGCGAAACCACCTATGTGCAGCAGATTCCGATGGCAGCTCCCGCCATGCCGGCTGCTCCCATGCCCGTTGCCCCCCCCGCCGGGGCAGCACCTCAGGCCGAAGGCAAAAAAGAGGCTGACGACTCCCGCTTCATCACTATCAAGTCTCCGATCATCGGCACCTTTTACCGGAAGCCCGCCCCAGACAAACCTGCTTTTGTGGAAGTGGGCGACAACATCGCCAAAGGAGACATCCTCTGCGTGATCGAGGCCATGAAACTCTTCAACGACATCGAGTCGGAAGTGTCCGGGAAGGTTGTCAAGGTGCTGGTGGAAGATTCTTCCCCTGTGGAATTTGACCAGCCCCTGTTCGTGATCGACCCGTCTTAAGAACCTCACCCGCCCAAGGCCCGTGTGGCTCGCCAACAAAGACTAACAGCCAACAGACGCGCTATGTTTAAAAAAATTCTGATCGCCAATCGCGGGGAGATAGCCCTGCGTGTCATTCGCACCTGCAAGGAGATGGGCATCAAAACGGTGGCCGTGTATTCCAAGGCCGATGAGGAGAGCCTGCACGTGCGTTTTGCCGATGAGGCCGTGTGTATCGGCCCGGCCCCCAGCAACCAGTCGTACCTGAAGATCCCGAACATCATCGCGGCGGCCGAGATCACCAATGCTGATGCCATCCACCCCGGATACGGCTTCCTTTCCGAAAACTCGAAGTTTTCGCGGATCTGCGCCGAGCACCACATCAAATTCATCGGGGCGACCGGTGACCAGATCGATCGCATGGGCGACAAGGCCACGGCCAAGGCGACCATGAAGGAGGCAGGGGTACCCACCATTCCGGGTTCTGACGGGTTGCTCAAAGACCTCGAACACGCCAAGAAGACCGCCAAGAAAATGGGCTACCCGGTCATGATCAAGGCAACCGCCGGAGGGGGCGGCAAGGGGATGCGCGCCTGCTGGCGTGAAGAAGACCTGGTGAAGAATTTCGAGAGCGCCGTGAAGGAGGCCGAAGCGGCTTTCGGCAACGGGGGCATGTACATGGAAAAGCTCATCGAGGAGCCGCGCCACATTGAGATACAGGTCATCGGAGACCAGTATGGCAAGGCCTGCCACCTCTCGGAGCGCGATTGTTCCATCCAGCGCCGCCACCAGAAGCTGACCGAGGAGACACCATCGCCTTTTATGACCGACAGCCTGCGGGAAGAAATGGGCAAGGCAGCCATCCGCGCCGCCGAATACATCAAGTACGAAGGGGCCGGCACCGTTGAGTTCCTTGTAGACAAGCACCGGAATTTCTACTTCATGGAGATGAATACCCGCATACAGGTAGAACACCCCATCACGGAGCAGGTGATTGATTACGACCTGATCAGGGAGCAGATCCTGGTGGCCGGGGGCGTGCCGATCTCGGGGAAGAACTACACCCCGAACCTTCATTCCATCGAGTGCCGGATCAATGCCGAAGACCCTTACAACGATTTCAGGCCTTCCCCCGGGAAAATCACCACCCTGCACACCCCGGGTGGCCATGGGGTACGGCTCGATACCCACGTGTACAGCGGGTATACCATTCCGCCCAACTACGATTCGATGATCGCCAAGCTCATCACCACCGCCCAGACGCGGGAGGAGGCGATCAACAAGATGAAACGGGCCCTCGACGAGTTTGTCATCGAAGGGGTGAAAACCACCATCCCTTTCCACCGGCAGCTCATGGACCATCCCGATTACCTGGCCGGGAACTACACCACCAAGTTCATGGAGAGCTTTGTGATGAAACCCGAGCCCGAAAACGGCTAATCCGTGCCAAAAGGGGCCGCAGCCCGAAGCCATCCGTATGAACCTGAGCTATTGGGAAATCCGATCCTGGTTGTCTGACCTCGATTTTTGTATCGTGGGCAGCGGGATCACGGGCCTGTCATGTGCGTTGGAATTGCAGCGATTGCAGCCCGGGGCACGCATCCTGCTTTTGGAACGGGGTACCTTTCCCCAGGGGGCGAGCACCAAGAATGCGGGGTTTGCCTGCTTCGGGAGCCTCACCGAAATTTTGGAAGACCTGAAAGGCCATAGCGAAGAAGAGGTGCAGCAGCTGGTGGCCCGCCGCGTAAGCGGCATCGCCCTGCTCCGGGAGCGAATCGGAGACAAGGCCCTCGACTTTCAGGCCTTCGGAGGGTATGAGATCTTTCTGGAGGAAGAGCAGGCCCTGCAGCAGGCAGCCCTGGACGAAATGGACCGGGTGAACCGCCTGCTGAAACCCGTTTTCGGCAGGCACCCGTTTGAACTGCGCCAGAACGAGTTTGGCCTGGCCCGAACCCTGCCCAGGCTGGTGTGCAACCCCCTGGAGGGCCAGATTGACACTGGCCGGGCCATGCAGGCCTTGCTCGGGCGCGTGCGCGAAAACCCGATACACATCCTCAATGGGGTGCGCTTTTTGGGCTATGAAGACCTGGGTTCGGAGGTGTTCATCAGCACCGACCAGTTTGAATGCCGGGCGCGGCGCCTTTTGCTGGCCACCAATGGCTTTGCCGGCCCGCAGACCGGCCTGGAAGTACTTCCTGCCCGGGCCCAGGTGCTCGTGACCGCCCCGGTACCGGGCCTGCGGATAAGGGGGAGCTTCCACCTCGAGGCGGGGTATTATTATTTCCGGAACGTGGGCGACCGGGTTTTGCTGGGCGGGGGCCGCAACCTAGACAAAGCCGGGGAAACCACTGAAGCCTTCGGGCAGACCCCCCTGATCCAGGGACGGCTCGAGCAATTGCTGCACGAGGTGATCCTTCCCGGGGCCGGGGCGCAAATCGAACACCGCTGGAGCGGCATTATGGGGGTAGGGCCCCAGAAAAAGCCCCTGTTGCAGCGCCTGTCTCCCAATGTGAGTTGCGGGGTGAGGCTGGGCGGCATGGGGGTTGCCATCGGCAGCCATGTGGGGGCCGAATTGGCGCAATTAGCCACAGATCTATCATGAACACCGACAAACAAGCCTTGTACGATCACTGCCGCACCTATGCGGCAAGGCGCGTCCAATCCCTGCAGTCGCAAATCCGCGAGCTGCAGGAAGACCTGAATTCCGAGACCAAGAGCACCGCCGGCGACCAGCATGAGACCGGGCGGGCCATGATGCAGCTCGAACTGGAGCGGATGAGCCAGGCCCTTGATGAGGCCGAACGCCTCGAAGGGGTTTTAAGGCGCATTGCCAGCCCCAAGACCCACAGCGAGCGGATCATCCCCGGAAGCCTGGTCGAATGCGGCGCGGTGCGGTATTACCTGGCGATCTCGGCCGGAGCCTGCACCCTCGACGGGCGCACCTATTACTGCGTCTCGGCCGAAAGCCCGGTGGGGCAGCAGTTGCTCGGGAAAACGGTGGGCGAGACCATCACCCTGCCGGCGGGCAACCTCCGCATCACCGCTACCTACTGAGCGTTTCGCCGGTATTTTACAGGGCCTGCGACACCTTGGGGCAAACTTGGGCCGGCCTAGATGGGAAGGCGCTTGTTGATGGTTTCCAGGGCGACGTTGAGGTAGACCTTCTTGCCGGGTTTCAGGGCCTTCGGGGTGTCAAAATAGACGTCATTTTCTCCTTCGAGCCGCGCCTTTACCCGGTAATGGCTCCCCATGTAAAAGGACTGGCTCACCACGACTTCCATGCCTGATTTTTCGGAAACCTGCAGCTCGTGGGCATACACGATGATCCGGCGGGTGGTTGAGGCATACGATTTCAGGATGTTGATGGGGATCAGGTTGGCTTCCCCGAGCAGGGAAGCAGTATACAACCGGGCGGGTTGTTCGTAGATCTCCCTTGTGGGGCGCAGGTCGAGGATCTCCCGGTCTTTGAGCACCATGACCCGCCCGGCGAAGGGCAACACGTCGTGGTAGTCGTGGGTGGCGCACAGGCAGCTGATCCCTTCTTCCCTCAGGTATTCGAACAGGTTCCTCCGCAGGTGATTCCGCCTGAAATGGTCGATGTGGCTGAAAGGCTCATCCAGCAACAGGAGTTCCGGCTTCTGGGCCAGCACCTTGGCCAGTGCCACCCGCTGTTGCTGCCCGCCGCTCAGGTAGCGTACCTGTTTGTTGCGGTACGGGGCCATCTCCATGGTCTGCAGCAGCTCTTCGGCCCGCCGGTCTGATTCTTCCGGGTAGTGCACCGAGAGGTATTTGCGGATGTTTTCCTCCACGCTCAAAAAGGGCATCAGGTCAAAATCCTGGGCCAGGTATTTCATGAAGGGCGCCCCGGGCAGGAGTTGGAAGGCCGGCCCTTTGATCTCGAATTCCTTCCAGTGGATGCTTCCCTGCACAAAAGGCAGTTCCCCGTACAGCAGGCGCAGCAGGGTGCTTTTCCCGCAGCCGCTTTCGCCCATCACCGCCATTACCTCCCCGGCCCCGAGCTCAAAGCTGACCTCTTCCAGCACTGATTCGGTGTCGTACGCAAAACTGAGACCTTCTACCCTGAGCATGCCGATACAATCTTCCGGTTCCCGAAACGGATCCGGTTTTTCCTTATTCCTTGAATTCTCTGAGTACCGCCTGATTGGGCAATTCCTGGTAGCCCATATTGTAAAAGGTGAAGCCATACAAATCGGCGCTTTGCTCAATGGTCTTGCTGATGGGAGTTCCGGCCCCATGGCCTGCATTGGTTTCAATGCGGATCAGCACCGGGTTATCGCCCACGTGGTTTTCCTGCAAGGTGGCCGCAAATTTGAAGCTGTGGGCCGGCACCACGCGGTCGTCGTGGTCAGCCGTCGTGATCAGGGTTGCGGGGTAGGAGACCCCCTGGCGGATGTTGTGCAGGGGCGAATATCCCTTCAGGTAGGCGAACATTTCGGGGCTGTCTTCAGAGGTGCCGTAGTCGTAAGCCCACCCGGCCCCGGCGGTGAAGGTGTGGTACCGGAGCATGTCAAGCACCCCTACGGCCGGCAGGGCCACTTTCATCAGGTCGGGGCGCTGGGTCATGACGGCCCCCACCAGCAGCCCCCCGTTCGAGCCCCCCCGAATGGCCAGGTACTCCGGAGAGGTGTACCCTTCCCGTATCAGGTATTCGGCGGCCGCAATGAAGTCGTCAAAGACGTTCTGCTTGTTCATTTTGGTGCCGGCATCGTGCCAGCTTTTACCGTATTCGCCTCCACCCCTTATGTTGGGCACGGCGTATACCCCGCCCTGTTCAAGCCACACCGCGTTCGAAGTGCTGAAGCCGGGGGTCAGGCTGATATTGAACCCGCCATAGCCGTACAGCAGGGCCGGGTTCCTGCCGTTTAGCTCGAGGCCTTTCTTATGGGTGATGATCATGGGCACCCGCGTACCGTCTTTGGAGGTGTAGAATACCTGGGTCGAAACGTAGTCGTCAGGGTTGAAATCGATGGCCGGCTTCCAGTACAGGGTGTATTCCCCGCTGTCGGCGTTGTATTTGTACGATGAGCCCGGGGTGCTGTAATTGGTGAAGTTGAAATAGAACTCCTTCTCTTCCTTCTTCCCGCCAAAACCGCTTACGCTGCCCACGCCCGGCAGGGGTACCTCGCGCACCAGCTTGCCGTCGTAATCGTATTGCATCACTTTGGAGATGGCATCTACCATATACTCGGCAAAGAAGTACCCGCCCCCGGTATTGGGGCTGAGCACATATTCGGTCTCGGGGATGAAATCGACCCAGTTGGCCGGCCCGGGGGCTGAGGCGTCAACGGTCACGATTTTCTGGTTCGGGGCGCCCAGGTTGGTCACCAGGTAAAGTTTCGACCCGACGTTCTCGATCAAATAAGTGTCGGAATCTTCGTGGTCCAGGATGGTAACCAGCGGGCTGTCGGCAACGGTCAGGTCTTTAATGAACAGTTTGTTGCCCGAAGTGGTGTTGCGGGCCGAGATGAGCAGGTATCGCTCGTCTTCGGACACCTGAGCCCCGATGTACCGGTGTTTTTCGCCGGGGGCCCCGCCGAAGATCAGCTCGTCTTCGGCCTGTGGCTGCCCCAGTTTGTGGTAGTAGACCTTATGCTGGTCGGTTTTGGCCGAGAGCTCGCTGCCCTCCGGTTTGTCGTAGCTCGAGTAGTAGAAGCCTTCATTCCCCTTCCAGGAAACCCCGCTGAATTTGATGTCGGCAAGGGTGTCTTCCACAATGGCCTTGCTTTCGGCGTCCATCACGATCACCTTGCGCCAGTCGCTGCCCCCTTCCGAGATGGAATAGGCCGCCAGGGAGCCGTCTTTGGTGAAGCTGAGGCCCGCCAGGGAAGTGGTGCCGTCTTCTGAAAACGTATTGGGGTCTAGGAATACCTCTTCAGGGGCGTCATCGGCTTTGCGGCGGTAGACCACATACTGGTTCTGCAGGCCGTCGTTCTTGTAGAAATACGTATAGGCCCCTTCTTTGAAAGGGGTGCCCAGCTTTTCGTAGTTCCAGAGCTTTTCAAGGCGTTGCCGCAGCGCCTCGCGGAACGGGATCTGTTCCAGGTATCCGAAGGTAACGGCATTCTGGCCTTTTACCCACTGGCCGGTTTGTTCGCTCCGGTCGTCTTCCAGCCAGCGGTAGGGGTCGGGTACCTCCGTTCCGAAATAGGTGTCGGCAGTATCCACTTTGGCGGTTTCGGGGTAAGCAACTTTCATGGGGGCTGGGTTTTGGTTCTGGCAGGCGGCGAGCAGCAGGCTCAGGCCCAGGGCGCTGAAAAAGGGTTTCATAGTGTCGGCTTGAAGGAGGCTAAAATTACCATAAAAAAACGGCCGGAACACTGACTGACCGGCCGTTTTAACAGATTTTTAGGCCCTTCAGGCCAGGCCTTCCGCCAGCAGGTACTCGGCGATCTGTATGGCATTGGTGGCGGCCCCTTTGCGGAGGTTGTCTGCCACGATCCATAGGTTCAGGGTGTTGGCCTGGCTCTCGTCGCGGCGTATGCGGCCAACGAATACTTCATCTTTGTTGTGGGCGAAGATTGGCATGGGGTACGAATTACCGGCCGGGTCGTCCTGCAGCACAACGCCTGGCGATTCACGCAAGATTTTGCGCACTTCAGCCAGGTCAAAATCGTTGTAAAACTCCAAGTTTACCGCTTCGGAATGCCCTCCGGAGGTGGGTACCCGCACGGCCGTGGCCGTGACAGAAAAGGTACGGTCATTGAGGATTTTCTGGGGTTCGCGCGCCAGTTTCATTTCTTCCTTGGTATAGCCGTTCTCGAGAAATACGTCGCAGTGGGGCAATACGTTTCGGTGGATCGGGTAGGGGTAAGCCTGCTCGCCTTCGATGCCTGCAGCCTCGTTTTCCATCTGCCTGACGGCTTTGACACCCGTGCCGGAAACCGACTGGTAGGTAGAGACCACCACCCGCTTCATGCGGTACCGGGCATGCAGGGGGGCCAGTACCATCACCAGCTGTATGGTCGAACAATTGGGGTTGGCGATGATCTTGTCATCGGGGCCCAGCACCCGCGCATTGATCTCCGGCACTACCAGTTTTTTGTCGGGGTCCATGCGCCAGGCCGAGGAATTGTCGATGACCGTGGTACCCACCCCGGCAAATTTGGGGGCCCATTCGAGGGAAGTGCCGCCCCCGGCCGAGAAAATGGCGATATCGGGCCGGGCTGCCACAGCCTCCTCCAGGCCAATGACGGTGTGATCGCGCCCCCGGAATGTCAGGGTTTTGCCCACGGAACGTTCCGAGGCGACCACCAACAATTCATCGAGGGGGAAGCGGCGCTCTTCCAGCACCTGCAACATGACTTCGCCTACCATGCCGGTGGCGCCGACGACTGCTACTTTCATGTAAGGAGTTTTAGACGGCCAAAGGTACGCAAGCAGGGGGTCGCGGGCAAGGGCCGCAAGAACATATTTTAAAAATAAAACAAAATGTTATGAATAAAACACTTCCTATTGTAGTAAAAAAGAACCGCTGAGGTTTCCCGCAGCGGTTTTGATGAAACATAAAAGTGGTGTAGCGGCTTCCCGCCAAAGGCGGGTTGGTTTCGTTATTTCTTCTTGAGCAGGTCGCGGATCTCGGCCAGCAGTTCTTCCTGGGTGGGCCCTTTCGGGGCTTCGGGAGCCGGCTCCTCTTTCTTGCGCACTTTGCCGTAAGCTTTGACGATCATGAAAAGCACAAAACCCACGATGACAAGGTTGATGATCGAATTGACCCAGGCGCCGTAGCGGATGGCACTTTCGGGGGTTGTTACATTCCCGTCGGCATCGAGCACGGCCTCGGAAAGCACCAGTTTCATGTCAGAGAAGTCAATCCCCCCGGTGAAGTACCCCACAAAGGGCATCATGATATCGTTCACAAATCCGTTGACGACCAGGCCCACGGCCCCGGCCAGCAACACGGCGACGGCCAGGTCGATCACGTTGCCCGTCATGATGAAATTTCGGAATTCTTTTAGCATGGTTTCGTGTTTAATTGTTTAATGATGAGCGCACAAGGTAATGAAAATTCCCACACGGCATACTTCCCGATCAGGTCTCGATGATCTCACGGCTCACCCGTTGGGAAATCCCGGCGAGCAATTCATATGAGATGGTACCGGCCCCTGCTGCAAAGGCTTCGGCCGAATGCCCGGGCCCGAAGAAAAGCACTTCGTCCCCTTCCCGGCAATTGAGCCCCGTCACATCCACCATGGTCATATCCATGCAGACGTTCCCGATGATGGGGGCAGCCTGCCCCCCGATGAAGACCTGCCCACGGCCCCGTCCGTACTGCCGGCCGATGCCGTCGGCATGCCCGAGCGGCAGGGTAGCGGTTACCCGGGGTTCCCCGGCCTGATAGCCCTTGTTATACCCCACCCAGTCGCCGGGCCCAACCCGGTGGATCTGGGAGATCCGCGTCCTGAGCCGGGCCACGGGGCGCAGCATTTGGTCGGTCTGCGGATCGTTTGAATACCCGTACAGCCCGATGCCGCTGCGCACCATGTCGCACTGGGCTTCGGGATAGTTCAAAATGCCCGAGGTGTTCAGCAGGTGGCGCAGGGGCTTCCCCGGCAGGAGCTTTTCGGAGGCCGCCACCAGGGCTTCGAAACGGGCGATCTGCAGGGTCGTGAACTCCCGTTCGCCCAGGTCGTCGGAGGCGGCCAGGTGCGAGAAAAGCGAGCGCACCTGCAAGGCTCCGCCCGCCTGCAGTGATTCGGCCAGCCAGGGCAGGTCGTCGGGGAGAAAGCCCAGCCGGTTCAGGCCGGTATTGAATTTCAGGTGAACGGGGTATTCCTTTTGCCCCAGGGTCGTGGCCGCCTGCAGAAAGGCACTGAAGATCTGCCGGCTGTACAGGTTGGGCTCAAGGCACCGGGCGATCAGTTCGTGCAGCCCGGAGGGTTGCGGGTGCAAGACCAGAATAGGGAGCCTGATCCCGTTCTCGCGAAGGTGGATGCCTTCGTCGGTAAAGGCGACAGCCAGGTAGTCTGCCCCCAGGGATTCCAGTTTCCGGGCGATGGCAACGGCCTCGCTTCCGTAGGCAAAGGCTTTTACCACCCCCATGAAGCGGGTGCCGGGCTGCAGCCTCAACCGCAGAAAGGCGTAATTATGGGCCAGGGCACCCAGGTCTATCTGCAAGACCGTATCACGGTTTGGGCGCATTCCGGAATTCTTTAGGGGGGAGCACTTCCGGGTCCTTTACCTCGAGCTTCCGGACCTTTTCGGAGAGCATGGCCTTGTAAAAGGCGGCCCGGCTCAGGGGCTCGTATTCATCGGTTTCGCCGAGCAAGACCAGCCGGTCGTTGCTCGACTTCCGAAAGCTGTAATGCGCCAGGTTGCCGGTTCGGGTGCAGATGGCGTGCACCTTGGTCACGTATTCGGCCGTGGCCATCAGGGCCGGCATGGGCCCGAAGGGGTTTCCCTTGAAATCCATGTCGAGGCCGGCCACCACCACCCGTATTCCCCGGTTGGCCAGGTCGTTGCAGACCGTCACGATTTCGTCGTCGAAAAACTGGGCCTCGTCAATCCCAACCACCTCGCAGTCATCGGCAAGCAGCCTGATGTTGGCTGCCGCGGGCACCGGGGTAGACCTGATTTCGTTCTCGTCGTGCGATACGACCTTCTCTTCGTGGTAGCGGGTATCTACGATAGGCTTGAAGATCTCCACTTTCTGCCTGGCGAACTGGGCCCGCCTCAGCCGGCGGATCAATTCCTCCGTCTTTCCCGAAAACATGGAGCCGCAGATCACTTCGATCCATCCGAATTGTTCCTTGGGGTTAACAGTGTTTTCGAGAAACATTTTGTAATTTTAGGCTATCGTTGCCGGAACTCCCGTGCGTCGGGCTCCCGGCGATATAAAAGTATTAAAAAAGACGATCCTTCTCAGGAAGGCTGTTGCACAAAAAGCTATGAAACGAAAAATTAAGGAAGAGTTGGTGCGGTTGTCAACGGATATCATCACGAGCCGGGATCTGAAAAACCTTTCCGACTTGTATGCACGTGCCCGGGATCTCTATGAAAAACTTGCCGTGCTGAAATTCATCGAAGAAAAACTCAAAGACGTGGAGGTCGATGTAAGCAAAAGCGAGCTCGGTGCCAAATTCGAAACCATGGCTTCGGCCGTGCTGCGAGAGAACAAGATGGTGCCCGAAACCAACCCGCACGAAGAGGATATCATAACACCGGGCATCGACACCATCAAGGATATGGTCTCCGAAATGCCCGGGGGCGATGAGCTTGAAGAGGTTTTGAGGAGATTGCTCGACAAGAATGAATTTGTCAAGAGCGACAAGGATATCGTAAGCCCCGATATTAAACGGGAGGCTTCCAGGCTGGCGTCGGCAAAATCGCTGAACGACACCCTTACGGCCCGGCAGATATCCCTGGGCCTCAACGACCGCCTGGCCTTTGTGAAGCATTTGTTCGAAGGGGATACCGAGGCGTTCAACAGCATGCTGTCTGAGCTGAACCGGATCGATTCCCATGAGGAGTCGGTCGAATTCATCGAAAAAAAGGTCAAACCGGCGTACAATTTCTGGACAGGCAAGGAGGAATACGAGGCACGCTTCGTGTCGCTGATCGAGAGGCGATTCTCCTGATACCCTGCCAACAGATCATTCAGGGCCGAATTCGGGATGCCGGTTTCGGCCTCTTTTTTTAAGCGTATGGAGAAAGGGACGCTCTACATCGTACCCACCCCGATCGGCAATCTGGGGGATATCACCCTCCGCGCCCTGGAGGTACTCAAAGGCGTGGACCTGATCCTGGCCGAAGATACCCGCACCAGCGGCAAGCTACTCAGCCATTACGGCATCAGCACCCCCCGCCGGTCTTACCACATGCACAACGAACACCGGGTGGCAGCCGGAATAGTGGCAGAGCTCGCGAAGGGGGCCAGCATGGCCCTCATTTCAGACGCCGGAACCCCGGGCATTTCAGATCCCGGCTTCCTGCTGGTGCGTGCCGGCCTGGAAGCGGGCATCAGGGTCGAGTGCCTGCCCGGGGCCACGGCCCTCATCCCGGCCCTGGTCGCCAGCGGCTACCCTTCAGACCGGTTTGTCTTCGAAGGCTTCCTGCCCCAGAAAAAAGGCCGGCAAACCCGCCTGCAGGCCCTTGCTGAGGAGCCCCGCACCATGGTTTTTTACGAGTCGCCCCACAAGCTGCTCAAAACCCTTGAGCAATTCGGGGCCACCTTCGGGAAGCAGCGCCCGATCTCAGTGAGCCGCGAACTTACAAAGCTGTATGAGGAGACCGTTCGGGGCACCCTCGAAGAGGTGCTGGCACATTTCCGCACGCATCCCCCGAAAGGGGAGTTCGTGCTCGTAGTGGCCGGGAAGGAATAAGCCCGGGGCGAACGCGCCCAAGGGGTCAACCTGTTTAATGGGAGGCGTGCTTTCCCTCTTCCCAGCCCACCCTGCCGAGGTATTTTTCCGCGCTTTCAACGGCTCCCGCTTCGATGCGGGTGGCCATGGAGTCATTCCAGCGGTTCAGGTATCCGAAAAGGGCTATAACCCCCATCATTTCGACGATTTCGCCCTCATCCCAGTGGGCATGCAGCCGCCGGCTGATGGCCTCGTCCACCGCATTCGGGATCACCGAAGCCGCCAGGGCGAAGTCGAGGGCGGCCCGTTCAGCCTCGGAAAATGCCGGGTGGGTACGGTATTCCCAGACGTGTTCCAATTGCTGCGGGGGTGCGCCGTACCGCTCGGCGGCCCTGATGGCATGGGCCTGGCAGTACCGGCACCCGGTGGCATTGCTGCTCACCCAGGCGATCAGGCGTTTCAGGGCCGAGCTGACCCGCCCCTGGTTCTCCATCACCGCCTTGTTCAGGTTGATGAAAGCCTGCGAAATGGCTGGCCGGTGCTGCATGGTAAGCACCGAATTCGGGCAGAACCCGAGGGTCTCGTTAAAGAAGGAGGCGAGCTGGCGGGTTTGGGGGTCGGCATTCGGGTCTAGGGGGGTTACTAGCGGCATAAACGTGGTATTTGTTGTACTTTTGGGGTCTTAAGAAACGAAAAAATATGGCTTTTACCAATCATATCTCAACCCGCTGGCTGGGCGAAATGGCCTTTGAAAGCACCAACCCATCTGGCCTGACCTTTCGTATTGATGCCAGCCCGAATGACGGGGGCGCCGGAGCCGGATTGCGCCCCAAGGCATTGATGCTCAGTTCGCTGGCAGGATGTTCTGGCCTGGATGTGGCCTCCCTGATGCGCAAAATGAAACTGGAGGTACGCGATTTCCGGATCGATATCGCTGCCGACCTCAGCGAAAACCATCCGCAGACCTATACAGCTGTTCGCCTCGAATACCACTTTTTCGGCCCGGGCCTTGACCACAAGAAGCTGGAGCGGGCCGTGCAGCTTTCGGTGGAGAAATACTGCGGGGTGATCGAGATGTTCCGCTCCTTTGCCCAATTGGAATGGGCCACTATTTTTCACGACGAGTAATACGCTGCAGCCAACTTGCAGCCACGTCCCCTACCTTTGCCCCAACACTCAGATATGCGCTGGATTCTCAGACACGAACCCGATCCCGATGAAACCGCAGCCCTGGCGGCCGAACTGGGGGTAGACCGGCTTGTCGCATCCCTGCTCATACAGCGCGATATCCGGAGTTTCGAAGAAGCGCGGCATTTCTTCAGGCCTTCCCTCGATCATCTGCACGACCCGTTCCTGATGCGCGACATGGAGGCCGCCGTGGAGCGAATCGAGGAGGCGCTGGCCGGGGGAGAGCGCATTTTGGTATATGGGGACTATGATGTCGACGGGACCACTGCCGTGGCCCTGATGGCCGGATACCTGCGGGAGGACTACCCGGATGTGGCCACCTATATCCCCGACCGGTACACGGAAGGGTATGGCCTGTCTTACCAGGGCATCGACTTTGCCCACGACAACGGCATTACCCTGATCATAGCCCTCGATTGCGGCGTCAAGGCCCTCGACCAGGCGGCGTATGCCCGGCAGAAGGGGATCGACCTGATCGTCTGCGACCACCACCGCCCGGGCCCGGCGCTCCCAGACGCCGTGGCTGTGCTCGACCCGAAGCGCCCCGATTGCCCGTACCCGTATAAGGAGCTCTGCGGCTGCGGGGTGGGCTTCAAGCTGATACAGGCCCTTCACTCCCGGAAAGGGCTGGGGGTGAAGACCCTGCTGCCCTACCTCGACCTGGTGGCCACGGCCATCGGGGCCGATATAGTCCCCATCACCGGGGAGAACCGGGTACTGGTGCATTTTGGCCTCCAGGTGATCAATTCAGAACCCCGGCCCGGCCTGCATGCCCTTATGCAGGGGGTGCAACGCGACCAGTACCAGGTTTCGGACCTGGTTTTCCAGTTGGCCCCCCGAATCAATGCGGCCGGGCGCATGCAGCACGGGGAAGCTGCTGTAAGCCTGCTCACCGAGACCGACTACGGCCGGGCCCTGGCCCAGGCGACCCGCATCGAAGCCCTGAATACAGAGCGCAGGGATACCGACCAGGCCATTACCGAAGAGGCCCTGGCCATGATACGCGAAATGGGGGAAGAAAGCCGGATGAGCACCGTGGTCTACAAAGAAGACTGGCACAAGGGCGTAATCGGGATCGTCGCCTCGAGGCTCATAGAGACCTATTACCGCCCCACCCTGGTGTTCACCCGGAGCGGGGATAAACTGGCCGCCTCGGCCCGTTCGGTGCGCGGCTTCGACCTGTACGAAGCCCTCGAAGCCTGTTCAGACTGCCTGGTACAGTTCGGGGGGCATACCTATGCCGCCGGCCTTACCCTTGAGGCGTCCCGCTTTGAGGAATTCAAGGCCCGCTTTGAAGAACAGGTGGCGCGTACCCTTCCCCCCGAACTGCTCACCCCGGAAATCCACATCGATCTGCCCATCCACCTTAGCCAGGTCAATGCCAAACTCCTGCGCATCCTGAAACAGTTTGCCCCCTTCGGCCCCGGGAACCACACCCCGGCCTTTTTGGCCGGCCCCGTGCAGGATACCGGCTATGCCCGGGCTGTGGGCGATACCGGGGCACACCTGAAACTGTCGGTGACCCAGGATGGGGCAGGGCCCTTCGGCGGCATTGGGTTTGGGTTGGGCGACAAGCTGGGGCAAATCCGCAACAGGCAGCCCTTCCACGCCGTTTTTTCGGTAGAGGAGAACAGCTGGCAGGGGCAAACCCGCATCCAGCTCAGGCTGCGCGACCTGAAACCGGCCTAGGCCACCCATCAGGGCAGAGCTATTCCCGGAAGTATTCCAGGCGCATCGTCTGCCCGTCAAAGACCCCGTAACTGAAATACGTGATCCAATCGCCCAGGTTCACATAGGTGGAATCGTCAGACAGCGCAATTTCGAGCGGGAGGTGCCTGTGGCCGAATACGAAGTAGTCGTAGTGTTTTTCACCCAGCTTTCGCTTGGCATACTGTACCAGCCACTCTTTTTCTTCCCCCAAAAAACGCACGTCTTCGCTGCCCGACAGCAATTTGTTCTTGACCGAGAAGTATTGCCCAAGGCGCACGCCCAGATCGGGGTGCAGCCATCGGAAGGCCCATTGTGCCACGGGGTTGGTGAACACCTTTTTCATCCGCTTGAACCCTTTGTCGCCGGGGCCCAGGCCGTCGCCGTGCCCGATCAGGAAATGCCGCCCGCCCAGTTGGAATTCCCGGGGGCGGTGGAAAACCGGGATTCCAAGCTCTTCCTCGAAGTAGCCGTTCATCCAAAGGTCGTGGTTCCCCACAAAGTAGTAGACAGGTATCCCCTGGTCGGCCAGGCTGGCCAGCGCCCCGAAAGTGCGGGTAAATCCCTTGGGGACCACTGTTTTGTATTCGAACCAGAAGTCGAAGAGATCGCCGAGGAGGAATACGGCAGCCGCCTCTCCGCGGATGCTTTCCAGCCAGCGCACGAACGCCTTTTCCCGGGGGAGGCTATCTGCCGCGCTGGGCGCCCCCAGATGGTTGTCGCTGGCAAAAAACACCTTCTTGCCTTCGGGGATCTCTAGCTGCTTCATGCGCTGAATAACTGGTTGTCGTTCCCGGAGTTCTGCCTCAGGGATTGTCGCTGGCGAACCACTCGGCATAGGCCGTTGCGGTTTCGCGAAGCCTGAGCGAAAACAATTCGATGCCTTCGGGCAGGCGGGCGCGGATCCGGGACGCGAAATCGATCACCATGTTTTCGCTGGTAGGCTGGTAATCGGCCAGGATCACTTTATGCCCTTCTTTCTTCAGGGTTTCGGCCAGGGCCACATGCGGGGTGTTTTTGTTGAAAACCGTCGCATGGTCGAACCGGTCCACGATTTCTTCCCTTACGATGGCCTTCAGGTCCCCGAAATCAAGCACCATTCCCAATTTGACATGCCCGGGGTCGGAGATGGGGGTGCCGACCACCGTTACGGCCAGCTGGTAGCTGTGGCCGTGTACGTTGCGGCATTTCCCGTCGTACCCGTACAGGGCGTGCCCGGTCTCGAAGGTGAATTCCTTGGTGATGCGGATGCGGTTCATGCTGGTGATTCTTCCTGCAAAAGTAGAAATTATGTCGGAGGAAACGGGCGATGAATTACATTTGCGCACTTTTTCACGCATCTATGGCAGAAGAGCTTTTTGAGCAGCTGGCATTCGAACCCAATGCCCTGTTTGAGAAGGTGATAGAAGACCTGATGGACCGGCATTACAGCGTGGTCCCCGATTTCCTTTCTGGGGCCGAGACGGAATCACTCAGGGGGGAGCTGCTCCGGAACTACCATGACGACGCGTTTAAGAAAGCGGCCATCGGCAATCAGTACAATGAACAGGTCAGGGCATCCATTCGCGGGGATTTCATCCTCTGGCTCGACCGGCAGTCGCAGCAAAGCGCCGAACGGCATTTTATGAACAAGATAGACCAGCTGGTGGCCTACCTGAACAAAACCTGCTTTCTGGGGATAGCCGGAAGCGAATTCCACTATGCCCTGTATCCGGAAGGGACCTTCTACAAACGCCACCTTGACACCTTCCAGCGCGACGACCGCCGCCGGCTTTCGGTGATCTGCTACCTGAACCCTGTCGACTGGCAGCCCACCGATGGGGGCGAGCTGGTGATTTACACCACCCGCAACGGGGAGGAATGCCCGGTAAAGGTTCATCCCTGGCCCGGCCAGCTGGTGGTTTTTGAGAGCCAGGTGCTGGAGCACGAAGTGCTGCCGGCCCGGCGAAGCCGGCTGAGCATTACCGGCTGGCTCAAGACCCGTTGAGGAATTGCCCGGGGATGCGTACCTTGCAGGGAAAAGACCTTGCACGCCCCCAGACCCAGATCGATCCGTGACTCCGAACGCATTTCCCTCCGCGATTCGTTCCGCGGGTGGCAATCCATCCCCCGTTTTTTCAGGGAGATCTACCGCGACGGCCCGGGCCTCTTTGCCCTGAATATCGCAGGGCGCCTGTTCAAAGGCTTCAGCCCGGTGGTGTTGCTGTGGATCGGGAAGCTCATCCTCGACGAGATCGTCAGCCTGCTTCAAACCGGGTCAGATGACCTGGGGCAGCTGTGGACCTATGTGGGGGCCGAGCTGGGAGTGGCCCTGCTCACCGACCTGTTGGGAAGGGGGGTGAACCTGACCGACGGCCTTTTGGGCGACCTCTATTCCAATGCCTCCTCAGAGCGCATCATCCGCAAGGCGCGCGACCTGACCATGGAGCAGCTCGAAAACCCCGATTTTTATGATAAACTGGAGCGGGCCCGCATGCAGACCAACAACCGGGTATCCCTGATGAGCAACGTGCTGGCCCAGGCCGAGAGCCTGCTGTCGATCGGGTCGCTGGTCGCGGGCCTTATCTATTTTGAACCGTGGCTCATCTTGCTGCTGGCCCTGAGCATCGTTCCTTCTTTCATCAACGAGTTGAAATTCTCGTCAGACCGGTACTCCCTGGCCCGGAGCTGGACCAGCGAGCGGCGCGAGCTCGATTACCTCCGGTACATCGGCGCCAACAACCGCACCGCCCAGGAAGTCAAGCTTTTCGGGCTCACCGATTTCATTGCCAACCGCTTCCGGGAACTGGCCCGCCGGTACTACCTGCTTACCCGCCGGCTGGCCTGGAGGCAGAGCCTGTTCGGGGGGTTGTTCAACCTGCTGGGGGTCTTGTCGTATTACGGGGCCTATGTGCTGATCATCTACCGGACCCTGGGCGGGTTCCTTTCTCTTGGGGAACTCACCTTCCTCTCCGGCTCGTTCAACCGGTTGCAGGGCAGCCTGCAGGGCTTCTTTTCACGCTTTACGCGGATCTCCGAAAGCGCCCTCTACCTGAAGGATTACTTTGACTTCATCGACCTGGAAACCGAACGCCCCGCCACGGAATACCTGCCCTTGCCCGAGACGATACGGGAGGGGTTCGAGTTCCAGGATGTGCATTTCACCTACCCCGACCGGGATCAGCCGGTGTTGAAGGGGATCAGTTTTACCCTCAGGGCCGGCGAGAAGATGGCTTTTGTGGGCCAGAACGGGGCGGGCAAGACCACCCTGATCAAACTGATCCTGCGGTTTTACGAGCCCACCCGGGGGCGGATATTGCTCGATGGCACCGATATAGCGCGCTTTGACCCCGACGCATACCGGAGCCGGTTCGGGGTGATCTTCCAGGACTTTTTCAGGTATGAGTTTACCCTGCGTGAAAACATTGCCGTGGGTGACATCGAAAGCGTAACCGATGAAGACCGCATTGTGGAGGCGGCCCGGAAGAGCCTGGCCGACCAGGTAATCAGCGAGATGTCGGCCGGGCTCGACCAGCAACTGGGCCGCCGCTTCTACCGGGGGCAGGAACTCAGCGGGGGGCAATGGCAGAAAGTGGCCCTTGCCAGGGCTTATATGAAAGATGCCGACGTGATGATTTTGGACGAACCCACGGCTTCTCTCGACGCCCGGGCCGAGTACGAGGTTTTCAAGCGTTTCATCGGGCTTACCCGCGGCCGCACGAGCATCATCATTTCACACCGCTTCAGCACGGTGCGCATGGCCGACCGCATCTTGGTGCTCGAAGACGGGCGGATCATTTCCCTGGGCACCCATGAAGAGCTTATGAAAGAAGGCGGGCTGTATGCCGAGCTGTTCAACCTGCAGGCGGCGGGATATCAGTAGGCCGTTCGCAGTGGCATCTCGCAGTACCCAGTGGCGGCCTGAAGGGTTCGGCGGCCATTTTGTGTAGTAAAAAGGGGAACCCCCCCAAATCCCCGGGAAATAAGATAGCCTCTTACCTTGCAACCCCCTTGCATTCTGCCGGAAAATAGGCCGCCGTCAGCGGTTCAGGCATGGGAAAATCCGAACGGGTGCGCACATCGCGCATTCGGATGAAAAAAGGTCCGGATTGAAATGTAAGTCGGGTTCTTCATTGGCGGAGCCCTGGAATTTGAGTACCTTAGAGTAACGGGAACAGGCCGGGCATGAAGCTCCTGGCCAGTATTCAGAACATATTGATTTATGGGCAATTGGAGTAGAAAGGGTTCCAGGGCGCTGTTTCTTTCAGTGATTTTTCTCTCCTTACTCTGTATGGGGCTGAATAGCCGCATATGGGCACAGGACACCCCCGCAGATACCCTTTCAACCCCTTTCAAAAAGGGACGGTGGCTGAGCGGCCTCAGCGGGTCATTCAGCTCAAATACCCTGAAACTGGAATCGAAAGAGGGACTGCTTTCCACGAATTCCTACGGGCT
The DNA here is from genome assembly GCA_964461555.1 of uncultured Robiginitalea sp. Lineage (GTDB taxonomy): Bacteria > Bacteroidota > Bacteroidia > Flavobacteriales > Flavobacteriaceae > Robiginitalea. Next base: position 1,841 of record CAYWZF010000031.1, on the reverse strand, counting down.
TGAGATTTTCACGGGGGTCTTTTTCCGCGATCGTTGGTTTGTAGGGTTCAACCTGCTGGGTTTCAGCAGCAGTGGCGCCGGGCTGATCGAACGCAAATCTGAAAGCCTGATCATCGGGCCCTCCGTGAGCCATTACTTCCTTAAAGAGCCCTACGGCTCCTTGTACATGAGCATTTTGCCCGGGTATATCCGCATCCGGGAAGAGGGCTCAATTGGGGAGGGAGACGGGATTAACACCCAGCTTGCCGAGGGCCCCGGGTTCGCTACCCGCTTCCGCCTGGGGTATGCCTATGTGATATCGCAGCGAATCGTACTGGATGTCGGGGTGGGCACCACGCTGTCGTGGCTGGATGTCAACTACAATTCCGATCTGGAGTCGATAAACAGGACGGAGTCCATTTTCTCCAATGCCACATTCTTTTCCTTCGGATTCAATGTCTTACTGGATGAATTCTTTTTCTGATGCGGCGCTATCTCATCCTCATATCACTCCTCGGTTTCTCGTTTCATGCCCTGGCACAACGGCAGGACCAGGCCATTATTCGCAGCGATACCCTCAATAAAGGGAAAGACCTGAAACTGATTGGCATCCCGGTGATATTCAGTACCCCCGAAACCGGGTTCGGGTTCGGAGGGGGCGGCCAGCTGTTCCTGACTTCCGAGAAAAATGTTTTCAGGTCGCGCAAATCGAATATCCTGTTTACCGGGATTTACACCACCAACTCACAGGTTGTGATACAGGCGCTTCCGCAACTCTATTTCGGGGCCGGCGATTATTACCTTGACGGGGTGTATGAGTTCCGGATCTATCCCAACAAATTCTGGGGGATAGGAAACGACACCCCCGCATCCAATGAGGAGGACTATAACATGACCAGCCACAAGTTCCGGGTAGATTTCCTCAAACGCCTCCCCCCCTCCCTGAATTTCGGGCTGCGCTTTAATCTGGAGAACCACGAGGTCACGGAAGTCGCCGAGGGGGGGCTGCTTGAAGCCGGGGACGTGTTGGGCAGCGACCGGGCTGTAATCGTGGGCCTGGGGGCCATTTTTACGTTGGACACCAGGGATCAGGTAGAAGACCCCCACGGTGGGTATTATGTGAATTTCAACGCCCAGTTTTCAAGCGAAAATTTTGGGGCCACCCACGGCTTCAACCGCTTCATAACAGATATGAGGGCCTACCGGCCGCTTGGCAAAAAGAGCCTGATCGCCGCCCGCTTCTACCTCGAAAACAATTACGGGGATGTCCCCTTCCAGGCCAAAGCGCAGTTCGGGGGCGGAGACATGGCACGGGGCTATTTCAAGGGGCGCTATATCGACGACCAGATGTACGTGTTGACTGCTGAATACCGATGGCGGTTCCTGCCCAGGCTGAGCCTGGCGGCCTTTGCCCTGATGGGGGAAGTCAGCGACATCAACCAGGATTTTTTCAAGGCCCCCCACTTCAGTGCCGGAGGGGGCATCCGATTTAAAGTCCTCAAAGACCAGAATACCCTGGTACGGCTAGACGTCGGGGTGGGTGAGGATGGCAACAGCGGCTTCTATTTCGGGGTGAACCAGGCGTTCTAGGAGGAAGTTTACAGTAAGCAGTGCCAGTAGGCAGTGTGTAAATTGGCTTATCTGGACATGAGCGACTCAGCTGAAGGGTATTTTGCTCTCTTCCTTTCGGAGTGAAGGCGGAAAAAGGGTTCGAGGTGACTGGATCTTGCGCATCACAATCTATCCCCATTTTCAAATAGGCAAATTTTCAAATCTTCAAATCGTAAAATGGGGAATCCCCCCAACCTCCCCCCGGGTATAAGGTACATTCACATCCCGCAACACCCTTGCATCTTTTGGGA